>CAYWIP010000009.1:0-43002 GCA_964458395.1 uncultured Ruminococcus sp.
ATTATTATATCATATTTTATTACTTTTTGCAAGAGGTTAAGTTAGTGCAAATGGGCGCTATCCCCTACGCGGCTTCCGATCCGCTTAGAGTTATCCCGTCCTGCGCTGTCGGCGCCGCAACCGCGGGCGGACTTTCAATGGCGTTCAACTGCACGCTTATGGCTCCTCACGGCGGTATTTTCGTAATCGCGGTGGTCGGGAACTGGGCGTTGTATCTGCTGGCGCTGGCGATAGGCTCGGTAGTCGGAATGCTGCTTCTGGCGCTTCTGAAAAAGAAAAAGGTTTAACGTGAAACAATGCCGCGCTTGCGGTGCAAAATACAGTAAATTTATTATAGGAGGACATTATTATGGTATCGAAAAAGGTAACGGTAGTAAACGAGCAGGGTATGCATATGCGCCCCGCGGGCGAGCTTGCAAAGGCGGTAAAGGCTCATCCCGACTGTGAGGTAACTCTCAACGCGAACGGCAAGACGGTAAAAGCGAAGGCTCCCATGCAGATCATGAGCGCCTGCATGAAAAAGGGCTGCGAGGTCGAGATAGTATGCGACGGCGCGGACGAACAGGCAGTCCTCGACGAGATCGCGGGAATGTTCGAGAGCGGATTCGGCGAATAATATTCGGAGCAGCGCCGCCGGTTCACGCGGCGGCGCTGTATATTATCTTAAAATGAGAGGTGAGATCATATGAAGAAGTATCAGGGCAAGGGCGTTTACAGCGCGATAGCTATCGGAAAAATCTCGCTGTTCAAGAAACCCGACGCGGCAGTAAAGCGCATTCATGTGGTGGATACGTACAATGAGAAAACGCGCTTTGAGCAGGCGAAAATTCTTGCGGTGCAGCAGCTCCGGGAAATATACGACAAGGCGTTAAAGGAGGTCGGCGAAGCTAACGCGGCGATCTTCGAGATACATCAGATGATGCTGGACGACGACGATTACAACGATTCGATCAACAACATAATCGACAGCCAGAGCGTGAACGCGGAGTATGCCGTAGCGGTAACGGCGGACAACTTCGCGGATATGTTCGCGGCTATGGACGACGCGTATATGAAAGCCCGCGCGGCTGATGTGCGTGATATTTCCAACCGCCTTATAAACAACCTTTCCGGCAGCGTTTCGATAGATACCGGCTCGTACGAAAAGGTCATTATCTGCGCGAGCGATCTTGCTCCCAGTGAGACCGTGTCGCTCGACAAGGATAAGGTGCTTGCGTTCGTGACGGCTCACGGCTCTTCGAATTCGCACACCGCGATACTCGCGCGCAATATGAATATTCCCGCGATAATCGGCGCGGGCGACGAGTTCCTGAACGAAATAAAGGACGGCGTCGAAGCTATCGTCGACGGCTACACGGGCGAAATTTTTGTCGACCCCGACGAGGAAACGCGCACCAAGCTCCTTAAAAAGCAGCGCGCGGACGAGGAGAAAAAGCGTCTCTTACAGGAGCTTAAAGGTAAGGATAATGTTACGCTTGACGGTCGCAAAATCAACGTTTTCGCAAATATCGGCAGCGTCGGCGATATCGGAAAAGTTCTCGCAAACGACGCGGGCGGGATCGGACTTTTCCGCAGCGAATTTCTTTACCTCGAAAATTCCGATTATCCCACCGAGGAACAGCAGTTCAACGCGTACAAAAAAGCGCTTGAAAGCATGGCGGGCAAAAAGGTCATTATCCGTACTCTCGATATAGGCGCGGACAAAAAGTGCGATTACTTCAACCTCAGACCCGAAGAAAATCCCGCGCTCGGATACCGCGCGATACGCATTTGCCTTACGCGCCCCCGAGGTTTTCAAAACGCAGCTTCGCGCTTTATACAGAGCGTCCGCGTTCGGAAATCTGGGGATAATGTTCCCGATGATAACAAGCGTTTCCGAGCTTGAAAAAATACTCGCAATATGTGACGAGGTCAAGTCGGAATTAAAGTCGCAGGGCGTTGAGTTCTCGGATAAGGTTGAACTAGGCATTATGATCGAGACACCCGCGGCGGCGGTAATAAGCGACAAATTAGCGCCTATGGTGGACTTTTTCAGTGTGGGAACGAACGACCTAACGCAGTACACTCTCGCGTGCGACAGACAAAATCCCGATATCGAGCAGTTTGTAGATACGCACCACGAGGCCATTCTTCGTCTGATAGAGATGAGCGCCGAGAACGCTCACAAGCACGGCGCTTGGATAGGCATCTGCGGAGAGCTGGGCGCGGACACGACTCTCACCGAAACGTTCCTGCGTATGGGTATAGACGAGCTGTCAGTTTCTCCGACGTTCGTGCTTAAAGTCCGCGACGCGGTGAGAAGCATAGATCTGTCAAAATAAAAGGTGTTGAACAAAAGATACAGATAAAAAGGGGGCAAGAAAGCGTTTTTGCCCCCGCTTCAGTAAGGCGGTGAAATATGAACACAAAATATCTGGAGCTGCTCGCGGAAAAATTTCCGTCGATAGAAAGCGCGGCAGGCGAGATCATAAATCTCTCGGCAATACGCAGTCTGCCCAAGGGCACGGAGTATTTTTTCAGCGACCTCCACGGCGAATACGAAGCGTTTCTGCATATTCTGAAAACCGCGTCGGGAATTATCAAAAACAAGATAGACCTCACTCTCGGAAAGACGGTTTCTGCCGCCGAACGCAGCGGGCTGGCCGACCTTATCGCCTACCCCGGGCGCGAAATAAAGCGCGTCCGCGAGCGCGGAGTATTTGACGGCGAATGGCAGAGCCTGACACTCTACAGACTTATCACGGTGTGCGAAACAATCTCCGCGAAGTACACCCGTTCGCGCGTGCGCAAGAGCGTTCCCGAAAAGCTGCGGTATATCGTCGACGAGCTGCTGAACGTTACAGACGACGTAAACAAGGACTACTATTATGACAAAATTATCGGCTCGATAATAGAAACGGGCATTGCCGAGAGCTTTATAATTTCGCTCTGCCGCCTTATCCGCGAGCTTGCAGTCGACAAGCTGCACATAATCGGCGACATCTTCGACCGCGGTCCGCGCCCCGATATTATCCTCGACGAGCTTATGAAGGTTCACGACGTTGACGTTCAATGGGGAAATCACGATGTTTCGTGGGTAGGCGCGGCGGCGGGAAACCGCGCGCTGATCGCGAACGTTTTGCGCATCTCGATAAAGTACAACAACTTCGACGTGCTGGAGGACGGCTACGGACTGAACCTCCGCGCGCTCGCCGTTTTCGCCGCGGAGACCTACGGCGGAGACGACTGCGAAATTTATTATCCTCATGTTTACGACGACAATATTTACGATCCCGTTGACGCGAAGCTTGCCGCGCAGATGCACAAGGCGGTCGCGGTCATTCAGCTTAAGCTGGAATCGCAGCTCATCTCCGCTCACCCCGAATGGGAAACAGATGAGCGGAATTTGCTGCCGAGGGTCGATTTCCGAAACGGCGAGATCGAGATCAACGGCAAAAGATATCCGCTGCTCGACAAGAATTTCCCGACGGTCAGCCCCGAAGATCCCGCCGAGCTTTCGCCCTCCGAAAAAGAGCTGATGACCATTCTCGAGAACTCGTTCCTGCACAGCGAGAAGCTGCAAAAGCATGTCCGTTTTCTGCTGTCAAAAGGCTCGATGTACAAGGTCTGCAACGGAAATCTGATGTTCCACGGCTGTATTCCCATGGACGAAAACGGCGGTCTTCAAAGCCTTGAAATACGCGGCGAAAAATTCTGCGGAAAAGAGCTGCTCGACGAAATAAACGCGCTTGTTAACAAAGCGTTTTTCTCGGACGACGAATATGCGCGCGACTTTATGTGGTATCTCTGGTGCGGCGCGAAGTCTCCGCTTTACGGAAAGGATAAGCTGGCGTTTTTCGAGCGGTATTATATCGGCGATAAGGATCTTTGCCGCGAGCGCTACAACAGCTACTACGCCTTTTCGGAGAGCGCGGAGGTATGCCGCGGTATTTTACGGCAATTCGCGATCGACGAGGACAAGGGGCATATTATAAACGGTCATGTTCCCGTGAAGATCAAGGACGGTGAAAGCCCCGTAAAGGCGGACGGAAAGCTGTTCGTTATTGACGGCGGGATTTCAAAGGCGTATCAGCAGGCGACGGGTATCGCGGGCTATACGCTGATCTACGATTCGCACAGCCTCAGTCTTGCCGAGCACAAGCCGTTTGACCGCGAGAACAGCGGCGAGGCTCCCGTTATCCGTGTGGTTGAGAAACTTACAAGCCGCGCTAACATCTCCGACACCGACAAGGGCGCGCAGCTCTCCGAGCAGATAAGCGACCTGCACGAGCTGCTTGCCGCGTACCGGAACGGAACGATAAAGGAACGAGGATAGTCAAAAAACAGCGCTGCGGAAATTACCGCAGCGACTGTTTTTATATTTTTATTGGATATTTTGCGCGACCTTGATATAATCCTCCAGAGTAAGCTCCTCAGCGCGCGCTGTTGGTCTTATCCCGAGCTGTCCGAACAGCGCGGAAAGCTCCTCCTTGCTTTTGTGAAGCTCCCCGGAAAGAGGATTTACAAGCTGCTTGCGGCGCTGGGAGAAGCCCGCTCTTATCAATCGGAACAGCAGCTTCTCCTTATCCTCGGGAAGCGTGTTTTTTTGACCGATCTCCATTCGTATGACCGCGCTGTCTACGTTCGGCGAGGGCATAAAGCTTCCGCGGTTCACCCTGAACATCAGCTTCGGCGTGCTGTAATAACGCACCGCGTACGACACCGCGCCGCATTCGCGCGTTCCCGGAGCGGCGCAGAGCCTGTCCGCCGCCTCTTTCTGCACCATGACCGTCATCGAGCGAACGGGCAGTCTGCTTTCCAGAACGCGCATAATTACTGGCGAGGTTATGTAATACGGAAGATTAGCGCAGACCGCCGTTTCCGCGCCGCCGAGCTTTTCCGATATTATCGCCGCCAAGTCCGTTTCCATAACGTCCGCAAACACAATCTGCACATTGTCAAAATCGGCAAGCGTTTCCTCAAGTATCGGCTTCAGCTTCGTATCTATCTCGACCGCGACCACCTTTTTGTAACGCATTGCAAGTTCGCGCGTAAGCACGCCCACGCCCGTGCCGATCTCCAGAGCGCAGACCTCCGAGGACGCGCCTTCCAGACCAAGCTCCGCGATTTTCGGGCAGACGGAGGGATTTATCAGAAAATTCTGCCCCAGCGACTTTGTAAACGAAAACCCGTGCCGCGAAAACAGTTCCTTTATCGTTCCGATATTTGTAAGTTCCATATCAATACCCGTCGTTCTCTTCAAGGCTGTCGTCGTTATCCACCCAGCCGCTCACGAGGAACGTCCTGAATTCGTCGGGAGCTGTGCGCACGATAACCCGCTCTATCCCTGCGTTGATTATCATTCGCTTGCACATAGAGCACGGCTCGACCGCGCCGTACAGTTCGCCCGTTTTCGCGTCCAGACACGCGAGGTACAAGTCCGCTCCCAGCATATCCGAGCGCGGCGCGGAGATAATGCAGTTCGCCTCGGCGTGAACCGAACGGCAAAGCTCGTATCGCTGCCCCTTTGGAACTCCCAGCGTTTCGCGGCGGCAGCTCCCTCTGTCGGAGCAGTTCAGCCGACCGCGCGGCGCGCCGTTGTAGCCCGTCGAGATTATCTCGTCGTGCTTTACGATTATCGCGCCGAAATTCCGCCGCAGACAGGTTCCGCGTTCAGCGACGGTCTGCGCAATATCAAGATAATAATTCGTTTTATCAACACGTCCCATATTCCCTCCTGATTTAAAAGGCAAAAGCTCGGGTCGTTCGCTTCGCTCACTTAGCCAAGCTGCATTGCCTACGTTCCGCTCGCTGCGCTCACTCCACTGCAGCAACGCAGCTTGCTCCCGACTTTTGCCGCTGCTTCTTTAATTTGCTGTTCTTCGGCTTACGAGGCTTTGCTGCTCTTTTTACTTCTCCTCGTTTACGGCGCTCTTCGCTTCATCCATAGCAGTAATAACCGTTTTCATCATCTCCAGCGTTCCCGAATTCTTAACGTCGACCAACATTCTCGGTCTGCCCGTCGCTTCAAGACGCATACGCTTCCCGACCGCCTTTGTGACCGCCGACAGTTTGACCATATCGAACTTGTTCATATAAAACACCAGATCGTCGCCGACCTGCGATATTTCCGAAACATTGGACATAGCCGCCATATTGCGAAGTCTGGCAACGTCGATAAGCCCGAGCACCGAAGCGGGCGGATCGCCGTATCGGTCTATCAGCTCGTCGGTGATATCCTCCGCGTCCTCGGCGGTGACTATCCGCGCTATCTTCCGGTAACAATCGACCCTCTGCGCCTGATTTGAGATATACTTTTCGGGAATGAACGCGTTTATCCGTATATCCACAAGGCACTCTTCCTTGTGAACGTTCTTCTCGCCGCGTTCCTCGCGAACCGCCTCGTCAAGCAATTGCAGATACATATCGTAACCGACGTTCGCGAGATGTCCGCTCTGCGACGAGCCTAGGATGTTTCCCGCGCCGCGTATCTCCAGATCGCGCAGAGCGATACGGAATCCGCTGCCGAACTGCGTAAACTCGCGGATAGCGTCCAGACGCCGCTGCGATATCTCCGACAAAACTTTTCCCGGCTGAAACGTAAAGTACGCGTAGGCGCGCTTGTTGGTTCTTCCCACGCGCCCGCGGAGCTGGTGAAGCTGCGCCAAGCCCATATAGTCGGCGTTCTCAATTATCAGCGTGTTTACATTCGGAACGTCAACGCCCGTTTCAATTATCGTCGTGCAGACGAGAACGTCAAGCTCGCCGTCGAGCAGTCTGCGCCACACCTCAAGCAACTCGTCCTCGGACATTTTTCCGTGCGCGACGCCGATCTTCGCCTCGGGTACGAACGACTGCAATTTGTCCGCGCACTTGTAAATGGATTCGATACGGTTGTGAATATAGTAGACCTGTCCGCTTCGGCGAAGCTCCTTTTGTATCGCCTGCATTATAATGCCCCAATCGTGCTCGATAACGTAACTCGCGACGGGCTGTCTGTCCTGCGGCGGCTCGTCGAGAACGCTCATATCGCGGATACCGCTCATCGCCATATTGAGCGTCCGCGGAATGGGCGTCGCCGAGAGCGACAGAATATCCACGCCGCTGAACGAGGTCTTGAATTTGTCCTTATGCGCCACGCCGAACCGCTGCTCCTCGTCAATTATTACAAGCCCCAGATCCTTGAATTTAACGTCGTTCTGGATAATGCGGTGAGTACCGATAACCATATCTATGCGGCCGCTCGCAAGACCTTTTAATATCTCCTTTTGCTCCGAAGCGCTCTTGTAGCGCGACAGCAGAGCGATATTTATCGGAAAGCCCTCCATTCGCCCGCTTGCGGTCTGAAAATGCTGCCACGCAAGCACCGTCGTCGGAGCGAGCAGAGCGCATTGCTTTCCCGCCTCCACGCACTTGAACGCCGCACGGAGAGCCACCTCGGTCTTGCCGAAGCCCACATCGCCGCACAGCAGCCGCTCCATCGGCTGAGGGCGCTGCATATCCGACTTTATCTCGTCGATACACCGCAGCTGCGAATCCGTCTCGATATACGCGAAATGCTGCTCGAAATCCTCCTGAAAGCTGTCGTCCTCGGGGAACGCGAAGCCCTGCGACTTCATTCGCTTGCCGTACAGCTCTATAAGCTCCGCCGCCATTTCCTTCGCAGCGGCCTTCGCCTTGGCTTTTGATTTCGTCCACTGCTCGGAATTCAGCTTGTTGAGCTTGACGGCAGAGGTATCGCCCGTGCCGATATAACGCGAAACAAGATCGAGCTGCGTTACGGGAACATGCAGCACGTCCGCGCCGGCGTATTTTATGCGGATATAGTCCTTTGCCACTCCGCCCGTTTCGATCTTGTGAACGCCGTCGAAAACTCCTATGCCGTGCGCGTAATGCACCACGAGATCGCCCACCGCGATATCCTCCAGCGAACGTATCTCCTCGCCCTTTTTCTTTTTGGGAACGCGCCGCCGCGCCGCGTGAACGGCGGTGTGCGTAAAAATGCAGACTCCGTTTTCAAGATACTCCGCGCCTGCCGACAGCGTACCCTGCGCGACTATCACCTTTTCGGGGATAACGTGCTCGGGGTTATCGTAATACTCCGCGTTGAAGCCGTCGTTAATTAAGTCCTGCGCCAGATTTTTCGCGCCCTTTTCCGTCCCCGCAAAAATAAAGCAGCACATTTTTTTGTCGAGGAAGTTTTTCAGCTCGTCCTCGAGAACTTTATATTCACCGCTCCATGTGCCCGTCTGAACCGCGCCGTGAACGTTTATTATCGTTCCCAGCTCCAGCCCTCCGCCGCGCACAAACGAATCGAAATACACGCGCGTTCTGCTCTCCAGAAGCGAATAAAGCTCCGCTTTCGTCAGCATAAAGCGGTCAAGCCCCTTGCAGATGCGCGCCTCGTCGACAAGTATCTTCAGATCCTCCGCGTGCTGCAAAGCCGCGCCGCGGAAGCTCTCGCGCACCGTCGTATTCTCACACACGAAAACCTGCTCCGCATAGTCGAACACAGTCGCCTCTTCGTCGTAGCAAAGCGGGAAAAATCTGTCCGTGCTGTGTAACTCCATACCGCCGCGAAGTTTTTTCATATCTTCCCCGAGCCGCGACTTTATGTCCTCGGCTTTTTTGCCGCGTAATTTTTTCGATAACGCTTCAATACGTTCGCACAGCTCCTCGTTACTGTTGAAAAGCGTTTCGCGCGCGGGAGAAACGGAAAGCTTGTCAAGCGAATTCGTTCTGCGCTGAGTTTCAATGTCGAACTCCGCCATATTATCTATGCTGTCGCCCCAAAGCTCGATACGGTAAGGTGCGGCGCTGCTCGGCGGAAAAACGTCCACAATACCGCCGCGCACCGAAAACTGCCCCGCGCCCTCTATCATATCCGCGCGCGAATATCCCGCGGCGATAAGCCGCGAAACCAGATCGTCAAGCGACACCTCGTCCTCGCCCGAAAGCGTGACCGTGCGTTTTTTCAGTTCCTCGGGAGGTATCGTCAATTGTGCCGCCGCCGAAGCCGAACAGATCACCGCCCTGCAGCTCTTATTCAGCAGAGCGTTCAGGGCGAAAATGCGCTTGTGCTCGTACTCGCGCGAAGCCGCCTCCGCGTCCGCCAGCACGAATTCCTTTTCGGGATACAGCAGCGCCGCGTTCTCGCCCAACATCATATTTATATCCAGACAGAGCTTCTGCGCCTCTCCCTCGCTCTCCGCTATGACCAGCGCGGGGGTATCGCTATCGACAAGCGCCGCGATAAAGTGCGCCTTGTGTATATGCGAAACGCCCGTTACAAGAGCGGGCAGCACCCGAGCTTCGGGCAGCACCCGGGCTCCGGGCAGCACATTCTTTGATTCGCCGAGATAGTTTTGCAGACGAACAAAATCGGGATTCTGCCGCGCCGCGTTTACAAAAAAATTCATAACCAACCTCACGAGTTATACTTATTCATAGCCTCGTCTGTCTTCCCTTGAACCATCAGCTCAAGGCACGCAACGGCGTTCTGAAAACACTGCTCCAGCTTTTCGCCGTCCTCCTTTTTGAAGTGACCGAGCACCCAATCGGCGAGCTTGTAGTCGGGGTGCGGCTTTGCGCCCACGCCCATTTTTATCCTCGGGAACGCGTCGCTGCCCGACAAATAAATAATGCTCTTTATTCCGTTGTGACCGCCGTCGCTGCCCTTTCGCCGGATACGGAGCTTTCCCGGTTCGAGTGAAATATCGTCGAATACGATAATAGTGCGCTCGGGAGGTATTTTGTAAAAGCTCATCGCCTCGGTGACCGCCTCGCCGCTGTTGTTCATAAACGTCGTCGGCTTCATTATAAGGCAGCGCTTGCCGCCGATGACCGCGTCGCAGGTCAGCGACTTGAACTTCACCTTTTTGCAGGATAATTTATACTTTTCGCAAAGCGTATCCACCGTCATAAATCCGATATTGTGGCGGGTGTTCTCGTACTGCGTACCCGGATTTCCCAGACCGCAGATAATGTATTCCGCCGCGCCCGACGGCTCGGCAGCCCTGCTGCCTTCAAGCTGCCTGAATATATCAAAAACGGACAATTTCTCCGAACCCTCTTTCATTTTTAACGCGCAAAGCCCGCCCGAAAAACCTTCCGAGCGGTAATGTTCTTTTGATATTGTAGCACATTTTTGCGGATTTGTCAATAATTATGGGATAAATCACAAGTCTTTCTTAATATGAAATTTTTATTCCCTACTTGAAAAATCCCGCGATTTGTGGTATAATATTATGCGGTGTGTTATATACATAAAGCGGACAGACTTTATTCCGTCAATTTAGCTGAAAATTGCGGTCAAAGGAAACCAACAATTGTGAAATATGAGGTGACTTATGAAAGCCGATTTGCACTGCCATACTACAATATCCGACGGTTCTCTCGGGATCTCGGATATCATAAAGCAAGCTGACAGGGACAATGTTCGCTATATTGCGATAACCGATCACGACAGTCTGGCTTCGCTCTCGCGCTCGGCGGTATTGGGAAAGCGCTACAACGTAAACGTGATCCCCGCCGCTGAATTTTCCGCGTTCGACAGCGCACGCGGAAGAAAGGTTCACATTCTCTGCTATATGCCCGAAAAACCCGACAGGCTCGAGGGTCTGTGCCTGAGAACCTCAGAGGGAAGAATGAAGCTCGGAAAGAGCATCGCCATGCGCGTTCTGGAAAAGTACCCCATTACGCTCGAGAGTATACTGCGCTATTCCGCGGGGAGCAAGGCAATTTACAAGTGTCATATAATGCACGCGCTTATGGACTACGGCTACACGACCGATCTTTACGGAAGCGTTTACGACGAGATATTCGACGCTAAGGACGGCTTGTGCGCGACGCAGGTTCAGCAGGAGGCGGATTTCTACCCCGACGTGCGCTTCGTGACTACGCTTATAAAGGCGAGCGGCGGCATTTCGGTAATGGCGCACCCCAAGGTCTACGACAGTCTCGATCTGCTTGAGGAGCTTGCCGCCGAGGGCGCTATTGACGGCGCGGAGGTGTGGCATTCCAGCGCGGACGAGGCTTTCCGAAATCAGGTGACGGAGCTTGCGAAGCAGTATGACCTGATAACCACGGGCGGCTCGGATTTCCACGGATTTTACAATCACTACGCGATACAGATAGGCTCAAATCCCACTCCCGAGGAGGAGCTTGACAAGATATTAAACCATAATGTAAAAGCGATGTGAAAAATCGGCAGCCGGCGAGTCAGCCGAAGCGGAACTAAGTGCAGCGTAGGCTGATTTGCCGGAGGCAGGGCGGACAAAGTCCGCCCGGTGCCGATTTTTAAATTATAAATAAGAGGTTTGGAAAATGGACATCAAAGAACAGGCACTGAAAAAGCATTATGAATGGCAGGGAAAGATCGAGGTCATTTCCCGCGCGCCGATTGAAACACGCGAGGACTTATCGCTGGCGTACACTCCCGGAGTAGCGCAGCCCTGTCTCGAAATAGCGGCTGACCCCGAGCTGTCGTACAAGCTGACGCGGCGGAGCAATCTGGTCGCGGTCATCACGGACGGCACGGCGGTGCTCGGTCTGGGCGATATCGGCGGACTTGCGGGTATGCCCGTAATGGAGGGCAAGTGTTGCCTGTTCAAGGAATTCGGCGGCGTGGACGCGTTCCCTATCTGCGTGAAGAGCAAGGATCCCGACGAGATCGTCCGCACGATAGAGCTTATCGCGGACAGCTTCGGCGGAATAAATCTGGAAGATATTTCCGCGCCGAGGTGCTTCGAGATCGAGGCTAAGCTGAAAGAGCGCCTTGATATACCCGTGTTCCACGACGATCAGCACGGCACGGCGATAGTCGTCGGCGCGGCGATGATGAACGCGGTCAAGCTGGCGGGAAAGAAGCTCGGAGATATAACCGTCGTTATCAACGGCGCGGGCTCGGCAGGTATCGCGATCGGCAAGTTTTTACTGAAATTGGGAATCGGAAATTTAATAATGGTGGATATCGGCGGCATAATAAACCGTGACGAGAATTACGAAAATCCCGCCCACGCGGAAATGTCGAAGCTGACCAACAAGAACAACGTAAAGGGCGGTCTGGCGGACGCAATGCGCGGCGCGGACGTTTTCGTCGGAGTGTCCAAGCCAAATCTGGTAACGCCCGATATGGTGAAGTCAATGGCGGACAAGCCCGTGCTGTTCCCCATGGCGAACCCGAATCCCGAGATAACCTACGAGCTTGCCAAGGAGAGCGGCGCGTATATCGTCGGAACGGGGCGGAGCGACTACCCGAACCAGATAAACAACGTATTGGTGTTCCCCGGAGTGTTCAAGGGTGCGCTGGCGGTTCGCGCAAAGGCTATCACCGAGGATATGAAGCTCGCGGCGGCTCACGCTATCGCGGCGCTCGTCACAGAGGATAAGCTGGCGGTTGATTATATTATTCCGTCCGCGCTGGACAAGAGCGTTGCCGACGCAGTGGCTAAGGCTGTAGCGGACGAGTGGACGCGTTCACAGAAGTAGGCAGAAAAACAATCTGCATTAAAGGGAGAAGTGAGCGGAGCAAAGCGACCGCAGCGAAGCGGAGGGAGCGGTTTCGAGCGAACCTGCGGAGGGAGCGAACGAAGTGAGCGGAAGGAGCAGGGCTCGCCGAAATTGCGGAGCTTTTTAGATAGGAGGAAAAAATGACTTATGAATATACACCGCGCGGGGTATGCTCGCGCAAGATGATTCTGGAGATAGAGGGCGACGTTATCACCGGGCTTAAAGTCGAGGGCGGCTGCAACGGAAATTTGCAGGGCATATCCTCGCTTGTCAAGGGAATGAAGATCGACGAGGTGATCGAGCGTTTGTCGGGCATACGCTGCGGCGCTAAGCCCACGTCCTGCCCCGCGCAGCTCGCCGAGGCTCTGACAAAATTCAAAGCCGAAAAATGATCGGGGTATCATATGAAAATTTGTGAATTGTTCAAGGATAACCACACTGTTTTTTCGTTCGAGATTTTTCCGCCCAAAAAGGACGGCTCGATAGAAACGGTCTACAAAACGCTGGACGAGCTTACCGATCTTAAGCCCGATTTCATCAGCGTTACATACGGAGCCGGCGGCTCTCAGCCGGGCTGCTCCACGCGCGAGATCGTGAGCATTATCAAAGAAAAGTATCACACCGAGTCGATAGCGCATTTAACCTGCGTCAACTCCACAAAGGCGGACATCGACCGCGCGATCGAGGAGTTCAAGGAGCACGGTATCGAGAACGTACTGGCACTGCGCGGCGACATCAATCCCGAGATTGAGCCGAAAAAGGAGTTCCTCCACGCGTCCGATCTTATAGCGTATATGCGGGAGCGGAGCGATCTTAGCTTTTCGGGAGCGTGCTATCCCGAGGGGCACACCGAAGCGGCTTCGCTCGACGAAGATATCGCGAATTTAAAGCGCAAGGTCGACGCGGGTGCTTCTCATCTGGTGTCGCAGCTGTTTTTCGATAACGGGCATTTTTACGCGTTCCTCGAAAAAGCGCGCGCGGCGGGAATAAGTGTGCCGATCGAAGCGGGCATTATGCCGTGCGTCAACGCAAAGCAGATACAGCGTATGGTGACTATGTGCGGAGCGTCGCTGCCCGTGAAGTTCACACGGCTTATCGCGCGGTACGGCGACAGTCCCGAGACTATGCGCGACGCGGGCATAGCATATGCGGTCGACCAGATAATAGATCTCGCGGCGAACGGAGCGGACGGAATTCATCTGTATACGATGAACAACCCGTATGTCGCAAGGAAAATAAGCGAGAGCGTTTCCAAGGTGATAAGATGATAGACAGGGCATTGGCGCTGCGCTATATGGGCTGGCGCGGCGATCCGGACGAGCGTATTTCCGCGCTTATGGACGAATGTGAGGCGGAGCTGCTTCGGGCGGCTAAGCCGCGCTTTGTATGGAGAGTATTTGACATATCGCGCTCCGAGGGCGTAATCGAGCTTTCGGGGTGCGGTTTTCTGTTAACGGGAAAGGATATCTCGCGTCATCTTGACGGCTGCACCAAGGCGGCAATAACGGCTGCGACGCTTTCCGCGGACGCGGATCGGCTGCTGAAGCGGCTTCAGCTCGAGGACAGCGCAAAGGCAATGGCGGCGGACGCTTTGGCAAGTGTTCTCGCCGAGCAGACCTCCGACTCGGCGCGGGAGTATATCCTAGCCGAAATGGAGGGATATTCCGCGACGTGGTGCTACGCGGCGGGCTACGGGGATTTTCCGCTGGAGATAACGCCGCGGCTTATAGCCGCCGTTGACGCTTCGCGGAAGATCGGAGTAAGCTGCACAGGCTCGAATATGTTAACGCCGCAGAAAAGCATAGTCGGGATCGTCGGGCTTTCCGAAAGCAGACTCCGGGGCATGAGCAGAAGCTGCGAGAGCTGCAATATGCGTGATAACTGCAAGTTCCGCGCCGCAGGAGAAAAGTGCTCGTAAATACAAAAATTACACCAAAATATCACAAAATTTTCCTTGACAAATTTTTTCGATTGATATATAATAAATCTGTGTGAAAGCGGAATTTAGCGGACTAATGCGGTAATATTGACCATATAAGGCATTGTCCGTGAATTATATAACGGAAAGGGATTTGAAAAAATGGACGTGGAGAGTTATCATCTGAATTTCGTCACGGAGGAATACGACGAAAACGGAATTCTGAAAAAATTCGGGTTAAAATATCCGGACAACTTCAATTTCGGCTACGACATAATAGATAAGTTTGCCGAAATGGAACCCGACCGCCGTGCGCTTATGTGGGTCGATCTGGAGGGCAACGAAAAGCTGTTCACTTTCGGGGAGCTGTCAAGGCTGTCGAATAAGGCGGCGAATATGTTCCTTGATATGGGCATCAAAAAGGGCGACTGCGTTATGCTCGTTCTTAAAAGGCACTATCAGTTCTGGTACGCGCTGTACGCGCTTATAAAAATAGGCGCTATCGCGATTCCCGCAACGCACCTGCTCACACCTAAGGACTTCACCTACCGCTTCAACTCGGCGAACGTAAAAGCGGTCGTCGCCACACATTCGGGCAAGGTGGGACAGTATATCGAGGAGGGCGAGAAGCTTGCAGATCACGATATCGACTGCAATTTTATGGTGAACGGTTCGCGCGACGGCTGGATAGATTTCGACAAGGAGATCGAGAAGTACCCCGACACAATGGAGCGCGTTCCCACCAAGGCGGACGAGCTGTTCCTGATGTACTTCACCTCGGGAACGACGGGCTACCCGAAAATGGCTGTCCACGATCACACCATAGCTCTCGCGCATATCCAGAACGCCAAGCACTGGCACAAGGTCGACCCGAAAGGAATTCACCTTACGATATCCGACACGGGCTGGGCAAAGGCGGCATGGGGAAAGATCTTCGGGCAGACCGCAATGGGAACGTGCATTTTCGTGTACGACTTCGACAAATTTATCCCCGACAATATGCTGCGGATTATCGAGAAATACAAGATAACGACGCTCTGCGCGCCGCCTACGATGTTCCGCTTCTTTATCGCGGAGGGTCTGGACAAATACGACCTGTCAAGCCTGAAATATTGCAATATCGCGGGAGAAGCGCTCTCGGGCGAGGTTTTCAACAAGTGGTACGAGCACACCGGGCTTAAGCTTATGGAGGGCTTCGGGCAGTCGGAATCCACCTGCATTATCGGAAATCTCGTCGGAACTACCCCGAAACCGGGTTCCATGGGAAAACCCATGCCACTGTACGACGTCGATCTGGTGGACAGCGAGGGCAACTCCGTTAAGCCGGGAGAGGTCGGCGAGATCGTCATCAAGGGTGAGTACTGCAACACTCCCGGACTATTCCGCGGCTACTACAAGAGCAAGGAGCTTACCGACAGAGTCTGGTATAACGGCTATTACCATACCGGCGACACCGCAAAGCGCGACGAGGACGGCTATTATTGGTACGTTGGACGCAACGACGACGTTATTAAATCGAGCGGCTACCGCATAGGTCCGTTCGAGGTCGAAAGCGTTATAGTAACTCACCCGTCGGTTCTCGAATGTGCCGTTACGGGAGCGCCGCACCCGATACGCGGCGAGGTCGTAAAGGCGACGATAGTTCTCGCAAAGGGCTATGAGCCGAGCGAGGAGCTTAAAAAGGAGATACAGGATCACGTCAAGCGCAACACCGCGCCGTATAAATATCCGCGCGTGGTCGAGTTCGTGGACGAGCTTCCCAAGACGGTCAGCGGAAAGATTCGCCGCACCGAGATACGCAAGCATGATTTTGAGGATTCAAAGAAATAATTCAAAAGCCCGGGGAACTCCTCGGGCTTTGTTTTATTTGGATTTTAACTCCCAATGCGCCAATGTAATAGCTTCAAAGCCCTGCGGCGAGAGTATCGGCTTTGAAATGCGCTCCATTGTTTCGGGGGAGAGCCTGCGGTTTTCCGCGAACTCCGCGCCCGCTTTCTTGATATCCGCGAGATAACCCTCGCGCTGGCGCTTCGCCTTTTCCGCGATGAACAGCTCGCCCTCGGGGCACATTATCGCCGTGTAATGACCGTCGCCGCATATCAAGTCGTACTCCTTGAGCAGCGCGGGGTACATGGGCTTAGCGTCGACATAGCCGCAGGTCGTGATGACTACAAGGCGCTTTTCGTGCATGGTCTCGTCGCGCAGCTCGTGAAACGACGCGTTCTTGTCCTCGACAAGATTCCCCATATACGGCAGCATAAACGGCAGACACCTGTCGGTCATTGCCTTTAGCTGGCTCGGCATTCCGAAAAAGTACAGCGGAAAACTCTCGATAATTATATCCGCCGCCTTGATCTTCCCGTAAAGCTCCTGCATATCGTCCTGTATAACGCACTTTCCCTGCGTTTTGCTCCAGCAGGAAAAGCACCCCACGCACGGCTTTATGTTCAGCTTGTATAGGTTTACATATTCGATATCGGTTCCCTCGGGAAAGCCCTCCAGAAACGCCTTTGTAATATTAAGCGTATTGGAGCGCTCCGCTTTGGGGCTGCCGTTTAATACCAGAATCTTCATGATTGTTTCTCCCCCTGTTCCTCATTTTGTTCCACGGGGAACAAAACCTCCGCACGCGCGTTTATACTGTAATAATACCGCCGTCCGCAGGCGGTGATAACACCCTCGCGGAAGCTCTCGGCGCTGAGGTCGGCACATTTCAGGTTGTCGAAAATATCCGAGCCTATGCGCTTTACATACGACTCGCGCCTTGTCCACGCGTTGAAGAACTCGGCGGGCTTGTGCTCCGAATTTCGGAACGCGGTAAGCTCATTTTCCGACATGAACGCCTTTGCAAGCTCGTCCATTTTCTCCGCCGAATACGGACGCTCGCGCTGAACGTCGACCCCGATATTCGCACCCTCGCCTATCTCGATAACGCACGCCGCACAGCCCTCGCTGTGGGATATGCTGAAATCCAGATCGGAGCGGTTGGTGTGCGGTCTGCCGCGCTCGTCAAGCGTGATGACAAGCTCCGCGCGGTTTATCCTGTGCTTTTGCAGCAGACTGTCCAGCAACAGAAACCCGCACGCCGAATCGCAGAACGCGTTGCCGCGCTTAGACAGAATATCCTCGAAATACCCGCGGCAGCCCTCGCCGTAATACGCCGCCGCGCTCTCGATACGCGAGCGCAGAACGCTCCCGCCCGTCACTATCGAAGCCGTAAGTTCAACTACATTACTCATCATACACCGCACTTTTGTCCATAGATGTAAACAGCATACTGCCCTTTGCCTTGACCGTTCCGTCCACCGAGATCACCGCCGAAAACTCATACGCGCCCGCGCCCGACATCGTGCATTTCACGTCGATCGTCAGCGTATCCCCGGGGATAACGGGCTTCAGAAACTTAAAATCCTTGACCTTTAACAGAACGTACAGCTTGCCCTCTTCTTCGGAGGCGTCGTCGGGCGCTATCACCAGACTGCACAGCTGCGCCGCGCACTCGATAAGCAGCACGCCGGGCATTATCGGCGCTTCGGGGAAGTGCCCGATAAAATACGGCTCGTTTACCGAAACGTTCTTGATCCCCTTTGCGGAAACATTCGGCTCCAGCTCCAGAACACGCTCTATCATCTGGAACGGCGGGCGCTGCTTTATGCGCTTGTTGATCTCAAGCAGATTCATCATAAGCTAAGCCCTCCGTCGAGTACCACTACCTGACCCGTCACATAGTCGAACGCCTCGGAGCAGAGCGCCGCTACCATATTCGCCACGTCCGCCGCGCTGCCGAATTTCCCCATGGGGATAGCCTTTATGTATTCGGCTTTCTTGTCCTCGGGGATGGCGTCCATCATTTCCGTTTCGATAAAGCCCGGAGCCACCGCGTTTACGGTAATGCCGCGCGGCGCAAGCTCCTTTGCCAATGTCGCGGTCATGGAATTCACCGCGCCCTTTGTCGCCGAGTAAACGCCCTGACCCTCTACCGCGAGAACGGAGCTTACCGACGAGATGTTGATTATCTTGCCGCGCTTCTTGCTCATCATTTTGAGCGCCGCCTGCTGCGCGCAATGGAAGTAGCCCTTGATATTTATGTCCAGACTGCGCGACAGCGAGTCCTCATTTATCAACAGCAGATACGCGTCGTCGACAACTCCGGCATTGTTGACCAGCACGTCAAGCTGCCCGAATTCTTTCTGCACCTCGCGGAACATTCCCTGAACCGCCTTTAAATCCGCCGTGTCGGCTTTGTAGGCAACGGCTTTTCGTCCGAGCTTTTCTATTTCTGCAACGACCTCGGCGGCTTTCGCTTCGTTGGAATTGTAATTCACCGCGACGTCATAGCCGACCTCCGCGAGTTTTACCGCGCAAGCCCTGCCTATTCCGCGGGAAGCTCCCGTAACCAATGCAACCATAACGTCACCTCAATCAACTTTCTTCAGAACGACAGCCGAATACTGTCCGCCGACGCCGAACGCCGCCGCGAGAACATACTTGTACTTGCCCTCGCCGAGCATTTTCGCCGCGCAAGCCGCCTGTTCCGCGCTTGCCGCCGCGCGCGCTTCTCCGAGTCCGTCCTTGACCCGTACAACGGGAATATCGCCGAAAAGCTCCGCATACACATTCTTTTCGATATCGTCAACGGCGGGGATTCCGTTCGCGAATCCGCACACCGCTTCAATGTCCTTGGAAGTAATTCCCGCCGATTTACAAGCGTTTTCGATCGCCGTCTTTAACGCGCTTTCCGAGCCCTTTAACGTGCCGAACTCAACGGATTTATGAGCGGTCGCCCAGCCGGCAAGCTCCGCGTATTTCTTAGCGCCGCGCTCGTTTGCACTGTTCTCGTTTTCGAGTATAAGCGAAACCGAGCCCTCGCCGAGTTTTCCGTCAAGCAGACCGAGCTTTCCGTACAAATACTCGGTGGTATCGGTGTTTTCGTCCGTACCCGAAGCGACCATGATCTTCTCGTCGCCGTTTCTGATAACGTCCGCCGCGTAGCAAAGGCTCTGCAAGCCCGCCTGTATGCTGTTTGCGTTGGTGACGTTGTAGCCCTTTATTCCCGCGAAGATGCTGAAATATCCGCCCGCCGCGTTGTACACGGTATTCGGGAACGAGAACGCCGAGCCGCTTGCCGTGCCGTTCTCGATAACGTTCTTCTGGAAGCCGACTATCTCGGTCATAGGTCCGTCGGCGGTGCCCACAACGATACCGATATCCTTTTCGTTCTCCCCGGAAACGGTAATATTCGCGTCCGCAAGCGCCCTCATTCCGCTTAAAAGCTGTAACTGCGAGAAGCGGTCAAGCTTGCGGTAGAACGCCATTTTAATGCCGTGCGCCTTGTAGTCGTCCGAAGCGATCTTACAGCGCGGATTTCCCAACAGCTCGCCGATACCCGTTATGAAAATTCTGTCCTTGTTGGTGCGGTCGGGTATCTCGCGCGGCTCCTTCGCGAATACGATAGAAGCGTTGTTGCCGCCGAACGCGAACGAGTTGGAAGCCGCGTAATTGACGGTCTTTTCGCGCTTGGTGTTCGGCACGAAATCGATAGCGCCCGCCTTTTCCTTAAGCGTTTCGAGATTCTCCCCGGTGTAACCTATAGTCGGGGGTACGGTATTTTCGCACACCGCCTTGACTGTCAGCACAGCCTCGATAGAACCCGCCGCGCCCAGGCAGTGACCCGTCATGGACTTGGTGGAGCTTACCGACAAGTGATCGTTCCCGTCAAAGAGAGCGTGCAGCGAAAGAAACTCCGCTTCGTCGTTCTTTGCCGTGCCCGTGCCGTGCGCGTTGATGTAGTCGATATCCTCCGCCGACAAGCCCGAATTGGCGATTGCGCGTCTTATAGCCAGCATCTGCCCCTTGCCCTCGGGATCGGGAGCGGTTATGTGATGAGCGTCGGAGGAAACTCCGCTGCCCAGAACCTCGCAGTAGATTTTAGCGCCGCGAGCCTTTGCGTGCTCGTAGCTCTCGATTATCAGAACGCCCGCGCCCTCGCCGAGGGTTATTCCGCTCGAACGGTTGAACGGCGAGCAGGAGTTCTCGTCAAGAGCGTGCAGCGCGTGAAATCCCGCGAAAGCCAGCGACGAAAAGCTGTCCGAGCCGCCCGCGACGAACGCGTCCGCTTTGCCCGCGCGGATAAGATCCGCCGCGTAGGAAAGCGAGATCGTTCCCGCCGCGCAGGCGTTTACGATATTCGCGGTAGTGCCGTTCAGCCCGAAATGCTTCGCGACGTTGTTCGCGATAGCCGCCGCGGGCATTTTGAGAATATCCGCCTTGCTGCCGCCGCCGTTTTTCAACTCGTCGGTGAAATACTTGTCTATACTCGCCGCGCCGCCGACGCAGTTGCCGACGATAACGCCTATCCTGTCGGAGTTCTCCCCGGTAACCTTGTACCCGGAATCCGCAAGCGCCTCGCCCGCCGCCTTAATGCACAGCAGGGACGAGCGGTCGTAGTCCTCGTCCGATAAGTCCTTTGAAGCCGTCAGAACCTCCGCGCCTACGTTTGCGTAGCAATTTTCGGTGTTCACGGACTTCACCTCGCGAATGCCCGTAACGCCGTTTACCGCCGCGCTCCAGCATTTTTCCGTATCATCGCCGAGCGCGCAGATAAGCCCCAGACCCGTAACAACAACTCTCTTGTTATCGTTCATATTATTCTCCCTGATGCTCCTCAACGTACTTTGCAAGCGTTTCGATAGACTTGAAGTTCTCTCTTGCCGCGCCCGTCATCTGTACGCCGAAAAGGTTGTCGATACCCGCGATTATCTCGATTGAATCAATGGAATCCAGACCTATATCGTCGCCGAAAAGCTCGGAATCGAACTCCAGCTCGTCCTCGGGAATTCTCAGATTCTCCACCAGCATACCCTTGATCTTCTCGCAAATTTCCTGATTAGCCATTGTAATTTCTCCTTTGAAATCGTTATGTTTTCGGCTTATCGCCGTGATTTACTTATTTACTTGTGATATTGTCCGCAGTCGCCATAGCGTTCGACCATTTGCGCGTACAGCTCCCGAACCGCCTTTTCCGCTTCGGCGATAAGCTGCCTCGCGTATTTGCTGTGCCGCATAGTTTCGGGGCAATCGCTCTCAATAGGCTCGCCGACAAGCAGCTTCTGCCGCATCCCGAACACGGGCGAATACGTTCCGTAAACGGCGCACGGCACTATCGGAACGCCCTTTTTCGCCGACAACAGCGCCGCTCCGGGCTTGAACTCGTGAATCTCGCCGTCGCGCGAAAGTCCGCCCTCGGGGAAGATCATAAGAGTGCCGCCGTCGTCCAGAACCGCCTCCGCCGCCGCGTACCATGTACCGTCCGCTTCGTCAAGATTTATCGGTATGCTTTTGCACCACGAGATCATTTTACCCGTGCGCTTCTTTTCGTACCATTGCTTCTTAACGAGAATATACGGCTTATACCGCCACAAAACGGCGGGCGCGAACGCTCCGTCGAAGTGGTGCGTGTGATTTCCGACGAAAACGCACGGCATACCTTTAAGGCGCTTTTTGAGCGTTTTGTCCGCATATATTACCTTCGGACGGAACAGAAAATACACCGTCCATGTTATGAGCACCTGAAAAAATCTGCCCCAAAGCGTTTGCTTTTTCGGGGAATTTTCGTTCACAATACCGCCCCTTACAATTAAACTCCATTAAATATTATAACCGCCCCGACAACTTTTTTCAATGGACAATCAGCGACAGGCTGTGACTTTTGGGTCACATTGACGCATAATTGTAGCGTTGGGGCGGTTTTTCTACTATTTAAACAAATTAAAGGGCTTTTTCAGCTTTAATGCTAATATTTTTGCCGACAAGTATTAACTTTTGTTTACATTACTCAAGCTCCAGATCCTCGACAAGCCGCGAGATCTCTGCGCGGTTTTTCAGACGGATACCCTCCTTGAGAAGCGCTGCGTCCGCGGGATAGAGCGAGCTTATCGGCGTTTTGTATACCGCCAGCGGTTCGTCGCTGCCCTCCTCCATAAGCGCTATCTTGCCGTTGTATTCGCGCAGCACGAAGCACACCGCGTCCGCCGAGGCGTTAGCGAGATTTAACGTCTGCGCCGTCAGCAGCAGCGAAGCGGCAAGCACGATCGATCTTCCGTATTTTCCCATAAAACAAACTCCTTTGCAGTTTTTTCCGATAACGGTATTATCCGCAAAACAGAGTCTTTTATACTTTAACGTCCGCCTGACCGCGCGATAATCAGCCAATAAAACAAAAGGCGCTGCCAATACGCGGCAGCGCCCATGTGTTATACCTCGGTAAACGCGTCCTTGCCAAGACCGCAGGTCGGACAAGTCCAATCGTCGGGAAGATCCTCAAACTTCGTTCCCGCAGCGATCCCGTTGTCGGGGTCGCCGACTGCCTCGTCATAAACGTAGCCGCAAGGACATTCGTACTTCTTCATATCAAAAACTCCTTTCCGAATTATATTAAATAAATTATAGCACTATTTCAAGGGTTTGTCAAGCCGTAATTTGAGCGTTTTTGTCTTTTTTCGGAATAAAAAGAAGCGCCGCTATCACGACTGCCATTACGATCGTTTCGGAAAGGCTTCCCTCCAGACCGAATGTTCCGCCCGTCCACAGATCCATATTTTCGGCAAGCTCAAATCTGAATACCGAGCCGCCCGCGTCCATTCCGCTTACGGGAAGTCCGTAGAAGTTGCCCTGAACCAGATTCCAGATCGAATGTGCCGCGCAGCATACAAACAGACTGTCAAAGCGTATCGCCAGCAGCGCGAACATAATTCCCGTCAAGGTGAGGTTTATGAGAACGATAAAATTGAAGCCCGCGTTCATGATATGCATAAGCGAAAAGAACACCGAGCTTATCAACACCGCCGCCCACAGCGGGAGCTTCTGCGACAGCGACGGCATAAAGAAGCCGCGGCAAAGTATCTCCTCCTCTGCGCCCTGAATAAGCCAGCCGACGCACATCAGCGCGAACATCAAGCCGTTGTTAAGGTCCGTGCCGACATATCTCACCGCGCCGAACGCGTAGGAGATAAGCAGCGTCGCCGTGAACATCACAAACCCCGCGCCAAGTCCGATAAGGTATTTCACGGCGAAACCCTTTTTGACAAAGCCCATGCTGTTAAGGCTGCGGCGCTCGATAAAGCGGCAGTAAATTATGCACAGCACCGCCGGAAATATTGTCGAAAGCAGCTGCGCTGTCATGACCTCGCCCGTCGGGTTCATAAGCATATCCGATAACGCCCGTGATATTTCTTCCACGCCCTCGATGCTCTTGTCAGTAATTATTTTGACGATAACGACGGCGTATATAACAAGGCTCTGAGGAATCTGCACTATTGAAAACACCAGCACGAACATAATTATCTGCACGAGCCACGGCGGCTGAAACCTCGCCTGCTTTGCTCCGTCCGTAAAGTGCGCTCCCGAAAAAACCGTTTGCAGCTTCATAATATTCCCTCATGTTTATAATGTGTATCTTTTATATATACATTATACTCGATATACCATTGTTTGTCAAGTGGTTTTTTTATTTTTTTCAAAAATAATTTCGACCTGCATTATGTTGTTCGCCGTATTGATTTCCCGAAAGAAATATGATATAATTATAAAAAACGCCCGACAAATCGACGCATTTGATCGTTATATAAGTGAGGGAGGGATATCCGTGTCCGTAACGTTTGACTTTGAAGCGTTTTACGAACGGCATTGGAAGTACGTTTACAGGCTGTGCTTTACATATATGAAAAACGCGGAGGAAACGGAGGACTGCACCGAGGACGTGTTTGTAAAGGTACTGAACGGAGAATTCACCTTTGAGGACGAGGTTCACGAGCGAAAGTGGCTGACAGTCACGGCGATAAATTACTGTAAGGATAAATTAAAAAGCTGGAAACATAAGGCGGTGGATTATCTCGACGACGTTCCCGAACCCGCCGCCGAGGAAAAGGACGATCACAGCGAGGTGCTTGAAGCCGTGAAGAAGCTGCCCGTCAAATACAAGGAAGTAATCTGGCTGTACTATTACGACGGATATCAGACCGACGAGATCGCGAAAATGCTGCACAGTCCGCCGTCAACGGTGAGAAACCGTTTGCGTGACGCGCGCAAGCTGCTGAAAAATATTTTGGGGGGAGATCCGCATGAACGGTAACGATAAAATTGAAAGAGCTATCGAGAGCATTGAGCCGCGCGGCGGCGCAAAGGAGCGTATGCTCGCCAATATAAAGCGCAAAGCCGCGGAGCAAAATAGGGAAACGTCCGAAACAAAAAAGAAAGCGCCGGCTTTTGCAGACATTGCGAAATGGGCGCTGCCTATCGCGGCTTGCCTTGTAATAGCTGTGGTCGGTATCAAGGTAATTCCGCAGCTTGCCGCGCCCGATGAACCGTCTGATGTTTTGGTCGGCAGTCCGTTTGTAACAGTAGACTCGGCGGACGAGCTTGAAAAGCAGCTCGGAATTACAGCAGACGCTCCCGAAGGGGCAAGCGGAATTGAATATGCGATAATCGACGGCAATATCGCGGAGGTTTATTTCTCGTATGATGAAAAAACGTACAGTCTGCGGGCGTCCGGGCAAAGCGGAGATTTTTCGGGTCTGTACGGAGTTGAAGCGGCAACAGAACAGCTTGACAGCGCAAACAACGCCGTGCTGACTACGATCCGCAGCGACGATCAGACATTTTTGAAACTCACATGGACGGACGGTAAAGTAAATTACATTCTCTCCAATACGGACGGAGGGAATGAAGATGAGATCAAGAAAATTTACGGGCTTGTAAAATAATTAAAAAATGTCGGGATTTTTTAAAAATTTCCCGACATTTTGATTTCCTCGTTCGTTATATTAACAGAAAGGCAAAAACGCGGCGCGCGAGCGGGCTTGCCTGTTCAAAATAAAATTGACGAAAGAGGTAATTTATTATGAAAAAGTACATTGCAACTATTACGGCGGCAGTTCTGGCGCTAATGCTCACGGCTTGCAGCAACACGGAAAGCAAACCGAACGATCCGCAAAGCTCAAATTCAGGCAACATCAATAATGAAAGCACTTCCAAAACCGACAGCAAACCGGACACTCCACAAAGCGCCGCGCCCTCTCCAAAGGAAATAGAAGCGGCTATCGCAAAGGCTCTCGGCGACGGATATCTCTGCACTGCCAACGTACCCGATAAAGAGATGGGGCTGTCCTGCATCGGCTGGCTCGATCTTACTAAAGTCGACGAATATGTCGTAAAGCAGCCGACGATCTACGCGCAGGACGCGGTTGGTATCGTCAAATGCAAGGAGGGCTACGCGGACGAGGCGGCAAAGATACTTAACGACCGTTTTGCGCAGAGTATCAGTTATATCCGTCAATATCCGCATGACGTCGCAAAGGTTGAGGGTACGAGAATTTACAGAGTAGGCGATATTTTAATGTATATTACGGCAGGTGCTCCCACTACTGCGGAAATGTCCGACGAGGACGCGGCAAAGCTCGCCGCGTCGGAATATGAAAAAATTGACAATACCATAAAGGAGCTTTTCGGCAGTCTCCCCGAAAATTTAGCTGTGATACCCGAAGATAACGAAAACAATAACGGCGGTGGTCTTATACTGCCCGATGACAGTGACTTTATTCTCGGAGGATAATGGGTAAGCCATGGTATTTTCAAGTCTTACTTTTCTTATGTTATTTCTGCCGCTGACGCTGCTTGTTTATTACATTGTTCCGAACCGCGGTAAAAACGCCGTGCTGTTTGTATTCAGCCTGTTGTTTTACGCCTGGGGAGAGCCTGTGTATGTGCTGCTGATGATATTCTCGACTATTCTGGATTACGTTTGCGGACGGCTTGTCGAGCGTTACCGCGGCACGCCGAAAGCAAAGATAGGGCTTATAATTTCGATGTGCGGAAATCTCGGTCTGCTGATGTTTTTCAAATACGCGGATTTCCTTATCGGCACGGTAAACGGAATTTTCGGCACGGCGATACCGCAGCACGGACTTCCGCTCCCCATAGGAATATCATTCTACACATTCCAGACTATGAGCTACACTATCGACGTATACAGCGGTCAGGCAAAAGCGCAAAGGAATATCATCACATTCGGAGCGTTTGTTTCGCTGTTTCCGCAGCTTATCGCGGGACCGATAGTGCGTTACCGCGATATCGCGGAGCAGCTTGAAACCCGTGTTCACTCGTTTGACAAATTCGGCGAGGGTGTGCGGAGGTTTGTGACGGGATTGGGAAAAAAAGTCCTGTTGGCGAACAATATCGGCGCGTTATGGAACGCGATCTCCAATACTCCCGATTTGACCGCGGTTTCCGCATGGCTCGGAATATTCGCGTTTGCGTTTCAGATCTATTTTGACTTTTCGGGATACAGCGATATGGCGATAGGTCTGGGGAAAATGCTCGGATTTGATTTCCCCGAAAACTTCAATTATCCGTATATCTCAAAGAGCGCGACAGAGTTCTGGCGGCGCTGGCACATCTCGCTCGGGTCGTGGTTCCGCGATTATGTGTATATCCCGCTCGGCGGCAACCGAAAGGGTCTGCCGATACAGATACGCAACATCGCCGCGGTCTGGCTGCTGACCGGACTATGGCACGGTGCAAGCTGGAATTTCGTGTTGTGGGGCGCGTTTTACGGAATTATTCTGATAGCCGAAAAGCTGTTTTTGCTGAAAGCCCTTGAAAAAGCTCCCTCGTTTATCGGACATATTTACGCAATGCTTACCGTGCTGATCGGCTGGACGCTGTTCGCCTTTGACGATATTGACAAGGGTTGGCGGTTTTTCAAATTGATGTTCGGCGGCGCGGATTTTGTCGATAACAACGCGTTGTATCTGCTGCTGTCGAATTTGCCGCTGCTGTTAATCTGCGCCGCCGCCTGCGTTACGTTTTTCGGGAACGCTCTTAAAAAGCTTACCGAAAAATTCAGGCGCACGGGAACGGCAGCCGAAATCATAGGCATAACGGGCGTGATGGCACTGTCCGCCGCGTATCTGATAAGCGGTTCTTATAATCCGTTTTTATACTTCAGATTTTAGGTGATCATATGAGAAACAAACTGATAACGATAATTTTCTGCGCGACACTTGCAGCGGGGATAGGCACGAGCATTCTGCTGCCCGACAAATATTATTCCGAAAACGAAAAGCGGACGTTAAAGCAGCTCCCGGCAATATCCGCCGACAAAGTTTTTTCCGGGAAATTCGGCAATGAAATTGAAAAATATCTTGCCGATCAATTCCCCGCGCGAAACGGCTGGGTAACGCTTAAAACACTCTCCGAACGCACACTCGGAAAACGCGAGAGCGGAGGAGTTTATTTTGCCGAGGACGGTTATCTTATCGAGGCGCATAAGACGCTTAACAACAGGCAGCTTACCGCCAACATTGCCGCCGTAAAAAAGTTATCCGACCGTTTGGGCGAACAAGGTACAGACCTTCGCGTAATGCTTGTGCCGACGGCAGCCGATATTCTTTCGGATAAGCTGCCCGCGTTTGCCCCGAATGTCGGTCAGGACGCGGTTATCGAGTACGCGCGAAAACAGGGCTTGAACGTCGTCGACGTGTCGTCGATACTCCGCGAACACAGCGGCGAATACATTTACTACAAGACCGATCACCATTGGACGAGCTTGGGAGCGTATTACGCTTATTCCGCGTGGCAGTCGGCTTGCGGCAGACCGTATTCACCGCTGCCCGAATGGCAAACCGAAACGCTCTGCGATAATTTCCGCGGCACGACCTACTCAAAAGTGAACTATCCGTTCGCGCCCTATGACGAGATCACGGCATATTATAAAACGCTCGATCGCGAGGTCAATTACAATAGCGGCAGCTACACCGCCGACAGCATTTACGAGCGCAAATATCTTGACGGCAGCGATCAATATGCCGTGTTCCTTAATTCCAATCAAGCCGAAACCGTAATACACGGCGGCGGAAACGGACGTTTGCTGATCGTCAAGGATTCCTACGCGAACACTTTCGCGCAATTTACCGCCGACGATTTTGAGGAAACTCACCTTATTGATATGCGGTTTTTCCGCGGCTCCGTTACGGAATACGCCGCGGAGCACGGAATTACCGAGGCGCTGGTGCTGTACAATATTCCCAATTTCGCCAATGACACGGGGATCACACGATGCGTATAATGCCCCGATTAGTGAGCTGACACAAACGTAATGCCGCCGTATATAATACAGCGGCATTAAGCTTCAAGGAATGTTGTTAGATGAATGAGGTTATTTTTCGTCCTTTGCGCCAATGATACGGGCAAGCTGCGACAACAGACTGCTTTGCGCGTCAACCGTGATGCCGCCGACGTTCGCACAGATCTTCTCGACATACTCCAGCTCTTTAAGACGGCGGAGCGTGGCGTTTTCGTCCATGAGCTTCGCGGTGTTGAGCAGACTGCGCGTACTCGCTACCTCCTCGCGGCGTGTAATGACATTCGCCTGCGCGCGCTTTTCGGCGGCAAGCACGGAGTTCATTATCGCGGAGATCTCGCCCGGGAGGATAACGTCCTTGATACCGGCGGAGAGTATCTCAATGTGCATTTCGGCGGTGCGGTTTTTCAGCTCCTCCAAAATTTCCGCGCCGATATTTTCACGGTCGGCAAGCAGCTCGTCCATGGTTTTCCCGCCCAGATAATCGCGCAAAGCAAGCTGAGCGGCGGTATACAGAACCGTATCGAAATCTCTGTACTCCTCGTCGAGCTTTTTATAATCGGTGATCTTCCAGTTTGCCGTGAAGTTTACGCGAACGCCCACCTTGTCCTTTGTAAGTATCTCCTGACCGTTTATTGAGAGCGTCTGTACGCGCACATCATAAACTCTTGCCGTGACCTTTACCGCGCCGTTCCAGTAGAAATAGCGCCCCTCATCAAGGTACTCCGAGGTTTTGCCGTCATAGCTTACGACCGCCTTGTTCTGCGCGGAAACGTTTATCTCGGTGACGAACGCCGCGCCAAGCTGCGCGAGAACCGTCGCGGGAACATCGGTGATCTTCGGCTCGGCGGTCGAGTACACCTTGAACTCATGTTCGCCGCGCTCGCTCCAGAACGCGTGCCGCCCCGCTGTCAGAACGTCCTCAAAGCAGCCGTCGACGTAGTGCAGGCAGACCTCGCCGTTTTTCACCGTGACCTCGGAGGTCAGACCCTTTGCGCCGGGGCAGTCGAGAAGCTTTTGCAGCGGACAGCCCGAAGGCGCGATCTCCTTGTCAAGAGGAAGCACCTCGACGGTCTTTCCGCCAAACGTCAGATATTTCCCCGCGCCGAGGATTTTCAGAAGCGCGCCGTTCTGAAACAACAAACCCTTCCGGCTTTCATTGATTATAGTTTTCATAATAAATCCTTTCACCAATTCATGCTTTAATTTTCCCCGCTGTCCGCCGATCTCGGAATACTTGCGTAACCGCTGTCAAAGGTTATGATACAGCGGCAGTCGGGGCGTGTTACCCGCAGAAACCGCGTGATCTCCTCGGTGAACGCCTTTTCCTCAATGCCGCTGTCCGACGGAAGAACGCAGTCGAATATCACCTTTTCGGCGTCGGGGCATTGTACGATACGAACGTCGTGAACGGAAATGCGCTCGTCGATCTCACGGACGATCCTGTTAAGCTCCGCGTTTACCTGCCCCGCCGCGGAATCGTCCATAGCTACGGGGTCGGGGTGGACAAGCATATTCATTCCCTCGCGGAGGAAATCGCGTTCTATGCTGTCGATCAGATCGTGGCACTCCATAAGCGACATATCCGCCGAAACCTCGACGTGAACCGAAGCAAATTGCCGCCCCGGACCGTAATCGTGTATCATAAGATCGTGAGTTCCCAATATGCCGTCGTAGGCGAGAATTTTCGAGCGTATCTCCTCGACAAGCTCCGCGCTCGGGGCTTTTCCGAGAAGCGGATCGAGCGCGTCCTTTACAAGCCCTATGCCGCTGTACAGTATAAACACCGCGACCGCCGCGCCCATAATTCCGTCCAGCTCAACGGAGCAGAAGTGCGAGATAATGAGCGCCGCGAGCACCGCCGCCGTTGAGATTACGTCGTTGCGGCTGTCGGCAGCGGCGGCGATAAGCGTTTCCGAGCTTATCCTCCCGCCGATCTTTTTGTAGAACGCCATAAGCCAGAACTTCACAAGTATTGACACGATCAGCACTGCCAGCGGAATCAAACCGAATTCCACCTCGCCCGGCTCGATGATCTTCAATATACTGTCGCGCAAAAGCTGTCCGCCGATCACCATTATCAGTGCCGCTACGATAAATCCCGCAAGATACTCATAGCGCCCGTGACCGTATGGGTGCTCCGCGTCCGCCGAACGTTCGGAGAGCTTGAAGCCGATAAGACTTATCAGGCTCGACGACGCGTCGGAAAGATTGTTCACGGCGTCCGCCGTTACGGATACGCTGCCCGAGAGCATTCCCGCGAAAAACTTTCCCGCGCACAGCAATACGTTGCAGAATATCCCGACCTTGCCCGCCATTTTCCCGTACGCGGAGCGCACGGCGGGAGTATCCGCGCCACTGTCTTTAATGAATAATTTAGTTAAAAGCTTGGTCATGAATTACCTCAATGCCTGTCGTCCAATATTGACGGTGCCTGTTCGTTTGCCTTACGGACCCGCTTTTCTATCCACTTCGGAAGATTTATCAGGAGCATAACAGTGATCGTCATAACCGTGATAAACAGACACGGCATATACAGCCCCGTCGGTCCTTTGGCGGTTTCAACATCGCGGAACATTTGCTGATATGCCGAATAGGTCACAAACGTTCCCACGGAAGCGATAACATGTACCGCTGCCGCGATTTTTGAATGTCCCAGCATCAGAATAAACAGCCCGATAATATACAACGCCGATGTGATCATCCAATATATCGACGACGGGTCGCCGGATATCTCCGGGTCGTCCATTGCGCGTATCGCCAGCGGTCCGAATATCCCGAGGCACAGCCCGAAAATCGTTGTCATTATCAGCTCCAGAACCTTTAATATCATTACAACAACGCGCGCCGCGCCCGTTCCCTGATCACGCACGAAAAAGAAAAAGCCCTCTTTCTCCGCGTTTTTTTCTTCTTTTTTCTTGCTGCTTAATTTAACATTTTTCCCCATACTCCGCTCCTATCTGAAAAGCAAAAGCTCGCACCACTCACTTCGCTTCGCTCCGTTCGTTAGCCGATGAGCATTGCCTGCGCTCCACTCCGCTTCGCTCCGTTATGCTGCGGCAACGCTCATCGCTTGCGACTTTTGCCGCTGCGTGTTTATCGTGCTGCCTTTTCCTTAATTGATTTAAAATGCTACTTTATCCGGACGAATTATCACTTTTCGCGCGTTCGCTCCTTAATCCCCGCGATAGCCCCAGCGGTCTATTCCCGCGCGGCGCATTGCTCCGAATATGCGCATTTTAACGCCCCTGTTTTCGCGCTCCAATCTGCCGAGAAGCTCCTTGGTCGTCTGACGTGCGGTGGTCTTATCGGCGGGGCATTTCGATTTGACGATCTCAAAATTATTCCTCCGTGCGCAGGACATCACCGCACTCTCGGGCGCAAGCACAAGCGGGCGTATCAGCGTGATGTCCTTGCGCGAGAGATACGAGATCGGCGCGAAGCAGCCAATTCTTCCCTCGTTGAACAGGTTCATCATAAACGTTTCTATCGCGTCGTCGTTGTTGTGACCGAGCGCTATCTTATTGCACCCGAATGATTTCGCCGCGTCGTGAAGCGCCCCGCGCCGCATTTTCGCGCACAGTGAGCACGGATTCGGCTCCTTGCGGATATCGAAAACTATCTCGCCTATGTCGGTCTTTATCAAATGAAATTCAACATCAAGCTCCTTGCACAGCCGCTCCACGGACGAATAATCGGTCTCGGCTCCGCCAAAACGCGGGTCAAGCGTTACCGCCGTAATATCGTACTTCTTTTCGTAGAATCTGCGCATTTTCGCAAGCCCCGCCAAGAGCACAAGACTGTCCTTGCCGCCCGACACGCCTACCGCTATTTTGTCGCCGTCCTCTATCAGATCGAACTCCTGACAGGCGCGGCGTATGTATCCCAGGATCTTCTGCATTGTTCCGCCTCCAAGCAAGCCGCGTCCGCGGACTTACTCTATTATTATAATGCATTTTCGCCATAAAGTCAATAGCTGTTTTGCAAAGCAAGCCTTATACTAATTTATGATCGGAGTGTAGACAAGATTTGCGGAAAGACCGCACCTATCGCAAGAAAACGCGACGCAAGCGTACTGTATGTACGCAAAGGAGCGTTGACGCAGCGAGAGGTGCGGGATTTTCGCAAAGATGTCTACACGTAGATTATAAATTAGTATTATACTAATTCGATAAACAAAAACCCCGCCAATCTGACATTGACGGGGCGTTATTTTGCGTCAGCTTACTTGGAGAAGTACTTTATCGCGTTGTTGTAGCAAACGTCCTTAACGATTTCGCCGACGAACTCAACGTCGTTGGGATACTCGCCCTCCTCGATAAGTGTGCCGAACATATTGCAGAGTATGCGTCTGAAATACTCGTGACGCGTGTAGGACAGGAAGCTGCGGCTGTCGGTCAGCATTCCGACGAACTTGCTGACAAGTCCGAGCTGCGAGAGCGCCGTGAGCTGCTTCTCCATGCCGTCCTTCTGATCGTTGAACCACCATGCCGAACCGAACTGTATTTTGCCGACGATACCGCTCTGCTGGAAGCAGTTCATAATAGTCGCCAGAACCTCGTTGTCACGCGGATTCAGGCAGTACAGAATGGTCTTGGGAAGCTCGTCGGTGCTGTCGAGAGTATCCAGCAGCATGGACAGCTTCTTCGCAAACGTCTGATCCTCGATAGCGTCAAAGCCCGTGTCGGGACCGAGCAATCCCATGTAGCGTCTGGAGTTGTTGCGCAGCGCGCCGATGTGATACTGCTGTACCCAATGCAGACGAGCGTACTGCTTGCCGAGATGTACGAGGACATAACCCTTGTACTGCTCGATCTCGAGCGGGGTCAAATCGTCGCCGCCGAGCGCTTTCTTGACGATCTTGTCAACCTGCTCCTTTGTCGCGGGCGCGAACATTACAACGTCCAGCGCGTGGTCGGAGCATACGCAGCCTACGCTGTCAAAATACTCGATACGCTTTGTAAGAGCCTCGCACAGGCTGTCGATACCGTCAATTCTTACGTCCGCGGCGTCCGCGAGCTTCGCAATATACGGGACATATGTCGGCAGCTCGATATTGATCGCCTTGTCGGGACGGAACGCGGGAGCGACCTCAACGTCAAACGACTTGTCCTCCTTAAGCAGCTTGTGGAAGTGCAGATCGTCAATGGGATCGTCGGTCGTGAACAGCTTCTTGACGTTGCTGTTCTTGATGAGTGTGCGCGCGGTAAGCGTTTGCAGCTTCTCGTTGCACTTGTCGAAGATCGCCTTCGCGGTCTTGGGAGAAAGCACCTCGTTTATCCCGAAATAGCGCTGAAGCTCCAGATGAGTCCAATGGAAAATGGGATTTCCGATAGCGTAGGGCATTACCTCCGCGTACTTCATAAACTTCTCGAAGTCGCCCTTGTCGCCGGTGATATAGCTCTCGTCAACGCCCATTTCGCGCATTAAGCGCCACTTGTAGTGATCGCCGCCGAGCCAGCACTCGGTAATATTCGCGAACTTTCTGTCGTTGTAGATCTCCTCGATCGGAAGATGACAGTGGAAGTCGAAAATCGGCATATCCTTTGCGTAGTTTTCGTACAGCGTTATCGCCGTCTGATTTTTCAGGACAAAGTCCTTATCCATAAAATTCTTCATATTAACTCCTATCTCAAAGGCAAAAGCTCGCACCGTTCGCTTCGCTCACTAGCCGAGCAGCATTGCCTCCGCTCCACTTCGCTTCACTCCGTTACACTACGGCAATACTGCTCGCTTGCGCCTTTTGCCGCTGCGGCTTTATAATGTTGACTTTTGGCGAACGTTTATAGGGTAACGCCCGTCTTGAATATTGCGATATCGCGCGCACCGTAGCGCTCGTTGACGGTCTGCTTTCCGTTTGCGGTCTCAACTACAAGGTCTATAAGCTCCTCGAGCTTGCTCTCAAAGCTCTCGCCGACCGCGATTCCGCCCGCGTCAAAATCGATCCAGTTCTTTTTGCGCGCCGCCAGATCGGAATTGGTCGAGATCTTTATCGTCGGCACGAACCCCCCGAACGGCGTTCCTCTGCCCGTCGTGAACAGCACCATATGACAGCCCGCGCTCGCGAGATTTGTCACCGCGACCATATCGTTGCCGGGACCGTTCAGCAGATTGAGACCGTGAGCCGTCAGCGCGTCGCCGTCGAACAGCACGTCGCATACCTCGCGTGTTCCTGATTTCTGGGTGCAGCCGAGGGATTTGTCCTCCAAAGTCGTGATACCGCCCGCCTTGTTTCCGGGCGAGGGATTTTCGTATACGGGCTGGTCGTGCTTCTGATAGTACTCCTTGAAGCCGTTGACGAGCTTTACAATCTTGTTGAACGTTTCGTCGTCCTTAGCCCTGTCCATAAGCAGCTGCTCCGCGCCGAACATCTCCGGAACCTCAGTAAGCACCGTTGTTCCGCCGACCGCCGCGATATAATCCGAAAATCTTCCGACAAGCGGATTTGCGGTAATTCCCGACAGACCGTCCGAGCCGCCGCACTTCAAGCCGACTTTCAGACACGAAATGTCCTTTTCAACGCGCTTGTCGTCCTTGATCTTCGCGTACAGCTTTTCGAGAAGCTCCACGCCCGCTGTCAGCTCGTCCTCAACGTCCTGCGCGATAAGGAACTCCGTGCGCTCCTTGTCATAGTCGCCAAGCGTTTCCTTAAACACGTCCATGCGGTTGTTCTCACAGCCCAGACCGAGCACTAATACGCCGCCGCTGTTGGGGTGCTTCACCATTCTCTGGAGAATGGTGCGCGTGCGCTCGTGATCCTCGCCGATCTGCGAGCAGCCGTAGGGGTGCGTATACGCGAACACTCCGTCAACGCCCGAAAGATCAGGGTGACGCTTCAGAAACTCCGCCGCGATCGCTCTCGCCTGCGCGTTCACACAGCCGACGGTCGGGATCACCCAAAGCTCGTTGCGTATGCCGACCTCGCCGTTTTTGCGCTCGTACACCATGACCTTGCGGTTTTTGAACTCGGGCGCGGGGGCGATCTCCTTTTTGTTATAGGAATACTCCAGCGTGCCCTCCAGATTGGTCGCCATATTGTGCGAGTGGATATGCTCGCCCGGCGCGATGTCGGCGGTCGCTCTGCCGATGACCTCGCCGTACTTGATGACCTTCTCGCCGCTCTTGATGTTTTTAAGCGCGAACTTGTGTCCCTTTTCGATATCCTCCGTAAGGGTAACGCCCTCGCAAACCTCTCCCTTTTTAAGAGGTGCAAGCGCAACGCCGACGGAATCATTCGGAGTTATTACAATGGTTTTCTTCATATCATTCACCCAGAAAAGCCTTTAATGCGGCTCTCTCACCGTTTTTAACAATGCTCTCGATATAGCCCGCGACTACGGCGACGTTATCGTCGTCCGCCGCAAGATCCTGCTCCCAGATATCCTTACGGCTCAATACCGTTTTCGCGATATCGGTGTAATCGGTCTTTGTCCAAAGCTCTTTCCAGAAGTCAAGATACTTCTGATCGTCCGCGAGCGCGATATCCCGGTCGCCGCGCTTCCCCTTGTAGAATATGCAGAGCGACGCGAACGAAAACAGAATGTGCTTCGGCGACTTGCCGAACTTAGCGCGGTAATCGTTGTAGGTCGGCAGCAGACGCGTCTTGAACTTGGTCGTGGAGTTGAGCGCGATCGACATAAGCTCGTGACGGATAAACGGATTCTTGAAGCGCTCGATGACGCTGCCTGCGAACGCGTCCATCTGATCCTTTGGCAGGTCGATAGTCGGCTTTATCTCGTCGTTTACAAGCTCCTGAACGAACTTGCCCACGTCCTCGTCCTCAACGCTCTCGCGCACGGTATCTATCCCGCTCATATACGCAACGGGAACCATAGCGGTATGCGAGCCGTTGAGTATCTTTACCTTACGCTGCTTATAGGGAGTGATGTCGTCCGCAAAGATGACGTTCAGCCCCGACTTATCCGCGGGCAGCTTCTCCTGAACGAACGCTTCCTTTTGCAGTACCCAAAGGTGGAAGATCTCGCCCTTAACGATATTGTTGTCCTGGAAGCCGATCTCCTCACATATCTCGGCAGCAGCGTCGCGCGGATAACCGGGAACGATTCTGTCAACGAGAGTGCTCGTAAAGTGGTTAGCCTCGGTCAGCCACTTGATAAAGCCCATGCTCATCTTATTTATGCCCGCAAGCTCGAGCATTACTCTTTTCAGCTCGTCGCCGTTGTGATCAATAAGCTCACAGGGGATTATCGCCAAGCCCTTGCTCATATCGCCGTTGAAGTGCTCGTAACGCGCGTTCAGCAGCGCGAGCAGCTTTCCGGGGAAGCTCTTCGGGCATTTCGTGAGGTCGGTGTCGGTAGGGTCGAGCGCAATGCCCGCCTCGGTGGTGTTGGAAATAATTACCTCCAGATCCTCGCTCTTCGCGTAAGAGAGGTACTTGTCATAATCCTCAAACGGGTTGATAAAGTCGCTCAGTACGTCGATAACGCGGCGGCTCTGCACCTTTTCGCCCTTGTCAATTCCCTCAAGACAAACGGTATAAAGACCGTCCTGCTTTGCAAGCTCTGCCACTCTGCCCATAGGCATGGGCTGAACCACCGCGACGTTGGCGTTGATAACGCCGCTGTCGTTAAGGTTCTGGAGTATCCAATCAACAAAAGCCCGCAAAAAATTTCCCTCGCCGAACTGGAGAATTTTTATGGGTCTTTTAACGCTTTTCGTATAATTGGTTCTGTTCAGGTCATTCATAGTTCCACCTCAAAAAATTATAACTTTACGTTGTCTTTGGTTTTGTGGTGCTTTATCTTAATAAGGCACACCGTGCCGATAACCACCGACATAAGCCCGATACCGACGTTGGATATCAACATGGCGATACCGAGACTTTCCGCTCCCATTTCGGGGAAGCAGTTTATCATAACGAGCATTGACGGTATTCTGAACGCAAAAAGCCTCGACAAATTGCAGATCATCGAAAGCTTGGTATAACCCAGACCGTATATCAGACCGTTTACTGCGGAGTTTACTCCCAGCGCGATTATTCCGACGCGCTCATACGAAAATATCTTTTCGATAAGCGCCGCCTTTTCAACGCCGCCGTCGCCCGCGAAAAACAAGGAGATCGGAGCGCTGAACACAGTCAGCAGAATAAATCCGATAGTCGTGATGATCAGGTTTAACGTCAGCGTACAGAAAAATACCTGTATCATGCGCTTGTAGTATCTCTGGCTCAGATTGTAGCTTATGACCGAGCTTTCCGAGTCCTCACTGTATGTCGTAAGGTGCGTTACCGAACCGCTTATCTGATTTGATATTCCCAGTGCTCCGGGAGCGTCGGGGCCGTAGTCAATGGCAAGCCCGTTTACGATCACCTTACCCATTGAAAACACAAATTTCCCCAGCGACACGGGGATTGAAAGTGAACAAAGCGGCTTGAAGAAATCCAGCGAAAACATTACGTTTCTCGGGTCGAATTTAAACAGGTAGTTTTTCCGGACCAGATTCACCAGCGCGTAGAGCGTTACCGAGATATCCGCGCAGAGCGTGCCTCCGGCGACCCAAGCCGTACCCAGATGCAGCACGTTCACGAATATTATCGTAAACAGGAGCTTCAATACCATTGACATGATATTTATCAGCGTGATGTTCTTCATAGCGCCGCGCGCCTTTTCAAGGCCCATGAACACCTGATTGAAAAGACCCACGCCGATAGAAACGATCTGAACTCTGAAATACCCGATCCCGACCTCGATCATATCCTCGTCAAGCCGCCCCAGCTTCAGAATACCCACGGCGAAAATCTCAATAACCGCTATCAGCAGCACAGCCAGACCAAAGAACACCTCAAGCGTGGTATTGGCGGCTTTTTTCGCCTTGTCGTACTCTCCGCGTCCTATCAGCCGGGAAACGATGATCGAGCTTCCCGTTGCGAAGCCCGCTCCGAGAGCCGAGATAAGCTGCTTTATCTGGGAAATCATAACGACGCTTGATACAGCGCTGTTGTCGGTAGCCGAAACAACGACCGTATCGATTATACTGCTGATATAAGAAAAAGCGCCAAGAGCCATCAGCGGCAGGGAAATATTCAGAACGACAGCCATGGGGTTGCCGTTCAGAATAAATTCCCGCCGTTTTCGGTCTTTTTCGCTAACAGTTGATTCGTCCATAAATAATTATTGTTCTCTCAGTTTGATTCGCTTTTCCGTTTCCGTGTCGAACAAATAAACGTTCTCAAACGGGATAGCAAAGCTGATCTTCGCATCAACTGCAGGGGAGTCATGCGGATCGACCTTCAAAATAGTCTTTACGCCGTGAATGTCAACGTAAACATTGGTATTGTCGCCGAGAAGCTCGGTAAGCTCTACGGTACACGGGATAGTGTACGCCTTGCGGACGTCCTCCTTGCCGACGAGCTTTATATGCTCGGGACGGAATCCCAAAGCGATCTCCTCATTCTCGTACTTTTTAAGTACGCTCTTGTCCGCAATAGCTTCAAGGTCGATTATGTTTCCGCTTATGTTCATCTTGCCGTCGTTCACCTTTGCGGTGATGAAGTTCATCGGAGGCTCGCCGATAAATCCCGCAACGAACATATTCACGGGGTTGAAGTACAGATCGTACGGCGTACCTACCTGCTGGATATAGCCGTCCTTCATAACGACTATTCTGTCCGCCATGGTCATAGCCTCGGTCTGGTCGTGCGTTACATAGATAGTCGTAGCGCCGGTTTCACGGTGGATCTGCGTTATCTCCGAACGCATGGTAACTCTCTGCTTAGCGTCGAGGTTCGACAGCGGCTCGTCCATAAGGAAGATGTCGACCTTGCGGATAATGGCGCGGCCTACCGCGACTCTCTGACGCTGACCGCCCGAAAGCGCTCTCGGTTTTCTGTCGAGATATTCGGTAAGACCGAGTATCTTCGCGGTATTCAGAACGCGCTTTTCAATAACGTCGTCGTCAACGCCCTGCAAGGTAAGACCGAACGCAAGGTTGTCGTATACCGACATATGCGGATAAAGCGCATAGCTCTGGAAAACCATAGCGACGCCGCGTTCACGGGGACCTTTTTCATTTGCCCTTTTGCCGTCGATGAAAAAATCGCCTTTACTGATGTCTTCAAGCCCCGCGATCATTCGCAGAGTTGTCGATTTTCCGCAGCCCGATGAGCCGACGAACACGATAAACTCGCCTTTCTCGATCTCGAGATTGAAATCATGAACAGCGTGAAATCCGTTCGGGTAAATTTTGTTAATTCCTCTTAAAGTTAAATAAGCCATAACAATATCTCCTATGGTTTTTATTAAAAACAGAGCCTGCGCCTGTTTTATTTCAGGTCAAAGTTACCGATGTTGTCCATATCGTCGTAGGTCTGGTTCTCGCCGCACATACCCCAGATGAACGTGTAGTTGCTGGTAGCCGTGCCGCTGTGGATAGACCAGCTCGGAGAAATTACCGCCTGCTCATTATGGAGAATAATGTGGCGCGTTTCCTGCGGCTGACCCATCATATGAAATACAACGTTGTCGTCCTCAAGCTCGAAGTAGAAGTAGACCTCCATTCTTCTCTCGTGAGTGTGCGAGGGCATTGTGTTCCAACTGCTTCCGACAGCCAGCTCGGTCATGCCCATTGCAAGCTGACAACTCTCGCAAACGGCGGGGTTAACGTACTGATTGACAACACGCTTGTTCATATTCTCCGCGGTGCCGAGCGGTCTGTGAACCGCCATATCCTTTGTGATGTAGACGGTCGGATAGGTCTTGTGCGCGGGGCAGGAATTGATGTAGAATTTCGCGGGCTTCGACTTGTCGTCCGACTTGAACACGATCTCCTTCGTGCCCATTCCGATATAAATGCCGTCCTTGAAATCAAGAGCGTACTCCTTGCCGTCGAGCACTACCGTGCCCTTTCCGCCGACGTTGATAATACCCATCTCGCGTCTTTCAAGGAAGAACTCCGTGCCCAGCTCCTTTGTAGAACCGAGCGAAAGCTCCTTGTCGACGGGCATTGCGCCGCCCGCGATCATTCTGTCCTGATGAGAATAGGTCAGGGCGATCTCATCCTTAACGAACACCTTGTCGATAAGGTAATGCTTCCGAAGCTCCTCCGTGGTGTAGTGCTTGGAGTCCTCCGGGTGATTAGCGTATCTGATATCTAAAGTCATATTGCCTTCTCCTTAGATCAATTTTTTCAAATGCTCGGCGGCAAAGGGAATATCCTCTCCCGTCGTGCCCTCGAATACAAGATTTGCGTCGGGGCAGACTTTTCTTATCTCGCCGATAATGCGCGGATAATCAAAAATGCCCTTGCCCACGCCGCACTGTTTGAGCGAGCCGTCCTCCGCGATAACGCAGTCCTTGATATGGAACACGCAGATCCTGTCGCCGAACGTCTGCAAGCCCTCGTCAAGAATATCGTACATATTGTCAACGTTCGACTTGTCAAGGTAATTGTACAGATCAAAGATGATCTTAATGTTATCTCTACCGATAGTCTTTACCGCATAATTCAGCGTTTTCACGTCGAAGCAGACATGCCCGAAAGCGCCCTCCATTCCGACGTAAGCGCCGCAGTCCCCGGCGTAGTCGCACAGCTCCGAAAACGTTGCTATAACGCGGTTCACCGCCTCTTCTGTGCGATTGAGCGGGTGATACGTCCACTTGTCGCCGTTGTACGAGCCGGTTTCCGAGCCGACTATATTGCAGCCAAGCTCGTTTGCGTGCGAAAGGTAATCCTTGAACACCGCTATCCCGTTCCCGATCTTCTTTTCGTCCGGGTGAACGGGATTGAAATATGCGCCGATAAGCGGCACGGATTTCCCCGCCGCTTCAAAGGTCTTGCGGAACGCTTTTGCGCGTTCGGTCGTTATCGAGCCGGGCGTGTAGGCGATACCGTCAAGCGCCTTATACGCGACGAGCTGAACGCCGCTCAAGCCGAACTCGTTCAGCTTGGCGGCGATATTTTCCTCGCCCTTGACCCCGAGGTCGTGAGCGCGAATAAACAGCTTCATCATAATTATCTCTGTACGCGTCCGGAAGCGTCGCCGCCTGCCAGAGTCTCAACGTCCGCGCGGGTAACGAGGTTAAAGTCGCCCGGAATGGTGTGCTTCAGTGCCGAAGCCGCAACCGCAAACTCCAGAGCCGCCTTGAAATCCTTGCCGTCAGCCAGACCGCAGATCAGTCCGCCCGCGAACGAGTCGCCGCCGCCTACGCGGTCAACGATCGGGTTTATGTTGTACTTTCTCGAGTGGTAGAACTCGCGGGTCTTGCCGTCCATAATGCACGCCGACCAGTCGTTGTTGGAAGCCGAGTGGCTCTCGCGGAGCGAAGAAATTACATACTCAAAGTTGAACTTGTCGATCATCTGATTGAAGATGTCAACGTAGCCGTTAAGCTCCAGCTCACCCTTGGTAACGTCGGTGTTGCCGGGCTTGAAGCCGAGAACCTTTTCCGCGTCCTCCTCGTTGCCGATACATACGTCAACGTACTGCATAAGGTTTGTCATTACCTTCTGAGCCTTTTCACTGCTCCAGAGCTTCTTGCGGAAGTTCAGGTCAACGGAAACCTTAACGCCGTGCTTCTTCGCCGCCTTTAAAGCGACCTCGGTAAGCTCTGCCGCCTTATCGGAAACCGCGGGAGTGATTCCGGTGAAGTGGAACCAGTCCGCGTCCTTGAAAATCTCGTCAAAATCGAACTCCGAAGCGTCGGCGGTCGAAATGGAGGAGTGCGCTCTGTCGTAAACGACGTTGGAGGCTCTCATCGAAGCGCCTGTCTCGAGGTAATAGATACCCAGACGCTCGCCGCACTTCGCGATGTGCTTGGTCTCAACGCCGTACTTTCTGAGCGCCGCGACCGCGCACGCGCCGATGGGGTTATCGGGAACAGCCGTTACGAATTCCGCGTCGTGACCGTAGTTCGCGAGCGATACAGCTACGTTCGCCTCGCCGCCGCCGTAGTTGATGTCGAATTCGTCGGCCTGGATAAACTTTTCGTTGTTGGGGGTGGACAATCTCAGCATGATCTCGCCCATGGTTACTATCTTAGCCATTACTTTATTCTCCTTAATGTCAATGAAATTACTTTCTCTCTACCAGATGAACGGCGAAACCGCTGAACTCGTCCTTGAGATAAACCGCCTTTGTATCCGCGTCGATCTCGGTCGCTTTCTTCTCGGTCTCGATACCCATTGCGTTGAGCTGATAAACGGCTCTGCGCAGGCTGTTCGTAGCCACGGCGATATGACCGTTCGTACCCTTGAACGGGCTCTTCATGCACTCGATATCCGTACCCGCAAATACGCTGCTGTTGCCGATCTTCTGCTCCCAGCCGAACATCTTCGCGAACTTCGCGGTGGTGTCCTTAGCCTCATCCTCGTTAGCGCAGTTCATTCCCACGTGAACGATCCGGAAGTCGAGCATCTTGTTGACCGCAGTGCGGCACAGAGCGGTAATTCCCGCCCAATCGCCGTTCTTGACGAGATCGCCCGGAACTATCCAGCTTCCGCC
>CAYWIP010000009.1:43012-47683 GCA_964458395.1 uncultured Ruminococcus sp.
CAGCAGATGATCTTCTTAAAGCTCAGATAGGTGTTGAGATTGTTTTCATTAACGCCGCCTGTCGGCATAAACTTCATATTGGAATAAGGAGCGGCAACCGACTTGATGTACGCCAGTCCGCCCGCCTGCTCAGCCGGGAAGAACTTGACGAAATCAAGACCGAGCTCCATAGCCTCCTCGATCTGCGAGCTGTTGGCAACGCCCGGAGCAAAAGGAACGCCCTTGTCTAGACAGTGTTTAACGACCTTAGCGTTAAGACCCGGAGCTACGCAGAACTTCGCGCCAGCCGCGATAGCCGCGTCGCACTGCTCAATAGTGGTAACGGTGCCCGCGCCCACGAGCATATCGGGGAACGCCTTGGTCATATCCGAAATGACCTTATCCGCGCCCGCCGCACGGAACGTAACCTCCGCCGCGTTGATACCGCCCTCGCGAAGAGCCTTTGCGAGCTCTACCGCCTTAGACGTATCCTCCAGCTTGATAACGGGGATTATACCCGTAAATTCAAGTTGATCCTGAAAAGCCTTCATATCCATTGAATTATCCCTCCAAACCCGTAATTATCTGCCGAGCCAGCCGCCGTCAACAGCGAGAGTAAAACCGTTTACATAGTCGCTTGCGGAGGACGCGAGAAATACCGCCGCGCCCATGATGTCGTCGGGAGTTCCCCAGCGGCCGGCGGGGATACGGTCGAGGATAGCCTCGCTTCTGTCCGCGTCGGCGCGGAGAGCCTTGGTGTTGTTGGTCGCCATATATCCGGGAGCGATAGCGTTTACGTTGATCCCCTTGGAAGCCCACTCGTTCGCCATAGTCATGGTAATGCCCTTAACGCCCGATTTGGAAGCGGTGTAGCTGGGAACGCGGATACCGCCCTGATAGGACAGCATACTCGCAACGGAGATGATCTTTCCGCCCGTGCCCTGCTTCATGTACTGCTTCGCAACAGCCTGCGAAAGGAAGAAGAGCGTGCGGAGGTTTACGTTCATAACGAGATCCCAGCTCTCAACGCTGAAATCAATGGTGTCCTCGCGCTTGATAACGCCCGCGTTATTTACGAGAATATCAACATGTCCGAAGGTATCGACCGCCTTTTTAACGATCTCATCGATGGGATCGAGTGTAGAAAGGTCCGCTGTGATGAACTCGAAGTTCTCCTTGCCGAGCATTTCCTGTGTTGCCGTACTCGGAACAACCGAAACGCCGAGAACCTTTGCGCCCGCCTCAACGAACGCCTTAGAGAAGCCCTGTCCGAGACCCGTGTCGCTGCCTGTTACAATAGCTACCTTGCCGTCAAGTCTGAATTTGTCCAGAATCATACTGTTACCTCCGAAAATTTATTCATTTTTTAGAGAGTGTTTTCAGGCACTCTTTGTTAAACGATATGCAGAATTTTCCAACATATCATCTATATTTATCTTAAATCCAACCGCCGATAAATGCAAGTGCAAATCCGTTGGATTTTATGGACAAAACGGATTTTTCAAAAAATTCCAATTGCCCTGAAAATCGTGACGTAAATAAATATAGTCACCGTGCTGACCAAGCTCGTCCAGACGACCAGCTGACCCGCCAGCTCGCCGTCCGCGCCCATTTCGCTCGCCATTATAGCGCTCGCCACCGCGACGGGCGTTGCGAAAACTCCCACATACGTCGCGAAGTGTTCTCCGCCAAGCCCCGGAATGAGAAAATAAGCGCCCGCAAGACCGAGTATGGGAACGGCAACCGTGCGTATCGCCGTACCGAAAACTATCTCTTTCCACAGTCTTGAAACCGCCGAGAACTCGAATCGTCCGCCCAGAACCATCAGCGCAAACGGCGTGCATATGGACTTTACGTTTTCAAGCGACTTGTACAGAAACGTGATATCACTCAAACGGAATTCAATGCCCCACATAACAAACAGCTCGCGTATTCCCAGAACCGCGATACCCGCGACCGTTCCGATTATGAGCGGATTTTTGACTATGCCGAGCAATATCTTCCCGACGTTCACTTTTTCCTTTTTTCCCGTGCCGTTGAATATCGAGAGCGTTATCACGCCCAGCATATTGAACAGCGGTACGCAGAACGCCGACATTACTCCCGCTGCCGCCGCGCCCTTATCGCCGAAAAGCGAGGTCGCGAGCGGTATGCCGATTATCGCGTAATTCGAGCGGAACATCGCCTGTATCAGCGAACCGCGTTTTGCGTTATCCTTTGTGAACGCGCAGGTCACCGCGATAGCCAAAAAGAAAATCACTATCACCGCGCCTATGCCGTACAGCACGAACGCGAGATTTATCTCACGCAGACTGCCTATATTGTAAACATTGCAGAACAGCATTGCCGGCAGCAGCACCCGGAACGTCAGCTTGTTTCCGATGTCAAGGAACGGAGCAGTCAGCAGACCTATCCTTTTCAGCAAGTAGCCGAGTACTATCAGCAGTACGATAGGCAGAACGGCGTTTGCCGCAAATATAAACGCGTCTATCATAATATCGGTTTATCGAGAGGAAAATATTCCTTTAAATATTCGCCCGTCGCCTTTACCATTCTTGTAAACAGCTCCTTCGCGTCGGGAATTTTCAGACACGAGCAAAGCGGCTGATTCGCGAACGCTTCAAAAATTCGCTTGAAGTCGCGCTCCTTGATACCGTAATATGTGTTCTCGATATTGAGAGCGTTCCGCAGCACGAGCGCATTTACGTCCTTGGGAAGCGGCTTCGCGGCAATAGGCTTTACGCTGTTGCGAGAGAATACGCAGTTCGTCTCGACTATCGAGCCAAGCGGCATATCAGGCATTTGTCCGACGTTGACGACGTTCGCGTTGGAAACGGTCGGCGGGATAAGCCCCAGCAGAGCCTTCATCAGCTCCACAACCTCCTCGTCGCTGCGTTTTACCTCTATCTCTTCCTCGCCGTCCGCAATACGGCGCGATTGCTCAATCTTGTTTATTCTGTCCTGTTTTCGGTACGCTACGGTCGTCAGATGATACAGCCATTCGTCCGCGGCAGCCTTATCGCCGATATACCACGAGTTGTTCATAAACTCGACAAGATGACGGTCGCCCGCCGCCGCAAGCACTCCGAAGCGGCGGAACAGATCCATTTTGACCTTGTTTCCGTAAAGGAACGGGTTATCGCCGCGAAAATCATCTGGCTTTGTTCCGATCTGCTCACAGTAGCCCCTGTCATAGAATTTATCGATAAACTGCGGCAGGATTTTAAGCATATCCGTGCCGTTGTAATTTGCCTCGGTTATCCATGTGAAATGGTTCACTCCGCAAGCGTCGATAACGATCTCCCTGCGGTGAGGACGCTCAACGCCGAGCATTTCATGAGCAGCGCAGCTCAGAAACTCCTGCGCGTGGAAAACCTCGTGACAGCAGCCGAAAGCCTTTATTCCGGGGAAAACGTCGTAGAGCGTTTTCGTGCATGCCGTCATCGGATTAGTCAGATTGATTACCCACGCGTCGGGGCAGTGCGCTTTGATCTCGTGCGCAAAGCCCTCGTATATCGGCACCGTCCTCATAGCGCGGAGAACTCCGCCCGGACCTACCGTATCGCCCACCGACTGATATATCCCGTACTCCTCGGGGAGGTGAACGTCGCTTTCCATTTCGTTGAACGTTCCCGGCAAGATCGAGCAAGCCACGAAATCTGCGCCATCCAAAGCCGCGCCGATATCCGTATACACCTTGTAATCCCACTTGGACACGGTGTTCGGATTTTCATTGATTCGCGCGCCGATCTTTTGGTTAAGCTCCGCAGCGGGAACGTCGATATCGTACAGCGCTATCTCGCCGCACAAGCCCTCCGCCAGCGCCAGATCGGTCATGAACACTCTCGCCCAAGCCTTGGAGCCGCCGCCGATATAGGCGATCTTTATCTTCTTCATAGACAATTTGTCACTATAACCTTTCGTATTAAAATGCGGTTTTGTGCTATTCATCGGGCATATGCCGATACTTCCCCAGACCCAAGCTGTCAAACTCGTCCGAACCGGGTCTATGCCAAGCGCCAAGCTCCTTTAACAGCGCGTTTATCACACCCTCGCCAACGCGCGGAGGACATACCTCGCGCCCGTTTTCGTAGAGTACTCCTCCCTGAGCTCCGACGCCGCCAAAATAGTCTGTTTCAATATAAGCAAGCTTTGTACGAAATGAGTAACGCTCCAACAAATCGATCACCGTTTCGTCCAAAGCATCGAGTTCCGAGCAATACACGCCGCCGGAGATCTCCATCAGTTCACTAACGTCCTCGAGCAGTCCGACTGTCATCGGCACCATGCCAAAATCCTGCGGCAGCTCGATAATTTTTGCGTGGACCCAATCCTCCGCGATCTTACTTACATCGGCAATTTTACCGATCACCGCATTGATCTTATGTCCCATAGCTTACTTAAGCTCTAATCTCTTGACCTCGGTATAGCACAGCACAAAAGGCGCAACGCCCTTTGCATCGTTCTCCACCACAGGCTCGGAGATGTAGTATTCGTAGCTTCCGTCGCGGCGGCGGTTGTCCTCGGGACCCAGACCCGCAACAAGACAGATCCCGCCGAGATTGAGGTCGCCGTCGTCGTTTACGCTCAGGTATTTATTGCAGATGCCGTCAAAGGTCTTTTTGCCCAACCCGGCATATTTCTTGTCGATAACGCCGAGCCGCGCGCCCTTCATCATCGCGTACGCGATCA
>CAYWIP010000010.1:0-47665 GCA_964458395.1 uncultured Ruminococcus sp.
CATTGGCTACATCAATTTGTACTCAAAATGTACTCACAGAGCAACAGCAAACCCCGCAAAACCGCTGTTTACGCGGGTTTGCGGGGTTATTAAAGTCATTCCCACTCAATAGTAGCCGGCGGCTTAGAGGTAACGTCATAAACAACGCGATTAATATTGGCGACCTCGTTGACAATACGCACAGAAACTTTTTCAAGCACATCATAAGGAATACGCGAGAAATCTGCGGTCATGAAATCGGAGGTGGTGACACCGCGAAGCGCGAGGGTATAATCGTAAGTTCTGCCGTCGCCCATAACGCCCACGGAGCGCATATTCGTGAGCACCGCGAAGTATTGATTTATCGAACGGTCAAGTCCCGCGTTTGCGATCTCCTCACGGAATATCGCGTCCGCGTCCTGAAGCGTCGCGACCTTTTCGGGAGTGATATCGCCGATAATACGTATCGCCAGACCCGGACCCGGGAACGGCTGTCGCCATACCAGCTTTTCGTCCAGTCCGAGAGTGGTACCCAGTGCGCGAACCTCGTCCTTAAACAGTAAACGCAGCGGCTCAATTATCTCCTTGAAATCAACATAGTCGGGAAGTCCGCCGACGTTGTGGTGCGACTTGATAACCGCAGCGTCGCCAAGCCCCGATTCAATAACGTCCGGATATATAGTTCCCTGAACGAGATAGTCCACCTTCCCGATCTTCTTAGCTTCCTCCTCGAAGACGCGGATAAATTCCTCGCCGATGATCTTGCGCTTCTTCTCCGGCTCGTCAACGCCCGCGAGTTTACCGAGAAAACGCTCTCCCGCGTTAACGCGCACGAAATTTACGCCGCTGCCCGCGAAAGCCGCTTCTACTTCATCGCCCTCGTTCTTGCGCATCAGTCCGTGATCGACGAAAATGCAGGTGAGCTGATTTCCGATAGCCTTAGCCAGCAGTTTACACGCGACCGAACTGTCTACTCCGCCAGAAAGCGCAAGCAGCGCCTTGCCGTCTCCTACTTTTTCGCGTATCTCGCGGATCGCAGTCTGCGCATACTCCTCCATAGTCCAGTCGCCCGAACAGCCGCAGACCTTGTACAAGAAGTTCCCGAGCATTTCAAAGCCCTGCTCCGTGTGATTTACCTCGGGGTGGAACTGCGTCCCGTAAAATTTCTTTTCGGGATTTTCGATCGCTCCATACGGACATTTATCGCTGTGACCTACCGAACGGAAGCCCTCGGGGAGCGTTTCTATGTAGTCGTTGTGGCTCATCCAGACTACCGATTTTTCCTTTAATCCGCTGAACAGCAGCGAACCGGTATCAAATTCGCAGTCCGTTCTGCCAAACTCGGCAGCGGAATTTTCATTAGCCGCTCCGATAACTCCGCCGAGTCCATAAACCAGAAACTGCGCGCCGTAACAAATCCCCAGAATGGGAATGCCCAGCTCAAAAATCTCCTTGTCCATACGAGGCGAGGTTTCCAGATAGACGGAGTTCGGACCGCCCGTAAAAATTATCCCCTTGGGATTTTTCGCGCGGATCTCCTCTATCGGAGTTTTGTACGAGATTACCTCGCAGTATATCTTATGCTCGCGCACACGCCGCGCGATAAGCTGATTGTACTGCCCTCCGAAGTCGATCACCAAAACAAGTTCATGTGCCATAAGTATTTGTTCCTTTCTTTATCCTTGATTTTCCCGACCGTAATTTTTTATTGATCGGGTCTGTCTTTTTTAAATTTTCTCACTAAAAAATTCTTGCCGAACAGCATTCCTGCAAGCGTTAACGCCGCGCCCAGCCCCGTATAAAACACCGCGATAAAGACCGCGGGCGCTAAATGCAGCGACCTTAAAAGAATACCGCCCGTCATCATCACAGCCATTATTATAAAGGATTTCACGTCGAAAAACTTTATAAAAAGCTGCTTCTGTCCGCCGTATCCGTCTATCCTCTTTGTGTGTTTTTTTACAAGTCTGCCGAAGATCAAGAACTGAAAAACGGCAAATACAACCGCCGAAAGCAAAAAATTTATCACGGACAAAAACGGAGGATATTCGATTATACCGATCCGTAAAATATTTATCCCCGCCGCAGTCCACACAAGGCAGGCGATAAGCAGCAGCGTCTTGCTATTGACCATTACGATCACCCTTTTACAATTTCGTCATACGCGCATATCCAGCATTGAAAGCGTTATCCCCGCAGGTCCGAACCGCCTGAAAAAGTCGTTCAGCCGTTCCTTTGTTTCGGGAGTTTCCGCTATTCTGTCGGCATATGACAGCATCTGATACATCATAAAAAACATTGCTCTCTCCGCGATATCCTCGCCCGATTTGAAATATTGATCGATGTCGTTTGCCGCAGACCGCAGCTCCGTAATCCTCGGCATAAGCACCTTAGGCACCTTGGCTTCGTCCGCGGTAATATCAGCGAACGCCCTTGCCGAGCTTAGCAGCTTGTCCTTAAGCTCCGTTTCGATCTGCTCCATAGATAGCCGTCCGCCCTCGATAAGCTCCCGCAGATTACGGCTGGCCTTTATGTAGATGTCTCCCCAGATCGGCTCGACCGATAGCCTGCCGTCGTCCGGTTCTTCCTCGGGCGGTGCGGAGATCTCGCTGATCGTTTTCAGATCCGCGCCTATGTCGAATTCCTCCTGTTCCACGGCGCTATCCGGCGGCTCATCAACGGGAGCTTCGGGCGAAGCATCCTCAGCGCCGTTTATCTCATTCAGCGATTCCGCAAGAAACGACAGCGTTTCCTCGCGCGACATATTCTGTATCTGCACGAGCGTGTCGCCGTCCGGCTCGACCCTCTCGGTATTTTCGAGAACCTCTTCCACGTGCTTTTCGGCTTCTTCGGTAATTTCCGGCAATTCGTGCCCGACACCCGTTTCTTCCTCAGCTTCACGCGAATATAAAACTATCGGCTCAAACGGAGTTTTGGTCTTTTCGGGAGGTTTCCAGACCGTCTCCTCATGAATCCCCTCTGCCGCGGCTTCCGACGGAACCGTTTCCGGAACAGGCTCCGCAACTGCAATTACGGGCGTTTTCTCCGCGACGTCATGCTTTTTCTCAAAAAAGCTGCCGCTTATCCAGTTTATCTTTTCATCGGGGATAGGCGCAGGCTTGTAGTCCTCGGGAACGGAAACGTTTTTTTCGCTCGGTATTTCGATAACCGCGCTTTCCGTTATTACCGGAACGCCCTCCTCGGGAACGAACTCGTCAAAATCGTCAATCTCGCCAAACCCGTCCGTCTCTCCCCAGATATCCTTTTCCGCCGCGGCAAGCTCCTCCGCCTTATCCGGGCTCTCCTCGGCAAACATTGTCTCGGGTTTAGCTTGCGGTTTGAGAACGGGCGACTCCGCAGTGTGCGTTTCCGGAGAATGTTCTTCACGAAAAGCGTTCTCCGAGAGCCGCTGCGCAATAATTTTCGCGTATTCCTCCGCCTGCGCCCTGTGCTCGCCCGCTATCCTGCTCTCAACGGACAGCTCCTCGATAAAGCGCTTCAATTCGGATTTGTCAAGCGAATAATCGCTTATCCGAACCTCGAAGCCCTCTCCCGAAACCGCCAGCTCGTCCGCAAAAAAATCCTCAAAGCTGCTTATTATCTGCATACTTTTTATTTCGGAATAGGATATCTCGCGCGGTCTGCCGCTGCCGAAAAACACCGTCATTTCGTCACGGAGAAACGCTATCCCGCGCGTGCCGTTCTGTTCGGGCGAGGTATCGATAAAGCAAAGCGTTCCGCCGCCGCGCACAAATCTGCACACCCCCGAGGAAATGTAATTCGCGCTGATCTTACGGCACTGCGTTTCAATATATTCCCGAGTCATAGCTCCCCCTTGTCGGAAAGTAATTTCTGCTTGATATCCCACAGTTTCTGCGACAGGTCGACGTAGTATTTGTGCGGATTTTCAAACCGCAGCACCGACTCCCACAGCGTTCCAAGCTGCTCCGCGCAGTACTCCCTGATCTCCCCGATAGTCGGCGATTTGTAAACGCACTTGCCGTTAAGGAACACGGGTATCTGCAATTCCTTTGCCGTGAAATCGGTAACCGTCTTGCGCTTCCATGTGAAATCGGGGTCGAACAGCTCCAGCGGCTTTGTTTCGTCTATCTTCTCATCGTGAACGCATATCAGGTCGGCTGCCGCCTTGCCCGTTTTATTGTCGAATATGCGGTATATCTTCTTGTAGTGCGGATTTGTGATCTTCACCACATTCTCGCTTATTTTGATCTTCGGGGTGATAACTCCGTTCTCCTCGGTCGCGCAGAGCTTGTAAACTCCGCCGAACACAGGCTCGGAGCTTGCGGTGATAAGCCGCTCGCCCACTCCGAACGAGTCTATTTTCGCGCCCTGATTTATCAAGTCGGTGATGATATGCTCGTCAAGCGAATTTGAAGCGACTATCTTACAGTCGGGATACCCCGCCGCGTCCAGCATTTTCCGCGCTTCTATCGACAGATACGCGATATCTCCCGAATCGAGACGTATCCCCACAGGACGCGCTCCGAGCGGCTTCAAGATGTTGTCAAACGCCTTTATCGCGTTTGGAACTCCCGATTTAAGGACGTTGTAGGTATCCACCAGCAGCACCGCGCCGTTCGGGTAAACGCGGCAGTATTCCTCGAACGCTTCAAGCTCGCTGTCGAACATCTGCACCCAGCTATGCGCCATAGTTCCCGTTGCGGGAACGCCGTACAGCTCGTCCGACATCACGCAGGCGGTACCCGTGCAGCCGCCGATATACGCGGCTCTCGCGCCTAGGATAGCCCCAGCCGTGCCCTGAGCTCTCCGCGAACCGAATTCCGAGATCGCCCGCCCCTGCGCCGCGCGGACTATTCTGCTCGCCTTTGTGGCGATAAGCGACTGATGATTTATAAGAAGCAGCAGCATAGTCTCCACAAGCTGCGCCTGAATAGACGGCGCTCTCACCGTGATAAGCGGCTCATACGGAAAAACGGGAGTGCCCTCGGGTATCGCGAAAATGTCGCCCTCGAATTTAAATCCGCGAAGATATTCCAGAAACTCCTCCGAGAATATCCCCTTGGAGCGCAGAAAATCAATGTCCTCGCCCGAGAAGCGCAGATTTTCAATATACTCGATCACCTGCTCCAGCCCCGCGCAGATCGCGTAACCGCCGTTATCGGGAACGCGTCGGAAGAACAGATCGAAATAAGCCGTTCTCCCCGCGTGCTTTGTCTTGAAGTAACCGTTGCCCATGGTGAGCTGATAGAAATCGCACAGCATTGTGTAATTTTGTGAATTCATAGTTTATCTTCCTTTCGGGAAATTACTTGCCGATAACGCACTCCGATGCTATCGCCGTGATAAAAAATGCCTGAAAGACCGTTCCGAATACCGCGTTCATAATAACGAAAACACGCCCCCTCGGAATAACCAAATAATTATCGGTATTATCGGGATCAACGAGCACTTTAAATCTTTCGCCCGCGCGCGTCCGATGTCGGAATATTGTGAAGTTGTACATCTTTTTGATAAACGTCTTACCGTCAAGCGCAAAACGTATCGTACTTATATGCATTCTGTCTCGCCACTCACCCTCGATTTTCGCCGACAGCACCTCCGCCTCGGCGTTCACTCCCGAGCTTTTCAGCTTCGGCAAACAAAACGCGGCACGAACGGGAACAGGCAGTAACATACATGGAAATACCGCGAACATAACGGTAATATGCGCCCACTCGGAAAAATCCAGCGGCGTAAAAAATTCGAGAAAATAAAACAGTGCGATCTCTCCGATACCCGCCGCAATGCCGTACCACATCGAGTTGCAGTAATCACAATGCATAACGTCCCTCCTTTTACACGCTGCCTATTATCGTCAAAGCACTATCAGACACAACACCGCAGCGCTCTCGAGCAGCACGCCCAATATCGTATGCACGACCGCCTGCCGAAACGCCTGCGGCACGAAAATAAGCGCGTCCATATACTCTTTCGCGAACATTATATCTTTTTTGTCGCCGACCTTAAAGTACCTCGCATAATTACCCTCCAGCCATTTGTGATACATTTTCCCGTCCTTCGAGAAAAACTCGAGATATATGTGATATCTTGTGCCTCTGCCGCGCCCCGTGGTATAGCCTTTACGCACAAACGCCGTTGTACGCTCCCATGTGCGTATCTCTTTCCAATTTCCAAGAAGCCAGACGGGCCTCGCGAAAAGTCCTGCCGCCCCCACTATAACCGCTATCAATAACAGCTCGGCGTTCGCGTCCCTTGTAATGTGTCCGTTAGCCAGATCCTCATAAAACATGGAAAACATAAATAATACAAAGCCAAATCCCGTAGTAACCATTTCCCATGTCCTGAACGTCCCGTCCGTCATTTCGCGCTCCTTAGATCACGTCGATCTGCACGCTCCTCATAACCTCCAGCGCCGCCTTGTGCTTTTCGTTATCGAACGACGCGCAAGCCGAGCTGTCCACGATAATGCGGCTCTCGGGGAGCGCGGCTTTCGCGATTATCGCGTTCGATACCACGCAGATGTCCGTCACCAGACCGCAGAACTCGACCTCCGTGTACTTTTTACCTGCAAGGAACTCCGCAAGCTCCAGCGACCCGAACGTGCCCTTAGTGATAACAATATCGTCCTTGCAAAGGCAGTCCGCGACCTTGCCGTAGAGCTTATGCCCCTCAGTGCCCTCGATACAGTGCTTTACCGGGAGCTTTCTGCCCTCGGAGGTCTCGAGATAATCCTCCCCGTGAGTATCGAACGTAAATATTATTCGCCCGCCCTTTTTCCGATATTCCTCTATTTTCCCGACGATTATCGGCTCGAGCAGCTCCGCGCCCGCAAACCCGAGCAAACCGTTCACAAAATCATTCTGGTAATCAACAACAATTAAAGCTTTCATTTTAACTCCTTATTTAAAAAGCTACGCAATTTCGGCGAGACTTGCTCCTTCCGCTCACTTCGTTCGCTCACTCCGCAAGTTCGCTCGAAAACGGCTCTCTGCGCTACGCTTCGTTCGCCTTTGCTCCGCTCACTGCAACCCTAAATGCGACTTTTGCCGCAATTACTTCTTCTTCCGCTTGAAATTCTTTTCCCAATTCTCAATTATCTTGGTCTGACTGCGTTCAAGCGCCAGCGAATTCGGCGGCACCTCGCTCGTTATCGTCGAGCCTGCGCCCGTAGCCGCGTTCTCACCGATCTTCACGGGCGCAATAAGATTTGTATTGCAGCCGATAAACGCATACGAGCCTATCTCCGTGCGGAACTTGTTCACGCCGTCGTAATTCGCGGTAACGCAGCCGCAGCCGAAGTTTACGCCGCGTCCGACGTCGCTGTCGCCGAGATAAGTAAGATGCGCGACCGCCGTGTTCTCGCCGATATCGCTGTTCTTGATCTCCACGAAATCACCGATCTTCACGCCCTTGCGGATAACCGTTCCCGGGCGCAGTTGAGCGAACGGACCGATCTTTACGTTATCCTCGACCGTCGATGAATACGCCTGTACATTATTTAATATAACGTTGTCGCCGATCGTGCAGTCCTCGATATGGGAATTCGCGCCGATCTCGCAGCCCTTGCCGATAACGGTCTTACCGAGTATCATAGTATTCGGCAGAACCGTGGTATCGCAGCCTATCTGCACGTCCGCGCCGATGACGATTCCGTCCGTCGAGATAAAGCTCACACCCTCGCCGAGCAGCCTGTCGATAACGCGCAGCCGCGCCTTTTCGTTAAGCTCCATAAGGCTTTGACGGGTATTCGCTCCGAGGACGATATCGGGATTTTCGCTCCTGAACGCCTGCGCTCCGCCGATCAGCTCCACGCAGTCGGTAAGGTAGAACTCACCCGAAGCGTTCTTATTCGTGAGCTGCGGCAACGCTCTCAGCAGCGCGTCTGAATTGAACCAGTACGCGCCCGAGTTGACCTCGCATATTTCCGCGTCCTCGGGGGAACAATCCTTTTGTTCGCGGATAGCGGTGAATTTTCCGCTGCCGTCGCGGATTATTCTGCCGTAGCCCGTCGGGTCGGCGATCTCGGCAGTGATAACGGTAACTGCGGCTTTCGCGCTCTTATGCTGCTCCAGCGACCTGCGGAGCGTTTCCTCGTCGATAAACGGCGCGTCGCCGTTGAGTACGCAGATGTACTCCGCCGCTTCGATAAACTCCTTCGCCTGCTTCACTGCGTCGCCCGTGCCCTTCTGCTCGGGCTGAAAATAGGTGTAGATTATCTTGCCGCGCTTGTTGACAAACTCCTCGGTCATCTCCTTTTTATATCCCGTAATGACCGCCGTTTCATCAAACCCGAATTTCTCCGCCGCGTCCATTACCCAGCCGAGCATGGGCTTTTTAAGCACCTCGCAAAGCACCTTGGAGCGCTCGGATTTCATGCGCTTGCCCGCACCGCCCGCCAAAATCACACAACCTGTCGTCATTTCAAATACCTCTCAATCCAAAGGATTTTATTATGAATTTTTTTATGTACTATATTCTCCGCAAGCTATTTGTACATCTTGAGTTTACGGAGAAGGAAATAATTCTCGAAAAGGGAATCATCCTGCGCCGCAAAAGCGTCCTGCCGCTGAAAAGCATTGTCCGCGTAACTTCGGAGCGTCCGCTGCTTCTGCATATCTTCTCCGCTAAGAAGATAACCGTTTACGCAGTCTGCGGCAAAATAACGTTCTATCTCCACAAAAACGAACCGCTGCCGTTTCTTCCCGAGATGCGCTCCGCGCCGTTGAAGCCGCGCTTTTCGGCGGTGATGTTCGGAGCGTTTGCCGACACGCGCGCTCTCGGCGGACTTGCTCTGCTCGCCGCGTTTCTGCGGAGGATAAGCTCGATATTCGGCAGCGAATACTTTGACGGGGTTATCTCCGCTATCTCGGACACTGCCGAAACGCTCACAAACGCGCTTTCGGTGCTTCATATCGCCGTCCCGAGGATAGCCGCCGTGCTCGCCGTATTCGTACTGGCGGCGTGGTCGCTGGCGTTCGCGAGAAAGCTGCTGCATCTCGCGAACCTCCGCGCCGCACGTCACGGAGATCTCCTGCGCGTTCAAAGCGGCGTCATAACATTATATGAGCACACGCTCGTCCTCAATTCCGCGGCGGCGGTAACGATAAGTCCGCTCTCCGCGGCGCTTGCCAAGCGCGCCCCGATCTACCTGCGCGGCGTTATGATCTTCCCGTCCGCGCCCGTCAAGACCGCCCCTAAAATTATCCGGACGCTCTGCAATATCTCCGTTGACGACGCTCCCCGTATAAAGCCGCCACTCTCGTCCTTTTTCGGATTCTGTGCCGCGCCGTTCTGGTGGGCGGCAGGACTTTCGGCGGCGCTGGCGACGGTCTACATCTTCGAGAGCCTGCGGTCGGCAATGCTCCTGAAAACAGCTCTGTATTGCGGACTTATAGTCAGCCTATACTCCGTTCTGGTTTGCTTTGTCTATATGAAGCGTTCAGGAATATCGGCGGGTAAGCATACCGTAAGCGTTTCCCTGCGCCGCTCTTTGAGATTGTTCACAAACTTTGTTCCTCGTGGAACAATTTCCGAAAAAGCCCTGTCGCAAAGCGTTTTCCAAAGGCACGACGATCTTTGCGACTGCAGGCTCGTCCTGACCGAACGCACAAGACTTAAAGTCCGTCTGCTGCCGAAAAGCGAAGCCGAGAGCCGCCTATAAGATAAAGCCCTCGTCGCCGTATTTCAGCGTGCCGACATTCTCCCCCGAATTCGCCCACTCTATGACCTCCGCGACAAACTGCGGCGTAACGCTCCCGGGAATCTCAAAGGGCAGAGGATACCGCTCCCAACAGCCACTCTTCGGTTTTCCTTGAAACTCGCGCCCCTTGCTTACCGCATACGGCTTCGGAACGTTAAGCGGCAGCGTCAGTATAAGCCGCTTGTCCTCGGAAATAATATGCAGAAACGGCGTTTCCCAATTGTTGATGTAAACGCCCTCCCAGTAATCATAGTCGTCCCCGTCCGCAAGAACATACCAGACGTAATTCCTGCCGCCGCAGACGATGCGCCGCCGTTTTTTCGTTCTGACCATTTACACACCCGATTTCGTAAGCACGGAGACCGTTTTCACGCCGTGCATTTTCAGCGCCTCGACAACGTTATGGTCGATTATCTCGCCCGGGAATATCAGCGGCACTCCCGGAGGACACGGCGCGTTCATCGAACCGCACACCTCGCCGCCCGCGCGTTCAACGGGAACAATATGCTGCGGCTTATACATAGCCTCCCACATCGGCATATCCACGGCGGGTCTTATCTCGGGGAACCTGACAAGCGGCTGCGGCGCGCCCATAGCAACGAACATGATCGCCATTTCCGCGCGCTCCACGTCCTCGATAGACGTTACTGCCGAGAACATCATCACCGCGTAGTTTTCGTCCGCCATTTCGCACTCCACGCCGTTCGCGCGAAGTCCGCGCGCGAACTCAAAGCCGCTCATTCCGCAATCGCGCGCGTTTATCGTAATGCGCAGCGGATCGCTCTTCTTCATCGGAATACCCGAGCTTTCCAGCTTTTCCTTTAACAGCAGAACCGCTTCGCAAGCGTTGTTTACCATCTGAACGTTCTCCGCGATCATCGCGTTGAAGCGGTCAAGGCTCTCCAGAATAAGATACGACGGGCTTGACGAGCCGAACATCGCCATCATTTCCTTAGCCCTCGCGCCGTCGACGCCGTTCGCGAAGTGCAGATACGCGCCGCCCGTCAGCACGGGCAGGGTCTTGTGCGCCGACTCCGCGCTCATAAGCGGAAATCCCAGCTCCATAGGGTGACGGTAATCCGCACCGAATATATTTTTATCCACGAACTTTAAGTAAGCCCCGTGGGCATTGTCAATAAGCACGGGCATTTTAGGATTTACAAATTTCCAGGTACCGCCGTAGTAGTCGACGTTGGTAATGAACAGCGCGTCAGCGCCGCTCACCGCCGCGGCGTCGTACACCACGTCCGCCGACATAAACTCCTTTGGATAAAGCCACTTTATATTCATCTTAAGCATAGCCGCCGCGGAAGCCAGAGCCCTGTGTGAATAACGCGACGCGGCAACGGTATTGCAGCCCTGCGCCTTAAGCAGCGCAAGCCCCGTCTGAATGGCAAGAGTACTGCCGCCGCAGGAGTAGCAGGTCTTTTTCGCGCCGAAAACGCTTGCGGCAAGAGCCTCGCTCGTCCCGATTATCCCTCCGCTTATATCGGAGCGGAACAGACTGTCGGCTCCGTGTACCTCCGTGATATCGTGCGGAAATTCTCCCTTATGCCCCGGCACATGCAGCCGCAGCTTATTTTCCGCGGTATATCTTTCCAAAAAGTTGCAAATCGGTGTATTCATAAGATCTCCGTTCCCATTAAATCTGTCCGTCTTCTTGTCGTTAATTTGAGCTGTCCGAGCTTTCCGCGGGTTCGTCGAGCCTTAACGCCGCATAATCTATCTTGTAGTTGTACTCGGCTCTCCATTCGTCCATTTTCTTGGAGAACGCCGCGTTTACCAGCTGGTCGTAAAGGTAGTCCGTAAACGACTTTTTATCCTCCTCGCTGACCTTTGCGTCGCCTGCGTAAATCATAATGTGTACGCCGTAATCGGTAACGCACACCGTTCTGTCGCCGATCTTCTCGGGAACGAACGCCGCCGCCTGAAATTCCTTCATATATGTCTGCCCGTTGGGAACTACCAGATATCCGTCGGGGTTCGCCGAAGAGCTTGCCGCGTCGCTGGAATAGGTCATCAGCAGCGTATTGAAGTCCTCGCCGGCGTCCAGCTTTTTCTGGACCTCCTCAACCTTGTCCTGCAATTCCGCCGCCTTTTCCTCGCGGAGCTTATCGGCTGCCTCGTCGTCGCCCTTGCTGCGGTCGGACTTTATCAGATCCTGAGTGTCCTCGTCAAAGCCCAGCAGAATATGCTTTATCATCCGCGAACCCTCGGGCACCCACACCGACGAGAAGCCGTTCTGCTCGTACTGCAGAACGCTCTCCTTGTAAAGCGTTTCTATCTGCTTCTGATATTCGGTATAGTTTTTCTCCGCCTCGGAATAATCGACGCTCTTTCCAATCTCTTTGATAAGCTTATCGGTCACCGCCGAGTTTTTCTGCCACGTCAGCAGATCGTCCCTTGTCAGATTACACCCAGCCAGAAAATCGTCAAACTCCTTGTTTCCGCGCTCGGTCTTGTCGTCGTCGCTCACCGACGAAGCCTCAACCGTCCCGTAATCAGCGTTGTCGCCGTATATCTTGACCTGCTCGTCTATCAGGCTGTTGTATTCCTTTTCTACCTCGCTCATCTCCTCCTCGGTCAATGTTCCGAGACCCATTTCATTTGCCTTTTTCAAGATGATCTTTTCATTTATAAGGTAGGTGATGATAGTACTGCGCTGGGTCTTGCAGGCGTCGGAATAGCTCGGATCGGTGTCGTCCTCGATGCCCGCGCCCTTTACCGCGTAATCGTATTCGCGCTTGAACTCTCCGTAAGTTACTTCAAGACCTTTGTCGTACCCCGGAACTTCCGGCTCCGCGACTATCGTTCCCAAATCGGGTTCGGCATTTGTGCCGACCTTCACCGAGCAGCCCGATACCGTTCCCGCAAGAAGTACCGCCGCCCCCGCACATAATATTTTTTTCGATCTCATTCCCGTTTCCTTTCACTTTTGTCCGTTTGTTTTTAATACTTTCCGATAACTTTATGCCCGATATAACAAAATGCTATACAATTTTAGCCGAAAAGATACCGTCTACTTCATTATAACATATTTTCAAAAAAAAATAAAGATAAACTATGAAATATTTCAAAAAAGTAATGATTTTTTTTTTGAAATATGTTATAATGTAAAAGGTATAGTTTTTGAAGGTAAATATCGTCATTTTTTGATACTATCCGTAGAATTATGCCGAAATATAACGGGAGGTTATTGGGATATGACTTCAAAATGGCTAAAGCGCCTTGCGTTAATGCTGGCGCTGTGTATGACAGTCGGTCTGACTGCCTGCAACAGAGAGGGCGAAGAAAGTTCCTCGGAAGCATCAAGCGGAACTTCGGACGTGGACGAGCAGCCGCGCAAGGTTGGATATATTTTCCATGGAAGCGGAGATAACGGCAGTTTTTCCGCTGAAATGAACGTGCAGCGCGTTAAGGCTTCAAACCGCAGCAGTATGGACACTTGCTATATAGATAACGTAAGTATATCCGACTTTGAATCGGCTGTGAAGCAGCTTATTTCCGTAGGCTGTACGGAGATCGTATCGGGCTGCGCGATTTACGCAAACACTCTCAGCTCACTGTCGAGTAAGTACATGAACATAAATTTTATCAGCTACGGCGCGTTAAGCGGTCCGGCGAACGTAAGCGCATATACCGAACTGACGTATCAGGGTGCGTATGCCGCGGGAATGGCTGCGGCGTTCAATTCCAACGCGCGTAAGATAGGCTTTGTCGGCGATATGGATATGGCGTACACCGTACCCTCCGTAAACGCTGCGGCTCTGGGTATGCAGGCTGTGTTCACCAGCGCGACGCTGTATGCGGCTACCGCGACGCGCGACAACGAGATCGAAGACGCAATAGACGCCTTGATAGACAACGGCTGTGATGTGATCATATGTTACACCGGTTCGTCACATTCCGAGGACTACTGCCAGAGAAAGGGAATCAAGTTCATAGGCTCGCACGACTACAAGGACAGGGAAAGCGACTACTCAAATATGCTGATGTACTACTGTGCGCGCCGCGACAGCTATTTCCTTGCGGAGTTCAAGCAGATGCAGTTTGACACATGGATACCCGGCACTTATGTCGGCGATGTGGGCAACAGCGTGATCCATATTTCGGAGGCGCTTCCCGCTGCGGATTCAAAGCAGGGCGATACCCAGAAGCTCCTCAACGCGCTCGTTCCCAAGCTAACAAGCGGCAATGTATACATTTTCTCCGGAGAGCTGAAGGATAACACGGGTACAATTAAGTATATTCACACCGATATAATGAGTGACAGTGAAATATTCGATATGGACTGGTTCGTCGAGGGCGTGGAGTCGACAGGCGATTTCCGCGAGCTGCTCACCGATCTGCCGCCGAACAGCTTCGAGGTAAAAAGCTGATACTTATTTAAACGCACACCGTGAAATTATATTTTATAGTGTTTCGCGCCGTTGAACATACGGCGCGGAATTTTTTTGAAATAATGTGTAATATTTTCTTTAAAACCGTGTCTTTAGGGGTAGAAAGGGAGGTGGCACTTTGGATAATGAGATAATAAATACGGCGGGCTTCGAGGATGTTCCCGGGCTTACCTCGTGCGAAAAGAGCGACAATGAGATAATCGAACTGTTCAACAGCCGCGACGAAAAGGCTATCTCCGCCGCCTCCTCAAAGTACGGACGGTACTGCACCGCCGTTGCGATGAATATTCTTGGAAACCGCCAGGACGCGGAGGAGTGCCTTAACGATACGCTCCTTAAAGCGTGGGAAAGCATACCGCCCGCCAAGCCGGATAATCTGCCCGGTTATCTGGCAAAAATTGCCAAGAACATCTCGCTCAACCGTTACAGAAGCACTCATACCGAAAAGCGCGGCAGCGGAAGTATCGACAGTGTTTACGAGGAGCTTTCGGAGTGCGTTCCCGACAAGAACAGCATTGAACGCAGCTACGAGCACAAGGAACTGATAGAAGCGATAAACGTGTTTCTTGCTAAGCTAGCGGCGGACAAGCGCGATATATTCGTGCTGCGGTATTGGTACTGCATGAGCGTTTCCGAGGTCGCCGCGAGGGTCGGCGTAAGCGAGAACCGCGCCGCCGTGGAATTGTTCAGGACTAGGAAAAGGCTGGTAAAGCATCTTGAGAAAAGGGGGTTTTAACATGACGGAAAAAGACTTATTCAACGCTATAAACGAAATCGACGCAAAATATATCACCGACGCGTGGCAGAACACCGAAGCCCAATCGTTTGATGTTGAAAGCGGTAAAACCTCAAGGCTCAAGATATTCGGAACGGTCGCGGCGTTTGCGGCGGCAGCGGCGGCGATATGCCTTGTTGTGCATATCCGCGTGAATTCTCCGGGCGGATTTCCGCAGCATAATAACTCGCTTATTGTACATTCTCCGAGCGAATTGCTGCCTGCGGATATTCACGGACCCGACGAGGTTCGGATAACCTACGGCGACGTTACCGAGGTCACGAACGAGGACGGCGGCGCGTTTTCGGCGGACGAAATAACTGCGGACAACTGGGAGAGGATAGTCTGCGAAGGGTTCACCTACCTTGCCATGCCGCTCAACGGCGAGAACTACAACAGTATAGACAACCCCTCAATGTTTGACGGCACGCTTGATGCGTCCCGCCTCCGCCTTGACAGTCTGTCGTATACGCGCTGGAACGTCGGCGACACGTTTCACGGTCTTACGGTAAAGTCCGCGTCGACGGCGTTTCAGTATCACTACAAGGGCAAGCCGGTTTTCACTCCGAGCGAGTGTTCCGTTGAATTCGACGGAACGGCGCTCGTCGACGGATATATTATGTACGACAACGACGGAAATCTGATCTGCGTTCCGAAATATGGCGAGAGCTTTCTGCCGTTTCTCTATCCGTGCGAGGAATTGAAATTCGGCAGCAAAAACAAGATCGGCGATTTCGAGCTTAACACCGCGCAATCCGTGTTTTACCTCGATAATGATAACAACTTAGACATTGACCGCATACTTGAGGGAAAACCCCTTGCCAAAGTAACTCTTACGGTATCTGACGTTCGTATGAGCAGTATCGCGAGCATGAAAGTACCGAATTATGTACGCGCAACTGTTGACGAGATCGGCGAATACGTTACGGGCAACAAGCTGACAGGCGAGCTGCCGTTTGAGCTTTACGGCGCGGATCTTGCGCAGATACGCTACGAGGAAATCGGGCACATTAACTTTGAGGGCACTTTGCCCGTAATACCCGGAACATCGCTCACCGCAGACAACTGGGAATCCATTTACTGTTACGATTTCGGCTATATCACGCAGCCGACCGGAAAAAACTTCAACAGCATCGACAATCCCGAGATGTTTGACGCGGACGGAAATCTTATCGACAGCGGCGATATTTTTAACGAAATGGGAAAACACGAGCGTATCTACATCGGAGATAAATTCGGCGAGCTTACCCTCCGCGATGCGACGACCGTTTTCGCCAATAAAAGCGCGGTCGATGAAAGATTTGACAGCTGTTTACTCCAATTTGACGGCATTATCAGCATAGACGCGTATCTTGTGCGCCGTCCCGAGACCGAACAGGTATTCTGCGTTCCGCGGAACGGCGAGACGTCTCTGCCGCTGCTTATGCCTTTTGCCACACGAAACGACCGCACGTTCCTTTCGCCGTGGTGGACGGGGCGCTACCGCGACGAAAATATCGACTTCTGCACCGAGCTGCCCAGTATCATGCTATACACTCCCGATGACATAAACCTTGACGAACATCTTGCGGTCGGCGAATGTAAGCTTGTATACCTGACGCTTGACAATATACGGGCTTTCTGCACCCGAAACGCCGAATACGCGTCGGCAATAATGGCAAATATCGTTGAGATAAACGAGGTTTCCGACAATATCTGATAACCGAACATTCATATAAAAAATCCTGAAGCAAATCCTCCCTCGGCTCCGAGGGAGGATTTGCGCCTATATCAGAATGATGTGTTATTGTTCTTTTTGATAAATTCCAGGAACTCATCGGCGGGCAGCGGCTTTGAGAAGTAGTAGCCCTGAATGTAGTTTATCCCGAGATTTTCCATTGTGCAGAACTGCTCCTCGGTCTCGATACCCTCGGAAACGATCTTCAAATCCATTCCGCGTATCATATTCATTGCAGCGTCCATAATGTACTTCGCCTTGCCGTTTTCAAAATAGGCGTTGGTCATGCCCTTGTCGAACTTGACGATCTCAACGGGCATATCGACGATGTAGTCAAGATTGGATTGCCCCGTGCCGAAGTCGTCCAGCGAGAAGCTCACGCCGTAGTCCATCAGTTTATTCATATTTTCGAGAAGAGTCTTGCGCGCGTTCATTGAAGCGGACTCGGTGATCTCGAGGTTAATCTGCTTTGGCGAAACACCGCTCTCCTCCATTATCCGTATGTAGTCGTGGGCGAGATCTCTGTACGCGCATTGTACCACCGAAAGGTTGACCTCAATATAATCCACTCCGAACAACGATATCTGTGAGCCTTTTATGAAATTGCAGACCTTTCCGAAAACTATTTCGCCAAGCTGCAATATCATTCCGTTGCGCTCCGCGATCTCGATAAACGCTCCGGGCTGCACCAGCTTGCCTTCGTCGTCGCGTATGCGCACAAGCGCCTCCGCCGAGATAAAGCGGTGATGCTCGGTCGAGAATATCGGCTGATACCACACCTCAACCTTGTCGTTGACTATGGAGTTCATTATAAGCTGTTCCATATCCTTTTCGCGGCGCAGCTTCAGCGCGAACTCGGAGGTCACCTCAAAATAGTGGTTCTCCGTGAACTCCTTGCTGTCGCGGGAAATGTACTTCATGAGATAAAGCAGCTCCTCGGCGTTGTCCGAGATCCGCGAATCGGGCGCGTAGATCCAGTTGGGCGTGATGAGTATCCCCGCGTTGTTGCCCCAGCCCTTTTCAAAGCGCCGTCTTACCGCCTTTACGCCTTCGTCCGCCTTTTCTTTGTCGGCGAACACCAGAAGTATCTCGGTGCTGGCGTTGCGGAAAGTTATCGCGTCCGTTATTCCCGAAAGGTATTTGACCGCCTCGGCGATGATCTCGTCTTCAAGCTCCGTGCGCATCATCTTAAACGAGCCGTGCGCGAGAATGATCTCTAGCGCGGAAAACGGCGTATTCATTGCATACAACTCGCCGGCGTACTGCATAAATGCCTCATGATTGAACAGCCCCGTCTGCTTGTCGATATTGTAGCCGGGGTTCTCCAGCATAAGATAAAGCACCAGCATACCGATCGCGCTCGCAAAGCCCACAAGCAGGATCTTCGGAAAGAAGAACTGTATCAGCGCCGCCAGGACCCATACGCCCATCCAGATCATAACCGCGATCCGTCTGCTTTTGGTTATTTTCGCGCGGTCCATTATAAGCCGCACCGTAACGATAACTACCGTTGTAAGCGCGAAGCCGTAGGTCGCATAGCAGCTCGGACCCTGCGAGTACAGTACGCCCTCCTTGGCGTCAACAAAATAATCTATCGGCAGGATATAGATCATAAGCACAGCCGCCGCAACGACAACGCCGTATTTCAGCATCATTTTATTGTAGACGCTTTTTACGGTGTAAATATCCGTATACATATACATAAGCGCGAAGAAAGCGACTCCCACCAGCGTGGCGAGGTAGGTCTTGCTTACAAGATCCACGATAACGCCCGAAAGCACATTGCGGTTCGTTATCGCAAGGCATGACAGAATGTCGAAAATAACACAGACAAACGTCATAAGAAACGCGTTCCGAAAGGCTCTTCCCGTATTGAGCTTAATGGTTTTCTGATTGCCGTAGAAGTACAGCAGCAGCACCATTAAAAACAATCCGCAGCACTGAACTTGGATAGGCATATGATACCACCTTATCAAATCAGCTTGCGAAGCGGCGGAATTACCGCTCCCAAAAAGTTATTATATATTATTATAACATTTTTTGGGGCGTTTGTCAAGGCTTGCCGCGTTCCGACCGCTATAAAACGCTAAGTTTTCTCCCCGACAAGGCTGCTTATCCACACGCCCTTTCTTACGAGAATATAACCGACCGTGACCTTAATAAAGTCCAGCGACTGAACTATCGCGAAGATCCCGAGAATAGGCAGCACGGTAAAATTGCACAGCATAAACGCTGCGGGAACCGACACGACCCATGAGAACACGCTGTCAAACAAAAACGTCACCAAGGTCTTGCCGCCGCTGCGGAGCGTGAAGTAAAGTGCGTTCAGAAAGCCCTGAAGCGGGAAGAACAGCGCCGTTATCACGATAAACCACGTTGCGTAGTTCTTTACGACGTCGGTGGTGACGTAGCTGTTCGGGAACACTCCCGAGATCGAGATCAGTATCGCCGTCAGCACGAACGATATTCCTCCCGTGAACCACATCAGCTTGAACGCCTCGGACTTTGCCTCCTTGTAGCGTCCCGCGCCGAGTGTCTGCCCGACAAGTATCCCGACCGCGTTTCCGAGCGCGATGAACACAACGTTGAGCATATTGCAGAGCGTGTTTGAGATATTAAGACCCGCGACCACGTCCAGTCCGCGCTGCGAGTAGCACTGCGTCAGCACCGCCATTCCGCCCGCCCAGAGGAATTCGTTGAAGAAGATCGGCAGGCTTTTCCTGATGATCCTGACCGCCGCGTCCTTGGGTACGAGCAGCGTTTTGTACAGTCCGATAAGGAAGGTGTGCTTTTTGCGCGCGATAAACGCAAGTCCGACTACGATAAGCACCTCGACAAATCTCGACATAACGGTCGCGATAGCCGCTCCCCGCACTCCGAGCTGCGGAAAGCCGAATTTTCCGAAAATCAGAAACCAATTGAACAGAACGTCCACGCCTACCGAAGCGACGCCCGCCGCCATGGGTTTTATCGACGCTCCCGTTTCGCGCAGGCTGCCCGCGTAAATCTGGGTTATCACGAACGGCGGCAAGCCCCAGAGCATTACCGAGAGGTATTCCTTGGCTATGTTCATGGTGAGAACGGGGTCTATCTCGCTTTTTTCGCCCTTTAAGTACAGCCCGATAAGGAATTCGCCGCCGAAAATGAACGCCGCCAGACCGCCGATCAGTACGCCGAAGCCTATCCAGTGCTTTATGCGCACCGTGCTCTGAAAGCCCTCGTTGTTCTGCTGACCGTAGTACTGCGCTCCGTAAATCCCGGGTCCCGACATTCCGCCGAAGATCGCCAGATTGAACACGAAAATAAGCTGCCCGACGATAGACACCGCCGTAAACGCCTCCGTGCCGAGATTTCCCACCATTAAATTATCAACCAGACCGACCGCGTTGGTTATGCCGTTCTGTATCATCATAGGCACCGCCAGAACCAGCGCGCGCCTGAATATTCTCATGTCTTTCATTTTGCCCTCCATACAGCGCCGCTCTCCGTTAAGGCGCAATGTTGTTATTATATCACATTTTTACCGCGTTGTCAATCCGTATGCAAAAAAATCACGCCGTTCACTGCCCGGCGTGATTTTCAGAGCGGATCAAAGCGGATCATAACGGAATAACGGGCAAATCCACCTCGCAGCAGAACATATCGCCCTCCGTAAAAAACGCGGCGCTGCCGTTGTATTTTTCGGCGATATGCCGGATACTTTTCACGCCGAAGCCGTGGCGGTCGGAGTCGGGCTTCGTAGTGGCAAGCCCGCCGTCGATCTCTCCCGAAAACGTATTGGCGACGCTCACCGAAAGCTCCTCGCCCACGCCGATATTCACCTCTATTACGCGGTTTTCGGGAGCGCATTTCGCGCAGGCTTCGGCAGCGTTGTCAAGCATATTCCCCAGCAGCGTACAAAGATCTACGTCGTCTATCGGCGGCAGATCTTTCGCGGAAACGCACATCACCTTTATGCCGTTCGCCTTTGCGGCGGTAAGCTTGGAGTTCAGTATCGCGTTGACAAAATCGTTGCCCACGTCGATAAGCGTTTCCCCGAGCGCGTCATGCTCCGCGCATTGGCGGACATACTCCCTTGCTTTGTCGGTTTTCCCCTCGCCGAGCAGCGCGCTTATCACCGCGTAAGACTGCCTTACGTCGTGACGAATTCGGCGCATTTCCGCGTACTGTTCCTTAACGTTCTCGGCGTACTGAACGTTATATTCGCGGCGCTGCTTGTCGAGCCGAAGCTCCTCCGTCTCGTTATGGGCGCTGTTGAGTGAAACGGTCATAAAGAAGCAGATCAGCATTACGGCGGCTATCCCGATCTCCGAGAACGTTATTAACGCGGAAAACGATTCGTCAACGCTTGTACGCGTTATTTGCAGCAGAATAACGGAAACAGCGGATATCGCGAACACCGAGATAATGAGCCGCCATTCCCATTTGCCGAGCAGAAACGCGTTTTTCGGCGCGATCCTGAGCATAGCAGAGTACGAGAAAAACAAGATCGGCAGCGCGACGGCAATGTGGAAAAGCGATATCGGCGCGATGAACAGCATTTCGGGAGCGGCTTCGCCGCTGCCGTTGAGCGCGTATACGATCTCCGCGGTCACGGCGTTCGCTCCCGCAGCAATGAATACGGCGGCGACAGGCGAAAACACTCTCGGCAGGCTGCCGCGCCCGAGGAAGAACACCAGCACGGTAAACAGGCAAAGCACGTAAATTATCAGACGCATTATGCTGCCGTAACTTAAAAAATTCAATCCCAGAGCGGCGATCGTTCCGACCAACGCAAACACGACAGTCTTAACCGTGCCCGTACCGCCCAGCCTTATTTCCCAAAGCGACGCGACGAATCTTGCCATAAGCCAGCCCTCGACCGCCGCGAGAATTATCGTTCCGATTACCGTAAAGATCTCCATTCGCTCACCTCCCGAAGCTGCGGCGGTACTCTCCGTAAGCCGCTTCCACGTCCTTTTTATAGTTTCTGCTGATATACGCGGTGCTGCCGTCTTTCAGATACACCAGCATTTCGGAAAAATCTATGCGGCGGATAAAGCTCATATTGACCGCGTAGCTCTTGTGTATCCGCAGAAACAGATTCGGCGAAAGCTCCGAAAACGCGTCGTCCAGCTTGCAGCGCACCTTGACGGACTCGCGCTCCGTAAAGGCGTACTCGACGTAGTTGCCGCGGCTTTTCAGGCTGACGATATCGGCGGGGCTGACGAATTCCTTTTGATTGTACGGCAGCGCAAGCTCGATCTCGCCGTATGCGGAAATTTGTATGAGCAGCTTGTCGACCGCGCGTTCGAGCTGCCTGTCGAAAAGCTCGGGCGGAGTTTTCGGGATAAAGCGGAACGGTCGGAAGTCAAAGCTGTCATACACCAGCGCGGTCTCGGTCGTGACGAAGATGATGTACGTTTTCGCGGACAGCGCGCAGATCTCCCTCGCCACGTCAAAGCCGTCGCGTTCCGGCATACGTATATCCAGAAAGATCACATCGAACGGCTCAGCTTTGTGCGCGGTCAGGAACTCCGTGCCCGAGGAAAATTTCTCCGCGAGAACGCTCTCGTTTCTGCGGCTAAAGCAGTCCGAAATTTTCGCGGACAGACTGTCCAGCATTTGTTTGTCGTCGTCGCAAACCGCGATCCTCAGCATTGCGTTCCCTCCCGGAATTACCCAACAACGGGAGCGCCGAAGCACTCCCGTTCCTCTTATCTTCTCCCCGCGTTCTGGCGGCGCTCTATATTCCTTCTGATTATGTCGAACGGCAGGTCCTCTTTTTTGACGGGGTGATTGTAACGCGGATAGCAGTACCCGAACTTTACCACGCCGTAGACCGTAACGATCTCGACCTCGTAGCCGTTGTCAAACCACAAAAACTTTATCGGCTTGTAGCTTATGCCCTTTGCGTCCCTGTACAGGATACGCTCGTCCGGGCGGTTCTTTTTCGATACCGTGAATTCTCTGCCGTTAGCCTTGTAGCGGTACTCGTCGCCGGCTCTCATATATTTAAGTATAATTATTACGATCGCCGCCGCAATTACCGCCGAGATCAGAAGAATATCGTTTTCCGCGTTGAGAAATCCCGTCAGGAGCGTTCGCGGTCCTTGTGTTATCCCCATACGAATATATAGGAACAGTACAAAAAGCACCCAGACCAAAAACGGCGCGGCGATAACATACAATATGATATTTACCTTTTTTGAAAAAGGCGCGCGGAACGTTCCATAGCTCTGTATATCGTCGACCGAGACCATTCTTCCGTCCTCGCCGAAGTAGGTCTCGTCGGGCTGAATTACCTTGCCGTCCTTTCCGATGCTCGGCATATCCGCCGCGTAACCGCCCACCGTGGGCGAGAGCTTCTCCATTACCTTGGAAACGTCGTATTCCGCTTCAATACCCTCGGGGATAACGGGAGCGTTCATTGCGCGGGCTTCCTGCTCGGCTCTGATAGCCCGTGCGGCGCGCGAGGTGTTCCTGTCTTCCTTGGCGAGGCTCACTCCGGGCATTTCCGCGTCCTTGCCGAGCAGCTCCGCCATGCGGTCGTATATGTCCTTTTTGCCCTCCTGAGCCTTTGCAATGTCCTCGTTGGATACCGGACGGCTGCTTTCTCCGGCAACGTTTCTTCCCGCCTGCTTCGCCCGTTCGAGAGCCTCGGCGTGACGGAGCATTTCAACGCGCTCGCGGATTATGTTGAACGGCGTGTTCTTCTCGGAAAGATAGCCGTCGAACACTATATCGTATTCCTCTTCAACGCCGTTCATCTTTATGGTGACATTGTAGCCGCAGACCTTTTTCCCGAGAGCTAGACGCGGCATAAAATGCACGGTCTGAACTTCCTTGTAGTAAATCGTATGGATATCTCCGCCGATAGTCAGCGTGAATTTCTCGTCGTTCGCGTCGTATTTGCAGACGTAGCCGAGCCTTATGTAACGCGCCAGCGCGCCGATGACGATTATACACACGACAGCGACGATACCGACCGCGAGCGCCGAAGCCATTGCGTATATTCCTCCGCCTTCGGGCATTACCTCCATATTTTCGCGTATAAACCCGCGCATAATAAAGAACGTTATAGCGACCGCAACTATCCCCGCGGCGATAAACACGGCGATAAGCAGCGTTCCGAATTTATACGGCGCTCTGTACTCGCCGCTCTCGCTGAACCCGAACCGCCCTCTGTCATGAGGGTTGGTGTAATTTTTTTCGATCAATCCAAAGACTCCCTTCGGAATAGATTAGAGAATAGAAAAAACAAAAATTTATCTATCTTAAGTATAACATAACGTCAATTTATTGTCAATATAAAATGCCCAAAAATTTCTCCCAAAGGCAATAAAAATTGTATAGTTTGAGGGTTGAATAAATGTCACAAAAATAATATAATAAATTTGGTAAATATAGATAAGAGGTGTAGACTATGGAAGCATATGAATGCTTTAAGGATCTGGCGATAATACTTATAGCCGCAAAGCTTCTGGGGATAGCCGCGAAGAAGCTGAAAGCTCCTCAGGTGGTCGGGCAGATCGCGGCGGGGCTGCTGATAGGTCCGAGCCTGCTGGGTTGGGTAGGTCAGTCGGATTTTATCGTTATGCTGGCGGAGATAGGCGTTGTGCTGCTTATGTTCTCGGCGGGTCTGGAAACCAACCTCCGCGAGTTGGTCAAGACTGGTCCGGTGGCGCTGACTATCGCGTGCGCGGGAGTGTTCGTGCCGTTGATAATGGGCTGGGCGCTGTACGGGTGTTTTTTCGGGTTTGCGCCCGTCGGCTCGGACGAGTTCTTCCGCGGACTGTTCATAGGCACGATAATGACGGCGACGTCGGTGAGCATTACCGTTCAGACGCTCCGCGAGCTTGGACATTTAAAGGGCAAGGTCGGCACGATAATCGTTTCGGCGGCGATAATCGACGACGTTATCGGAATAATCGTGCTGACGTTCGTTATCGGCTTCAAGTCCGCCGACGCAAAACCGATCGATGTTGTTATCAAGACGGTGCTGTTTATCGTGTTCAGCTTAGTGGTGGGCTTCTTGATCTATCTGCTGTTCAAGTTCCTCGACAAGCGCTTCTTCCACCACCGCATGATACCGATATTCGGCTTGGCTCTCTGTTTCTTTCTGGCGTACTGCGCGGAGAAATTCTTCGGCATCGCGGACATCACGGGCGCTTACGTCGCGGGAATAATCCTCTGCAATCTGCGCGACGCGGAATACATCGCGGGTAAAATGGATATTTCGAGCTATATGCTGTTCGGTCCGGTATTCTTCGCTTCGATAGGGCTGAAAACCAACTTCACCGGCTTTACGCTCAATCTGCTGTGGTTTACTCTGGCGTTCGTCGTTGTGGCAATGGCGGCTAAGGTCATTGGCTGCGGACTTATGACGAAGATATGGGGCTTCGGCGTCAAGGACTCGCTCAAGGTCGGCGTGGGAATGATGACCCGCGGCGAGGTCGCGCTTATCGTCGCGCAGAAGGGGCTTGCCGTGGGAATGGTTTCGCCCGAATACTTCACGTCCGTTATCCTGCTGATACTCTGCTCCTCGGTAGCTTCGCCGATTCTGCTGAAGCTGCTGTACAAGGGCGAGGATAAGCCCGACCACACGCTTTCGACGGGCGAGAAAATGGACGTCGACGAGACCGACGAGGTCTACGCGGAATACTGACGAGCATTAAAAGAACGGCGCGTCATCGGAAAACGCGCCGCTTATTTTTTCCCCGCCGAAAATCACAGCAGCTCCGAGATGTTCTCCGCGAACTCCCCGAGCGAAAGCGCATAGAAATCAGCCAGCTTTTTCAGCTCCTCCTGATTTTTTTCGCCGACGTCATACACGGCAGCCGTCACAAAGCCCGCCTTTTTCGCGGTGCGCACCGCGTGAAGCGAATCCTCGAATACGATAGTCTCCTCGGGAACGGCGTAGATAAGCTCCGCCGCTGCGAAGAACACCTCGGGCGACGTTTTCGCTCCGTAGTCCGAGCAGCTCACCGCGCCCGCGAAAAACTTGCCTATGCCGAGCCTGTCCAACGCGGAAAGCGCCAGATTAACATCGCCCGCCGTCGCTATGCTCATCCGCACACAATGTGCGCGAAGAGCCGCAAGCAGCTTGAGTGCGCCGTCCTTCAGGCTCACCTGCTCCAGATAAAACTTCTCGGTCATTCGCGTGATATGCCGCGCTATCTCCTCGCGCGAATAGCTGATATCATATTCCCGCCGCAGATACTCCGCGCCCTCCGGAACCGATAAAGCGCCGAGCTTGTCCGCCAGATCGGGCGCGGGATTTTTCCCGAGCATTGTAAGATACTGCGCGCCCAGCTTTCTCCACATTTCCGATGAGTCAAAAATAGTTCCGTCCAGGTCGAATATAGCGTATTTTATCATAATATTGCCCCCTATCTAAAAGCAAGTTACGCACCGCTCACTTCGTTCGCTAGCCGAGCGACATTGTCAGTTCTTCGCTGCACTTCGCTTCGCTCCGTTACGCTGCGAACCGACAACGTCACTCGCTTGCGCAACTTGCCCTACGCCAACGCAATGCTACTCTTTGCCGAGATAATTTCCCTGCACCGCTATTAACCTTACTATGCTAAAAACCGCCTAAATTCCTCCGCCGATATGCTCCAGAAAAGTCTTTATTCCGATTACCGCCAGCACTATTCCGCCAGCCAGCTCCGCCTTTGCGCCGAGACTTAAGCCGAGCCGCCGTCCGCCGAGCGCTCCCAGAAGCGACAGCGCGAACGTCACCGCACCGATAAACAGCGCCGCCGGAGCGATCGACGCCCGAATCGCCGCGAAGCTCACGCCCACCATAAGCGCGTCTATCGCCGTTGCCGCCGCCTGCATAAGCAGCACGGGAAAGCTCAGGCTCCTGACCTCCAGTGGCTCTTCGCCGCCGTTTGCAAGCTCGCGAATACTCTCGACTATCATCTTTCCGCCGATAAAGCCCAGCACTCCGAGCGCCAGATAATGGTCGAACGCGCTGAACAGACTCGCAAATCCCGAACCGAGAAAATAACCTATAATCGGCATAAGAGCCTGAAACAGCCCGAACATAAACGCTATAAGCACCGCCTTTCGGCGCTTCTGCAAATTCAGTCCGTCCGCCAGCGCCACCGCAAACGCATCCGCCGACAGCCCTACCGCCACAAAAAACAATTCAATAAAGGACATACGATCACCTCTTGTATTCCGATTATACGTCCTTTTGTGAATTACTTGGTCAAGTCTTCCGACATCACGATCATTCTGTCCGAGGTTGTTAAGCCGCGGCGCCTGTACCAGCCCTCGGTGCTTTCACCGCGCTGCGTTATCAGATAAACGTTTACAACGCCTATCGCGTTAAGCTCCTCCTTGAGCGCCGAGAGCAGTCTTGAACCGCAGCCGCTCTGCCGGCACTCGGGTCTTACGCAGAATTCCTGTATCTGAAAATGAATTCCGTCGCAGAAATGCTCCTTCTGCCCGAGAATTATCCCGAGAAGCTGTCCGTTTTCGTAAGCCGCTTTCCCGACGAACGTTCCCGTAGTTATCAACTCGCCTAGCCGCAGCTTTGCCGTGAGCACAGTCCAGCGGTCGTTCCACGGCGGCGAATTGAACACCGACACGAACAGCTCCGCATAAGCTCTCACGTCCGCTATATCCATATCCTCAAAGGTCATATCTTTCCCCCGTTGATAGCTCTGTTTTATTTGATCTCCCTGTCCGCCAGCAGAACATTGTTTCGCGGGTCGCCGCTGTCTTCGTCCTCAAGCACCGTTATCGTTTCAAGCGCCGCAACGCGTACGCCCTCCGTTTCCGCTTTTTCAATAAGCTCTTCAAGAGTCGGAAATTCATTATCGTCAAGGTAAAAAGCGATATCGAAATATTCGTTTGCACGGCTGTTATAATCGGAGGTAACGCCGATCTTATGCGGTTTACCGTTAATTTCAACAACGAGCCTGCAAAGCGGTGCGTTGATATCGACGCACTCCCGTATAAGCGCAAAAACATCCCCGGGCTTACACACAAGCGGCGCGTAACGCGGATCAAAGATTTTTTTCAATCCGGAAAAAATCGACATATCAATCCTCACTTTTTGAAGCCAGCAGCGGCGAATACTTGTTCCTGAACCCGGTGAACGTGCCGTTGTCAAGCTCCTCGCAGATCCTGTCCATAAGCGAATTGTAGAAGTAAAGATTATGCAGCACCGTAAGCCGCCCCGCAAGCTGCTCTCCCGCCTTGAACAGGTGGCGGATATACGCGCGCGAGAAGTTTTGGCACGCGGGGCAGCCGCACCCGGGCTCAAGCGGACGATCGTCCGTTTTGTACTGCTCGTTGGTCGCGTGCATTATGCCGTTCCATGTGAACACAGTTGCATGACGGGCGTTGCGCGAGGGCATTACGCAGTCGAACATATCCACTCCTCGGTACACGGCTTCGATAATATTGGACGGAGTTCCCACGCCCATAAGATAGCGCGGCTTGTTTACGGGAGCATACGGCAGCACGCTGTCCAGAATACGGTACATAACCTCGGTTGGTTCGCCGACAGCAAGTCCCCCGACAGCGTAGCCGTCGAGATCCATTCCGCTTATGGTCTTCATATGCTCGATACGGATATCGTCGTACGTTCCGCCCTGATTTATCGCGAAAAGAAGCTGCTGCCTGTTGATAGTTCCGGGCAGAGAGTTCAGTCTTGCCATTTCCGTTTTGCAGCGCTCCAGCCAGCGCGTGGTGCGGTCTACCGACTGACGGACGTAATCCACGGGCGCGGGGTTCTCGATACACTCGTCAAACGCCATAGCTATCGTAGAGCCGAGCCTTGACTGTATTTGCATACTCTCCTCGGGACCGATAAACAGCCGCTTGCCGTCGATATGCGACGCGAAGTACACGCCCTCCTCTTTAATCTTACGCAGCTTGGACAAAGAAAATACCTGAAATCCTCCGCTGTCCGTGAGAATGGGCTTGTCCCAGTTCATAAATTTGTGCAGCCCGCCCATTTTATAAACTATATCGTCGCCGGGGCGCAGGTGCAGATGATAAGTATTGCAGAGCGCCACGCGCGTTTTTATTTCCCGCAGATCCATGCAGGATACTCCGCCCTTTATCGCGGCGGCGGTCGCGACGTTCATAAAGAACGGCGTTTGTATATCTCCGTGCGGAGTGCGGAATATTCCGCGCCGCGCGTTTCCCTCGGTTTTCTTAAGCTCAAACATTTCTGTCTCCCAATAATCATATTTACCCAATTATATTGTAGCACATTTTAGTTATCATTTGGAGAGCTTTTGAGGATTTTATTAAATTTCGTCGATTTAACTATATTTTGCCGTGCCGTTTTGGCATTGTCAACGGATTTGCCGCCGAAAATAAAAGAACGCCCGACAAACATCGGACGTTCCCGTTCATTTTCCGAATTTTCGGCAGCGATCAGCCGGCTCTCTGAACGAGCTTGGAACGCAGGCAGCGCGAACAAACATTAACTCTGCAGGGAGTTCCGTTTACGATAGCCTTTACTTTCTTAACATTCGGTTTAAATGTTCTGTTGCTGCGTCTGTGGGAGTGAGAAACCTTGATACCGAAAGCAACACTCTTGCCGCAGATCTCACATTTAGCCATTATATAACACCGTCCTTCCGATAGATTTTATATCAGTAACAAATGATATTATACCAGAAATTGCACCAAATTTCAAGATATATTTTAAAATTTCACAATTTTTGTGCATTCTCACAATATTGCCTTTGGAATAGCGGGGGTTTTCTCTTTTTTGCACAATGTCAGAAAACGATAAACCCTACCTTCTTCTGAACCTTTTGCAGCGTCTTGCGCGAAACCTTGTACGCCTTTTCCGCGCCCTGCTTCATGCAGTTCTCAATGTAAGCCTTGTCGGAGGAAACGCGCTTGTACTCCTCCTGCATGGGCGCGAGCTTGTCCGCTACCGCTTCGCCTACCGCGAGCTTGAAGTCGCCGTAGCCCTTGCCCTTAAACTCCGCCTCGATCTCGTCAAAGCTCTTGCCCGTAACTCCGCCGTAAATGGACATCAGGTTGATTATTCCGTCCTTGCCCTCGCGAGCGCAGACCTCGGTCTCGCTGTCGGTCACGGCGCGCTTGAACTTGCGGATTATCGTGTCGCGGTCGTCGAGCACCCACACCGACGCGTTCGGGTTCTCATCGGATTTGCTCATCTTCTTGGTCGGATCCTGAAGCGAATTTACCTTTTCGGTGGATTTTGTTACATATCCCTCCGGCATTGTGAACACTTCGCCGTATATGCCGTTAAAACGCTGACAGACGTTGCGCGCAAGCTCCAGATGCTGAAGCTGATCCTTGCCGACCGGTACCATATCCGCCTGATACAGCAGGATATCCGCCGCCATAAGCACGGGATAGGTGAACAGACCCGCGTTGATGTTGTCGGGGTGCTTGGCGGATTTATCCTTGAACTGCGTCATTCTGGACAGCTCGCCGAACTGCGTGTAGCAGTTGAGCAGCCACGCAAGCTCGGAGTGGTGGGGATTGTGGCTCTGCACGAAAAGCGTGGACTTCTCGGGGTTAAGACCCGACGCTATCAGCAGCGCATAGCTCTCCTTTATCTGCGCGCGGAGCTTTGCGGGATCCTGCCGCACCGTAAGCGAATGAAGATCGGCGATACCGTAGGTACAGTCGAACTCCTCCTGCATTTTCACCCAGTTGCGCATCGCTCCGAGGTAGTTGCCGAGGTGCGGCGTGTTGGTGGGTTGTATAAGGCTTAATATCTTCTTTTTCTGTTCCATTTTATGTTATCTCCTTAGTCTTGCTTAAAAAATTCTTTAGCGCACTTTCCGAGAATTTCCACGCCGCGGTCTATCTGTTCGTCGGTCGGGGTGGAGAAGTTCAGACGGAACGAATGTGAAACTCCGTTCTCGTCAGCGAGGAAAGCATTGCCCGGCACGACCGCTACCTTTTGGTGAACAGCCTCGGTGCAGAACGCGTTCATATCGTATCGCTCGGGAATATCCGCCCAGATGAACAAACCGCCCTCAGGCTCAGAATATGTAACGCAGTCGGGCATACACGCGTGCAGAGCGTCAGCCATGCGCTTGTATTTGGCGCGGTAAATGCTCTGAAGCCGCTTTAAATGCTCGTTGAAGTCGACGGTAGTCACGAAACGGTGAGCCAGCATCTGCGCCCAGATGTTGGTGTGGACGGTGCTGGTCTGCAGGCCGACGACCGCTTTCTGGACAAGCTCGGCAGTTCCGCAGAGATAACCCACGCGAAGCCCCGGAGCAAGCACCTTGGAGAATGTTCCCGCGTATAGCACGTTGTTCGTTGTGTCGAGCGATTTGTAGCTCGGAACGGGCGTTCCCGCAAAGCGGAGATCGCCGTAGGGGTTGTCCTCGAGAATATAAATTCCGTATTTCCCGGCAAGCTCCAGCACCGCTTTTCTGCGTTCGAGCGTGGTGGTGTTGCCGGTGGGGTTCTGGAAATTCGGTATTGTGTAGAGGAATTTCGTGTTCGGCTCGGCTTTGAGAGCCTCCTCCAGCCTTTCGGGGATAATGCCGTCCTTGTCGGCGGCAACTCCGACGAGCCGCACACCGTAACTTCTGAACGCGTTCAGTGAGCCGATGAAGCTCGGATCCTCGCACAAAATAACGTCGCCCTCGTTGCAGAGAATTTTCGCGGTGACCTCGATAGCCTGCTGCGCGCCCGCGGTAACGATCACCATATCGTTCTCCGCGAACATATTCTTTGATCGCAGATCGCTTTCAAGCCACTTTCGCAGCGGCATATATCCCTCGGTAACGGAGTATTGCAGTGCGTTCACAGGCTCGCTAGCGAATATCTCTGCGGAGAGCTTCGCGATAGTGTCCACGGGAAACGCCTCGGGAGCGGGATTTCCCGCCGCGAAGCTTATTACCTCGGGATCCGCGGTGAATTTCAATATCTCTCGTATCGCCGACGGCGCAAGCCCGGCGACCTTATTTGAAAATGGTTTCAGCATATTTTTACCTCCCGCCTTTGCATACATTTTAATTATAACATATTCCGACGCATTTGTAAAGACCGTTACGGAAATTTATTGCATAATAAATGTTATGATTAACGGATATGCCGGCAAAAGAATAAAGAAATCAAACTTGAATACGGTATAATTTCAGTAACGGCGGGAAAAAACGCCGTATCACGATCGGATACGGCGCGCATTATTTAATTAAGAAGAGCGCGAACAGCTCCGCGCCCTCGGCGAGTAAGCGGTTTATCTCGGCGATCTCGTCCGCGCTCCATTCGGGAGTGTAGTGCGGGTGCTTCATCGCGGGGAGATTGCAGCCGTAAAACAGCTTGTTATAAATGTCGTTGTAACGCTTATCCTCGCCCGAAAACTCCGCGCCGTTCGTCAGCGCGAAGTCGGAGATAATGTTCCACTTTGTGTTGACCTCGTTGCAGTCAAGCGTTTCGGCGGTCACCGTTATATCGTCGAGATCGTATTCGGTGATCTCCCCGCAAAGCTTTATGCCGTTGCTTTTGGCGAACGCGTTCAATTCGTCCATACTTGCGAAAAACACTGCCTTGTTGTTTGTGTCCGCCAGGAACACGGGCTCGCAGTCACAGTTCCACAGCAGGAAAAACTCCCTTTGACGGAGCGTTATTTTTATAATGTAATATTCGTCCATAACTCCCCCGTCAGATATTCGCGCGTGCTTCGTTCAGTATTCTCGCGTACTTTTCCATCTGAACGCGGGAGATTACGTTGTTGCGGTCGTAGTTCTCCAGAAAATGCAGCAGTTCCTTGCTTCCAAGGCACACATAATCGTTTTCGCGCAGATTGAGCTTCAGCTTTGCGTTATCGCTGGAAAAATACAATACGGTGTCTATCCACACGTCCTCGCCCGCCGCGTTGAGTATGCTCTTGACGATATCGCGCTGACGGCGCATCTGCTTTATCGGATTGTCGATCTGCTGGGAGGTGTTCTTTCCGCCGCGGTAGTATTTGCGCTGTTCCCACTTGTCGGCTTTCCAGCTTCCCTGAATAGTACCCGAGTGGTTCTTTACCTCGACGATTATAAGTCCCTTATGGCTGATTATCAGCATATCAAGCTCAGAGCGTCCGCGCTTGTACCGCACGGGGAGATTGCAGAAGATGATATTGTTTCCGCCCAAGTGCCTGACGGTCTTGTAGAGCTGCCTTTCGCCGCGTCTGCCGCTGTTCAGGACATTGTACCGCCGCGCGAGAAGCATATACCCGACATTGCAGAGGAAGATCAGGATAATGGCAACGAGTGCGATTATCTTGTTCTCGTACAGCTTAAGCAGCACGAACGCCGCCAGCAGCACTACGGGCATTACGCCGCATATGACCTGCGAGATCAGCAGCCCGGCGATTTTTTTGTTATTGGTGTTTTTACACCGGATGACCTTGTTCATTTGATCTCCTCGTCAATTGAGTGCAACGCAGCCTTTTCCGCGTGAATGAGCGCGGCGTCAAATAACGGCAGCGGCGTAATATGCGGCTGGGCTTTCATTACACGTTAAATTTGAACAGCGTAACGTCGCCGTCCTGCATTACATATTCCTTGCCCTCCTGACGGACAAGCCCCTTTTCCTTAGCCGCAGCCATAGAGCCGCAGCTCATAAGGTCGTCGAACGCGACTATCTCCGCGCGTATAAAGCCGCGCTCAAAGTCGGTGTGTATCTTTCCCGCCGCCTGCGGAGCCTTCGTGCCCTTGGTTATCGTCCACGCGCGGACTTCGGGAGTTCCCGCCGTAAGGAACGAGATAAGCCCCAGCAGCCGATAGCCGGTCTTGATGATACGCGCCAGACCCGAGCTTTCAAGGTGCATATCCGCGAGGAAAAGCTCCTTGTCCTCGGCGGGCATATCGGCGATCTCCGCTTCGATCTGTGCGCAGATAGGCAGCACCTCGGCGTTCTCCTCCTCGGCGATCGCGCAGACCGCCTTGTACTCGGCGTTCGCGTTGAGGTCGCCCGTGAAGTCCGCCTCGGACAGATTCGCCGCGTAGATAACTGGCTTGTTCGAAAGCAGCGGAGTATCGCGGAGCATGGAGCGTTCCTCGTCGGAATAGTCGTAGCTGCGCGCGGACTTGCCGTTTTCGAGATGAGCCTTCAGCGCCTCGAAGAAGTCGACCTCCGCCTGCGCGGACTTGTCGCCCTTGAGCGCCTTTTTCGCGCGGTCGATACGGCGCTCGAGTATCTCCAGATCGGAGAAGATAAGCTCCAGATTTATCGTTTCAATATCGCGCGCCGCTCCTATCGAGCCGTCGACGTGAATAATGTTGTCGTCCTTAAAGCAGCGGACAACGTGAACGATAGCGTCCACTTCGCGTATGTTCGAGAGAAACTTGTTGCCCAGACCCTCGCCCTTGGACGCGCCCTTTACAAGACCCGCGATGTCCACGAACTCCAGCGTCGCGGGAGTGAACTTTTCGGGGTGATACATCTCCGCCAGCTTGTCCAGACGCTCGTCGGGCACGGAAACGATACCGACGTTCGGCTCGATCGTGCAGAACGGGTAATTCGCGGACTCCGCGCCCGCGTTAGTCAATGCGTTAAAAAGGGTACTCTTGCCGACGTTCGGCAGACCCACCATACCAAGCTTCATATTTTGCCCTTCCTTTATGTCCGCAGACCTTATCTGCTGTTTTTCGCAATACAATTTAATTATATCACACTTCGCCGAGGATTTCAAGATGTGTTTTGGGAAAATGTGTGAATTTATTGTATTCACGCTGCGGCAGCGGGATCCGCTTTTGCCTGCATATCGTTAAACGATCTTCAAGCGGAAAATCAATTTATTAAGAGCCTGTTTGGTATCTCGCCGCAGGCAGGGCACCCGGATAGAAAATTGCGCTTTGTTTTTGTGAAAAATGCACAAAATATTCCGATTATAAGAAAAGCCGATTAGTATCGCTTGAAAAAAATCTCAAAATATAGTATAATAAAATGTGTATAGAATTTAGGGGGCGTAAATATGAACGTTTACATGGCGCGGCAGCCGATTTTTGACAACGAAAACAACGTCTATGCTTACGAGCTGCTTTACCGCAGCAACGGCAGGGAAAACTCGTATAACGGCGTTTCGGGCGACGAGTCCACCGCCGATGTGGTAACGAACGCGTTTTTCGGCTTGGACGTTAAAAACGTCATAGGAAGCGCGCGGGCTTTCATCAACTTTACCGGCAACCTCCTGAAGCGCGGTATTCCCAAAATGATCTCCCCCGAGATTCTGGTGGTCGAGGTGCTGGAAAATCAGCTTACCGACGACGACTTATTGGACGCGTGCATGGAGCTTAAGGAGCTGGGATATATGATCGCGCTGGACGACTTTGAGTACTCCAGTGCGTACAGCGAATTGTTCCAGCTGGGAGATCTGGTGAAAATAGATTTCAGAACGCCGCAGAAGTCCATTGAAGAAACCGCTTATGTTTGCCGTTATTCCAACAAGCTTATGCTCGCTGAGAAGATCGAAACGCGCGAGGAGTTTGAATACGCGAAAAAGCTCGGCTGCACTTATATGCAGGGCTACTATTTCGCGAAGCCCGCCATTATGTCGGGAAGCAGCATACAGCCGCTTCCCATGAACCTTATGCAGGTAATGCAGCTTATCTCCGAGCAGGAGCCCGACGTCGACGCTATCGTTGAGGTAATGTCGCGCGATACCGCTATGTGCCAGAGGATACTGCGGCTTATTAACTCCGCGTATTTCGGGGTATCAAACAAGGTATCCACAATAAATCAGGCAATACTTATACTCGGTCTGGACTATCTGCGCGAGTGGGTATATCTTATGGGAATGCAGAAGCTCACGCATAACGACAACGCCGAGGCAATGAAAACCTCGCTGCTTATGGCAAAGCTTTGCCGAAAAATATCGTTGCTCATTCCCGAGGCTTCGGAAAACGCGGAGTCTTTCTACCTTATGGGCTTGCTGTCAATGGTGGTGTTCGGCGGTGAAAGAGCGCTGGCTCAGGCGCTTGACGAATTCCCGCTGACTAACGATATTAAAAAAGGACTGCTCAGACGCGGAGGAATTTACAGCGATGTGTTCGAAATGGCGCTGTCATACACCAACGCGGATTGGGAGCGTTTTGAGGAGATCAGCGGGAAATACAATATAGACAGCGCGTCGATTACGGATCTGTTTGTCGAGTGCACCCGGGAGATTGAAAAAATTCAGATGGCATAAGGAAACGCCGGCAGAACTGTGCTTCGTTACGAGCGTCGCGTTTCCGGTAATGTATGGAGGTTTGAAAATGGCGTTTTTTCTTGACGGCATAGATTTCGACCTGTGGGGATATCTGCAGCGGTGTGATAAAAAAATAGTGCTTTACGGCATGGGCGACGGCGCGGAGAAAATCAAAGCCGTGCTGGACGAAAAACACGTTGACGTCACGGATATTATGGCGAGCGACGAGTTCGTGCGCGGACATAGCTTCCTCGGCTGCCGCGTGAAAAAGCTCTCCGAGATCGAAGCCGGATATGACGACTTTATTATTCTCGTGTGCTTTGGAACGCAGCTTCCGGAGGTTATGGAGCATATTTACGGTATAAGCGAACGGCACGAGCTTTACGCGCCGAACGTTCCCGTGGCGGGGAGCGGTTTATTTGATCTTGAATACGCCAACGCGCATAAGGACGAGCTTCGCAGGGTGTACGACATGCTGGCTGACGCGCAGTCGAGGCGCGTTTTCGAGAACGTTATCCGCTACAAGCTAAGCGGCGATCTTAAGCTGCTCCGCAATGTCGAAACGCCCTCCGAGGAAAAGTTCAACCTTATGGATATCGGTATTGACGAAACGTATGTTGACCTCGGGGCGTACAACGGCGACACGCTTATCGAGTTTCTGAACGAAACCTCAATGCAGTTCAAAAAGCTGTACGCAATGGAACCGGACGCGAAAAACTACCGCAAGTTGAAGCGGCGGCTGTATATGATAGGCTCGGCGATATTCGAGGCGTACAACGTCGGCGCGTGGGACGAGGACACTACCGCGACATTTGATATGCGCGCGGGCAGAGGTTCAAAGGCGCTGCCGTCGGACGGCAGACCTTTAAATTCCGCGCGGTTTCGCAGCGTGAAGATGATGAAAACGGACACGATGCTTCGCGGCGGCTCCGCCAGCTACATTAAAATTGACGTTGAGGGCGCGGAGGAAAACGCCCTGCGCGGCGCAAAGGAAACTATCGCGAAATACAGACCCAAGCTCAACATCGCGCTGTATCACCGGAATGAGGATATGTTTAAGCTCCCGCTTCTGGTAAATGAAATGAACAGGAAATACAAGCTGTATATGAGGCATCACCCGTATATCCCCGATTGGGATACAAATCTTTACTGCGTATAAAACCGGCTCAGCCGAAATCAAGGAGTTTATATGAAGTTTGTAATTGGAATTATTCTTGTGGCGATACTTATAGCGGCGCTGGCTTTGTATCTGGTGCTGATGATGAATTCTCACGATCTTATATTCTGCGGAGATATTCCGCAGGAGAACGGCAGCCAGATGTCGGTAACGAGGATCTATACGGCGGAATTCAGCGCCAACGAAACGCTTTCCGAGATAGTCAACCGCATGAACGCCAACGAAAGCGGAACAATGACCGCCGAGGACCTGACCGAGATACTCGCCACCTATCAGAACATAATCTATGCGCCCGTGTTCTCGTTTAATATGTGGCAGGAGGACGCAAATACCTTTGTGCTTGAGGGCAGCGTGTTCAACGGGATCGACGAGGAAGGTCAGCCCGCTTCGCGCGATTTTACTTACAAAAACCTTACGCTCAGCGCGGGAGTCAGTCAGGGAAAATTGCTGTCGGCGCAGAACGTATACTCCGACAATGTCAATGAGGACGGTCAGCTCGCGTTTGTGGAGCGCAAAAACGTTGTCGATCCCGTGCTTATGGACGGCGATACGATGGCTGCGTTCGCGTTCAGAGACTGCGACAGCTTCCGCATAGTATTCACCGGAGTTGAGGGCGTACCGGCGTCGATAACGCTCGCGTACAAATATGAAATAGTTGCGCAGAATCCGCTGGATTTCACCAGTCTGAAGGACGGTTCAATGGGCGTTACAATTACCGCAAATTACGACGAGCGCGGCGAGCTTACCCCCGATATCAGCATGGAACGCGTTTACACCGTGGGCGGCGAGGAACAATAATCCGCAATAAAATACGAACCTCCCTTGGCTGTCATGCCTCGGGAGGTTTTTATTTTATCCGTTTTAGCGTTTGGGCGGCGCTGCCTGTCATTCAACCGCGTAGCCCTTGTCGCGGACTACTTTCTCAATGTCCGCGATATGCTTCGCGCAGACGTCCCTGGTCTTTGCCTCGGTCATTATGCGGAGCAGCGGCTCCGTTCCGCTTGGACGAACGAGTACTCTGCCTTCCGAACCGAGAGCGTCCTCAGCCGCCTTTACCGCAGCCTGAACATCAGTATCGTTCAGCACGGCGTTTTTGTCGGTGACCCGCACGTTCTTCAATATCTGCGGGTACACCGTCATCCCCTTTGCAAGCTCGGAGAGCGTAGTCTTTTTCGCGCAGATGACCTGCATGAGCTTCAGCGCCGTAAGAATACCGTCGCCTGTGTTGGCGTACTTGCTGAAAATGATGTGTCCGCTGTTCTCGCCGCCGAGAATATAGCCCTTTTCATTCATACACTCGTAAACGTACTTGTCGCCTACTGCGGTTTTCTCGTAAGCGATACCCAATTCGTCAAACGCCTTGTACAATCCGAGATTGGACATTACGGTGGTGACAACGGTGTTGCCCTCGAGCTTTCCGCGCTCCTTAAGGTAGCTGCCGTAAATGTATAGGATCTTGTCGCCGTCGACGAGCCGCGCCGTTTCGTCCACGGCAAGGCAGCGGTCCGCGTCGCCGTCGAACGCAAAGCCGCAGTCGAGCTGTTCCTCCTCGACAAGCTTTACCAGATTTTCGATATGCGTGGAGCCGCAGTTGGTGTTGATGTTGAAGCCGTCCGGCTTGTTGCTGACAACGTAGGTCTTGGCTCCCAGAGCGTCAAACACACTCTTCGCTATTGCGAACGCCGAGCCGTTGGCGCAGTCAAGTCCTATGCGCTTGCCCTTGAACGAATGAGTCGCCAGAGATATGAGATAGCCGATGTAGCGGTTTCGCCCTGCGGAATAATCGGAAGCGCGCCCGATCTCCTCGCCCTGCGCGAGCGGAAGCTCGGGAATTTCGCCGTCAAGATACTTTTCGATCTCGTCGATAAATTGGTCGTCCATTTTCTCGCCCTTGGAGTTGAAAAGCTTGATGCCGTTATCATAGTACGGATTGTGAGAAGCGGAGATCATTATCCCGCAGTCGAAATCGTCAGTGCGCACAACATAGGAAACGCTGGGGGTCGTGGTGACGTGAAGCAGATAAGCGTCCGCTCCCGATGCGGTAAGCCCCGCGGTCAGCGCGTACTCAAACATATACGAGCTGCGGCGCGTATCCTTTCCGATAACCACCTGACAGCGGTGATCCTTCCCGTAATAATAGCCGATAAACCTCCCGATCTTATAAGCGTGCTCTACGGTAAGTCCGACGTTTGCCTCGCCGCGAAATCCGTCCGTGCCGAAATACTTTGCCATAATAAAGCCTCTTTTCATAAAATTGCATACATTTATATTATAGCTTATGAGAATAGGGTTTGTCAATATGTTTTTTCAAACGGTCGATCATATTGAATTTTCTCGCCGCAATGCACGAGGTCAATATATTTTATATTGTCACTATTGTACATCTGCCGCTTAAAAAGTTCTGCATATATTGATATATGAAACCGGTATGGAAGGGGGAATTCCGTTTTATTTAAAAAATAAAAAAATTTTAAAAATTTTGCAGCCTTTTTGAAGTTTTCCGGGTTTTACTGTTGAAAGCAAAAATCTACACTTTATTGAAAGCGAGGAAAAAATATGAAAAAGCATTTTATCACATTGACGGCAATTATCGCGGCTTTGTCGCTGGCAGGCTGTTCTTCAGGCAACGCCGCAATGACAAACGGCGGCTCTGCTCCGACAAGCGGTACGGGAATTTCGTCGAGCCCGGAAAAGTTTGAGGGTACTGATATCGGCGGAAAAAAGGAGTCCTTTTTTAATAAAATAGGCGGTATATTTGACGATGCGGCTGCACCGGAAGCCGCGGGCGGAGCGTTTGAGGCTGACGCCACTGCCGCGGATGCGGCGCCCGGAGGAGATTATTACATTATGCCCGAGGACTATCCCGATAAGCCCGATATTCCTCCGCAGTCGGGTCTGCTGACGGGCGGCGAATGGAACGACAACGCACATTGGACGGACTGGAACGCGCTTTACGGTTCGCGCGAGGAATGGAAACGTTACAAAAGCGATTGGGATACCGTTGACGATTACCGCCTTACGGTAACGGTAACGTCGGACGGCAAGCCGCTTGAGGGCGCTTCGGTAACGTGTGAGGGCTGTACCGCGGCGCTCACGGACAATAAGGGCAAGGCATATCTGTTCTCGGACGGCATACCGTCCTCGGAGGTCAAGGTCGTTTGCGGCGATAAGGAGTCGTCTATGCTTGCCGATTGGGTTCCCGATGAACACGACCTGACGCTCTCCGTTGATATGGACGGCGCGGTCTCGCCGATCTCACAAAAGCTCGACCTGATGATAATGTGCGACACCACCGGCTCTATGGGTGACGAGCTTGAATACCTCAAGGTCGAGCTGGAGGATATCGTAAAGAGCATTAAATCCAACAACGCGAATATTCCGACGCGCGTTTCCGTCAACTTCTACCGCGATACCGACGACGAATACGAGGTTCGGCAGTTCCCGTTCAGCGAAAATATCGACGAGGTCGCGGAAGCTATCCGTGAGCAGTCGGCAAGCGGCGGCGGAGATTTCCCCGAGGCAGTCCACACGGCTCTGGACAGCGCGGTCAACAAGCATGATTGGAACGAGGACAGCGTGAAGATAATGTTCTTAGTCCTCGACGCTCCTCCCCATGACGACGCGCAGATCATCGACAGCGTCAACAAATATGTAGCCAAGGCAGCCGAAATGGGTATCCGAATCGTTCCCGTCGCGAGCAGCGGCATCGACAAGTCCACCGAGTATCTGCTGCGCGCTATGGCGTTCACCACGGGCGGAACATACACGTTCCTCACCGACGACAGCGGAGTTGGCGGAGGGCATATCGAGCCTACCGTCGGCGCGTACAACGTCGAGAAGCTCAAGGAAATGATGATCAGGATAGTGAACGGTTATCTGGAGTAACAAAATGAAAAACTGTTTATAATTATGTATAGCGCTTTTGTGCCTTTCGACAATAGGCGGCTGTCAAAAGGATTATTCCGACAAAATGCAGCTTGTTGAGGAATACCTGAACAACGAGTTTGCGATGGACTGCACAATCGTTGACTGCGATTACTCATATTACGATAAGGGTATCAACGGCGGGAAGCGTTTCTATACTTTCAAGTGTCGCGGCAAAAACGGCGATTTTACTGCGGAATATCTAGGCTTCGCCGACCTTACCAACGAAACGGTCTCGAAGCTGACTGTTGACAAGTAGGAGTGACTTTATGAGAAGATACGTTATAATAGCAGCAGTGTTTTTGTGTATTCTGACAATGGGCGGCTGTTCCCGAGGAATCGGGTATACGGACGTCAATCCCACCACGGCGCCCGCAACGGTTTCGTCTAAGGACGGCTGCGAGGTCTCCGAGTGGAAAGAGGCCACGGGCGGCGCGGTTAAGATCCGCGAGTGGCTGAACGGGTTTGAGACCGAGCCTGTCGGGAGCGTTCCCGGGGACGGGCGTTCCTACGAGATAGAGCTGAAATTCGGCAAAGACGAGCCGGAGTATTACGAATACCGCGACTGCGCCGACAAGTGCTATCTTTGCCGGGGTGACGAGTGGTTCGGCGTAAAAAATCCCTCTCCAATCCCGATAGGCTACGTGCCCGATCTGGGCGTTGACGTGTGGGATATTGTCAAGGTCGAGTACGTTCACTGCGCCGAAATCAAGGAATCGGAGCTTTCGGATAAAGACAAGATGTCGCTCTCCGAGTGGCTTTGCGGTGTGAAGTACGAGCGCCGTCAATTCCCCGAGGGCGAGACCCCCGGCGACAGCGACGGCGGCGAGTGCTATTGGTTCACGTTCGGGAACGGTGAATTGTCCTATATCGTCAACGGACCGGACGAGCGCTTTCTGCTCTGCGGCGGAGAGTGGTACGGCATTCTCGACGGCAGCGAGTTCCCGACGGAGATTTGAGCGTATTGTAATTATTACCAATAATTTCCTGTTCGGGAATGTTTTCTCACCTTTTCCCGCCCGGATTCATCTGTTTCGGGCGGGGTTTTTCTTCCCAATAAACGTTTACATTGAGAAATTTCTCCCTAAGCCTAGTAACTTACAAGAATGGTAGGAAATGGTAGTTTCCCATTGCAATGCGGTTTTGTATAGGACTGTTGAAAACAAATGTCTATGTTGATTAGATTGTTGAAAACTTTTTGTGCAAGATAAACAAGTATTTAGGTTTTCATTCGTGAAATATACGTCAAAAAACAGAAAATCGGGTTTGAATTGAGAAAAAATCAAAAAGTCTGTTGACGGGAGGAAAATATTTGGATATACTAGAATTAAGAGAAAGGGAAGCGCCGATTTAAAGATATATAACGGCGAATGCTTCGGGCGGCTTTATTCTCTTGACGCTATGGCACACAGAAAGAGAACATTTAGGCGGCGCACGCTGCCGGTTGCTCGCTGACAAAAGACACAATTGTAATGGAGGTTGTTATTTATGTGCATGAAAGACATTGAAGTAAAAAACCAGGTAGGTTTACACGCAAGACCCGCTACATTCTTTATCCAGAAGGCTAACGAGTATAAGTCTTCCATCTGGGTCGAGAAGGAGGAGCGCAGAGTAAACGCAAAGTCTCTGCTCGGTATCCTTTCGCTCGGTATCGTAGGCGGCGCTCAGATCCGCATTATCGCCGACGGCTCCGATGAGCAGTTGGCTGTTGACGGTCTTGTTAAGCTTGTTGAGAGCGAATTCGCCGAGTAATTCGGCACACCGTTTTTGCGTAAGCAATTGGGGCGGAATTTTGGCTGTTAGCCGTGCAACGGTGCTTCGTACCCGTGCGGCAGTCTTTCGGGAAGGACTGCCTGCGGTGCGGATACCAAAGGCGGCTCGCCTTTTCTGCCCCATTTATTTTTGTGATAGGACAGGAAATGAAAAAGATATTTTTGTGTATTCTGACGATAATGCTGGTGCTGCTGACAGCGGGCTGCGCGCCGATGCCCGAATATTACGACGAGGTCAGAAAGGCTAAGGAGCTGTATGAAAAGCTGGACTCCGCGAGAGTGGTAATGAACGACAACGAAACGGGAAAGCAGCTTATGGACTTCCGCTTCTTTATAAATAAGAAGGACGAGATGATATTCAGCTTTGAGAGCCTTGAAAGCGGCGCGGCGTACAGCGACGGCGTACAGTTCTTCTATAAAACGGAAGATCGGGAGGGCTGGTCGGCGATAACCCCGGGCAGCGAGGAATATATCTACAACATATACAATCGCAAGTACCGCTATCCGTACGCGCGCGGCGGACTGTTTTTCCTGGACGGCGCTTCGGTAAGCTCCGCGGGTGCGGTACGGGACGGAGAGGACGCCGTAATCACCTACGTTTACGACAGCGAAAAGCTTAACGCAAACGCGGTCGGCACACTCGACGACGTATCCTCGTTTTCGTCGCTCACCTGCGTTTACCGTATCAACGCGGACGGCTATATCACCGAGTTCACGGAAAAGGGCGAACTGACGGATACGGACGGCAGTTCACGCACGGTTGACGTAACCTATCTTGTGATGGAAATAAATGGAATAAACTCTATTGAAAATCCCGTAGATTACGTTTTACCGAAGTAAAATTTTGTGATAAGTTGACGAAAAATCTCAAAAACTATTGAAAAAAGGTTACAAATATGTTACAATATTTTAAGTAAATCTTTTGTGAATTTGAGGAGTTTTTATGACTTTGACCGATACAGACAATAAGCCCAAGACCGCCGCAAAGCACACGCTTTTCGACGCGGTCTCGTCAATGGGAGAAATGTTTTTTGCCGCGTTCCTCTCAATCCTGACGCTGATAGCACACAGTATTTTATGGCTGATCGCGGCTTTTCTGCGCGGCTATGACAGGATAAAGGTTCCGCTGAAAAGAACGCTGCGTAATATCGGATGTTTTTTCGCGGGTCCGTTTATCCGTTACGGTAAGGCAATGAAAATGGGCAGCGCGGAGATCGCCAGAAGCCGCCGTGAAAAGGGCGTGCTCGGAGGCGTACTTGCGTGGTTCCGCGTAACGGGCAGACTGATCTTCGGAAAGCGCGGCTGGGCGGTAACTATCGTCAACTGGGCGCTGCCGGTGGTGTCCTGCGTTTTCCTGTTCAATATCGTTACATACGCAAACAATCAGCAATACGCTTTAAAGCTCATCGTCAACGGCGATTTCCTGGGCTTTATCGAAAATGAAACCGTTTTTGCCGACGCGGAAAAAATGGTGCAGAAGCGTATAAATTATACGGGCAGCAGCACCGAGATTATTACGTTTGAGCCGAGCTACGAGGTCGATCTTATCGGCACGGGTTCTTCGCTTAATCAGTATCAATTGACGGACAAGCTGCTTGAAATGCTTGACAAGGATATTCAGCACGGCTACGGTCTTTACGTCGGCGACGCGTATTACGGTACGCTGCTCGAACACGACAGGGTTGATGCGGCTCTGGACGGTCTGCTTGCCAAGTACAGAACGGGCGAGGAAAAGGAAACGGTCGAATTTGACCGCGATATCTCCTACATTTACGGACTTTACCTCACGGACAGCTTTGTCAGCGAGGACGAAATAATCCGTCAGCTCACCTCCAAGCGCCAGGAAGCGTCATATTACACGGTGGTTGACGACGATTCACCGAGTCTTGTGTGCGAGAAGCTGGGTATGACCTACGAGGAGCTTGAGCGCCTTAACCCGGGCTTCGGCGAGGATACGGAGCTGCATACCGGCGACCGCATACAGACCACCGTTGAGGTGCCGTATCTTACGATAATTGTTACCCGCGAGGAGCATTACAATGAGCCGATACCGTATTCGACCGAGTTCGTTGACGACGAGCTCCTTTACGCGGGCAACAGAAGACCACAGACCGAGGGCGTAGACGGTGAACGCTATGTCGTCGCGAACGTTTCTTACATAAACGGCACGGAGATAAGCAGGCGGGTGCTTTCGCGCACAACGGTAACTAAGCCCGTTACCGAGATCATTGCGATAGGCACGAAGCCGCGTCCCGCAGACGCCGCGCCCGGCACGGATTTTGAATACGGCAAGATGCTATGGCCCGTGGGCGGCTATGACGGCGGCGGAATCAGCGAAATGGTGTGGTGGCACGGAGGCTATGAGGGTCATGATGGCGTCGACATTACCACCGCGATAGGAACACCTATCTATGCGGCAGACAACGGCGTTGTGGTCGCAACCACATGGGGAGGGTACGCGGATGGTCGCGGAAACCATATCATTATCCAGCACGACAACGGCTTCCGAACATACTATTACCATTGCAGCGACTTGTATACATATGTCGGTCAGCAGGTCACAGCCGGCGATCTTATCGCTCTTGTCGGTATGACGGGTCAAACGACGGGTCCGCATCTGCATTTTGGGCTGAAGCTGGGAGATGAGTGGCTGAACCCGCTTGACTACCTGCCGTGGCATTATCGCGAGTCTTGGTGCATTGAGTATTGATATTCAATAAGTAAACCTAAAGCCGCAGTTCCGAAAGGACTGCGGCTTTTGCATGACGATTATTGAAGGTAAAACGGAAGACCGTTATTTTTTATGTTGACATTTCGGGCGGGCTATGGTATAATATTAAATAAGTTTCACTTGATCCGAACGCGGCCTCGGTGGTGTTATGGAAAAGTGCGGACCGAAAAATACAAGGGAGGATAACCGGAATGAGTTTATTCAACACAAGAGCAAAGGCAGGCAGCAGAAAAGAACGCTCCGAACGATTTCTGACGAGCCAGGGAGTCAGCATAAATCCGAATCTGCCGGAGATAGCAAACGAAGCCGACGCTGAGCCGAAGTCGCCGGAGGAGGCTGTCAAGCGCGTTGTGTGCGCGTTTCTGGCGGCACAGATAGCTATCGACATATGCAACGGCGAAACCGGCACGGAATCCGCGGCGTTCTTCACCGACATTTTAAAGAGCTTCGGTCTGGAAAACGAACTTACCGACGACGAGAAAAAATATTTTGCGCTTGCCGACGAGAACGCGCCGCGCATTTCTCCCGATGACGCAAATCAATTCCAATGGCGTATTGAGATGTGTATGCCGCTGTTCTGGGCTTGCGGATTTCTCGGAAAACACGACCTTGCTTTCCCCTCCGACATCACCGACACCACCGATCTTATTAAGCTGCTCGGAGGCTGCCGCAGCTTTGAAGAGGTAATGTCGCACGTTAAAATGCACACACTTTCCGAAATTCTCGACAACGCCGATGTTTGTCTGCGAATGGACTGGGCGTGCGTTGAGGCGCGTATCAAGAACGACCGCTCAATCTGCGGCGATCTGATGAGCGACGTAGTTATGGAGCAGCACAAGGGCTTCAACTGGCTGATCGGCGTGTTTGACGCGGATGATTGGGATAATGTAAGAGCGCATACTTAAGAATCTTATATTGAAAAAAGGGGCGCGGAAGGCGAGCCGCCTTTGGTATTTCGACTGTAGGAAATCATATGCAAAGGTGATTTCCCGAAGATGAAATACTTCTGTAAGGCTAACTCGCTAAATGGTGCTCCTTTAGGTTTCAAGGAGGATATGTGAACGTTTTATTGACATCATGCGGTCTGGAAACAACCGTGATAGAAAACGCATTTAAAGATATGCTTACAAGACCGGCGGCGGAAGTCAAGGCGATGTTTATTCCGACTGCCGCCAATTCTCCGGACGCAATTGAGGTGCTGCCTAAATGCTTGAACGATCTGCTTAAAATCGGAATTCAACGGAGAAATATTTTCGTTTACGATCTGTACGATGAATTGGACGGCGACATTTGCAGCGTTTGCAATGTGATCTATTTATGCGGCGGAGATCCTGTGTATCTGCTGAAAAGAATAAATGAACGCGGCTTTGACTTACAGCTCGCGGATTTTATAAAACGCGGCGGAGCCGTTATCGGCGTGAGCGCCGGAAGTATGATATTCGCCGATGATATGACGGGGAATCTCGGACTGCTGAAGTGTGCTTTGGAGGTTCACTGCCCGGACAATGACTGTGAGAAGCCCGGGCGTTTTCCGGCAGACAGAAGTGAACGGATCAGATTGGGTAATTCTCAGGCGGTCGCTTTTGAGGAAGAAGATATTTTAATTATCGGTTAACGGAAAATATCACCGATTTGTTTGATAATAGTCGAAAAACTTCACGGAAGCGGAAATTTTAAGTAACTGCGTTTCCGACTGTCATCCGCAGCTCAAAACCGCTTCGGAATACATCGCCGCTCTATGCGGGATGTTGTGGGAATGGGTCAAGACGATACTCTCGGTCGGGCAGACCAACAGCATTTAAAAAAAGTTGATATAGTTATAAGCCAGAACTATAACACTTTCTTTACTTACAAAGGGTTTGAAAATGCATTTTTAGATAATTATTGCCAACAACTGATGTAAAATGATGTTTTTTCCATTAGTTTTATATCAAAAGTGTAATGATTTGAAGCGATAACTTTATCAGAATTTTTAAATGCTGTTGGTCTGTCGGTCGGGCGCGGTAATAGCTTATCCGCTATATAACCGCAGTTGCCGACTGACCAACAGCATTTAAAAAACCTTTACAAACCGGAAATAAAGGTGTATAATATAAAGTATGAAGATTGACGAATTAAAGGGGCGTTTAAAAAGCTTGGACGACCCGAGACGAACGAACCGCGGAAATTACCGCCACAAGCTTGAAGACATAATCATAATAGGATTATGCAGCATAATTTGCGGAGGAGAGGACTTTGTCGATATGGAGGATTTCGGCAAAGAGCGTGAGGATTTTTTGCGCCAATTTCTTGAACTCCCAAACGGAATTCCGGACAGCGATTGATTTTGTCAATATTACTTGACACAATTTAAGCAAAAGATTTTAACAAATT
>CAYWIP010000011.1:0-45822 GCA_964458395.1 uncultured Ruminococcus sp.
AAACTTTCATCACTGATTTTGGCTTTGTGTTGCATTTACTTTTGCATTTGACGTTGACTTCATTGCTATATAGTGTGTCATTGGGGGAGCTTAAGGTTCTGTCAGGGAGTCAGCGTGATCGTAAACCCTGATGAGGGTGCATCATAGGAATAGTTGATTTGAGATGCGCGTACTTTATATTTGTCAAGATCGTTAAATAAATCGTTGGATATTTTTGTGACAAGATCGTCTGCGACAAACGACGCGACACCAATTCTCGTAGAATTGTTGCCTGCGTTATAATGCTCCGATATGTGTTTGACAAATGCATCTATGCTGTTATGCCACTTTTCAGCAAACGCAGATAAATTATTTATTGCTTCGGCATAATAATTCGGTGAAATACAGGTGCCGCTGAGTTCAAAATCATTCATATGAACAAAGACGGGATTATCATACATCACCATATAATATACGATACCCACTTCGTCGTCTGTGTAGCCGGACGGTATCTCAAATTGCTCCTCGCAGTCGTTAATACCATTGTAGATCGCCGCGTAAATAGGTTTGTACTCGTCTTTAAGCGCATAATAATATGTGCTGCTGTATGTGTATGGTTCAAAATCTCCGCTTGACGGCGTTGTTGAACTTTCGGGGGGCGTTAAACTAACCGGAGGAGAGGAACTTTCCGGAGAACCGGAACTTTCGGGAGGTGTGCTTGGTGCACCGGGAAGCGACGGCACCGAATAGTTCCCGGAATTGCTTATATCCCCGCCGGTGCTGTAATTTTCGCCGTAATCGTCGTCCGAGCTGTACGGCTTCTTCGCTGCCCGGGAGCTGCTTATCACCTTGCCGACAATGTACTTTCCGAGAAGTATGCTCCCCGGTCTGAGCATTGTGGGGTCGCTGACCGTGACCGCAGGATCGAAGCCGCAGTGAGGACAGGGCGATGATGATATCTCTTTAAAGCAATTCTCGCAGAACTGCTTGCCTTTTATTTCAACCATTGTTTTTACCTCGTATTACAGTTTGTTCATGCCTGTTGCAAAGAATCTTCCGTCGGCTCGGGCGTCACGGGAAAGGGATTTGTCGGTATTTCGGGAATTTCCGGGAGTATGGGAATGTTCGGAACACCGGGTTCGTCCGAGGTGTCGGGAATGTCCGAGGTGCCGGGAGCGTCCGAGGTGCCGGGTTCGTCCGATGTTCCGGATTCGTCCGAAGTGCCGGGAGCGTCTGAGGTGCCGGGGGTGTCCGAGGTGCCGGGAGGTTCGGGAAGACCGGGGAAAAATGGACGGCTTTCCGAAGAGCTGCTTGTCGTGGACGTACTGTCAGGCTGCCGCTCCGAGAACGAGCTGTCGGGAGAGCTTTCGCCGCCCTCTTTATTGCCCATTGTAAGCACTGCCGCGATAACGCCTATCGCCGCTGCCGCAGCAACGGCACAGCAGATGATTATCAGCTTGTTCCCGAACGGTGTTTTCGGCCTATCCCCTATTCCCGAGATCACGGGTATCTCCGCTGTCGAGGGGTAGTCGCCGTCGGCGTCAATGGTGCGGGAGATACTGTCAGGCACGTGGATCATTCCGCATATCGCGGTGAAATTGTCGCCGTTGTTCTCCGAACGGAGCAGAAGCCGTTTGAGCATATGCTCAAGCCATTCCCGCGCATTTGCGGACTTAAGCAGATCTGCTTCCATTTCCATATCGTAGACGTGCTCCCAGAAGCCGTCGCTGCATATCAGAAACGCGTCGCCGTCCTGCGGGTCGATCGTTTCATAGGGCTTGGGCAGCCTGAGCGGTCCGGTATCGCCCAGCACCTTGAACAAGCCCGAGCGGTCAGCGCTTTTCCGCACGTCGTCATCGGTCATTTCGCCCATATCCACGGACGCCTGGCACACCGAATGGTCCTTGGTGCGGAAATATACGCTGCCGCGGCGGAAGTAATAGACCCTGCTGTCGCCGATATTGTCGATCCTTATGACCGCGCCGTCGGTGAATACGGCGGCGACCGTCGCCTTGCCGCTTTCGCCGGACTGCTTTACGGCTTCGTCCGCGCCTATAAGGAGCTGAGATATGGCATCATTGGAAATGTCGGAGCGGTAATTCTCCGCGATATAGCTCACAGCGGTGCCGGAGGCTATTTCGCCGTTGTCATGACCGCCGAGACCGTCCGACACGACAAAATAGCCCTCTCCCGTAACAACGCTGTCTTCGTTGACGGATCTGCCGCCTTTGCCGGAATAAGTGTAAAAATCAATGTTCATATCAATACTTTATCTGGAAGAGCTGATCTGCGCTTCCTATTGTGAAATAAGTTCCGTCGGGGATGTATACGGGTACGTTGGGGGTGAGCTTCTGACCGCTGCCGAGAGTCGTTCCGTAGGACGAGCCGCGGTCGATTATCTCAAAGCCGTTCGCGGTCTTGCGTATCTCGCAGTGAACTCCCGATACGCCCTTTGTGTCTACGGGTAAGCATACGCCGCATTTCTGGGTGTTTCTGCCGATGATAACGCCGCTGCGTGATGCGACATTCGTATTTACGCCGATAACCAATCCGTCTTCATTAACAAGCGGTCCGCCGGAGTTGCCGTGTTGAATGGTAGCGTCTGTGGAAATTCTTTCAACGCCCTTATCGTTCATCGCGATCCTTACCATCGAACCCTTGTGCACGGACGAATCGTTGACGCCGTATTTGCTTGCGCTTGTGAAGTCGTTGTCCGCGTTTCCGGGATAACCCACGGTATATACGGTATCGCCTACATTATCCTCGGAAACATACGTAATTTTAAGAGCCTTTCTCTTATCCGTGGGATTTCTCAGCTTTAATACCGCAAGGTCGACCTTTTCCACATCGCCGTAGCAGTCAATATATGCAACGTCGTAATCATCCGCGTCATAATAAATTCTCATCTCGCAGGAGGATCCCAGGTACTCCCAAACATACCCTTCATCGGTCATTCCCAAAAGGGTTGTGTATTGCTCGCCCTCGTTCGCTTTAACATAATCGCTTACAACGTGATGATTTGTAACAATATACTGAGGATTTTCGGTTGTTTCTCCTACAAAAAATCCCGAACCATGGCTCAATAAACATTCCTCTCCAAGCGAACGCGAAGCCGCTATTTCTTCGGTGTAAGGATCAACATATATTAAATAGGCGTCTTTAAGGCAGAAAACCACAGAAACCACGCCTTGCCTTACCGAAGTCGACTCAAATTCCGCTTTCGCGTTCACGGAGAGACACGAAAGAGCCGCCGCAAACGCCGTTATCAGCGCCAAGAGGACAGAAACCGCCCTTGAAATTCCAAAAGTTTTAGTTCTCATAATAAATATACTATCCTTTCTTAAAGGTGCTTTATAATAAGCACCGTCGGTTTACCGATTCGGTTTTTCAGTTGAACTCCAGAACGATCGCAGTGTTGTTGTCCTGATTTTCATAATTTTTGTTTTGTATTTCGCCGATCAGAGCGTCGGCTGCTTCGCGGGCGGGTCTTGCGAGCGCGTATGCCATCTCTTCCGCTGAGAGCGCGTTGTATACTCCGTCGCTGCATATGAGCAGTCTGTCGCCCGAATGGGGTATAAGCGGACGGATATTCACGTCGGCTTCCGGTTCGCTCTTGCTGCCTATATACTGCACGAGCGAATCCTTTTTCTCGTTTTCCGCCATGTCCGCGTAGGTGAGCGTTTCCGCGAGAACCTGCTCGAGAAGCCGGTTCTGATAGTCGCCGTCCTCGGAGAGCTGGAAGAGCATACCGTTCCTGAATATGTAGATACGGCTGTCGCCGACGCTGCACCAGTAGACTCCGTCGCTGCGGCAGAACACCGCCGCGAACGTACAGCCGCCGCCTGTGCCGCCGCGCACAACTTCGCGGTTTATCACCGAGATGAGCTGTTTGAATTTAACGTGAACCGGCTCCGTGCGTGTGATTTGATCGCGCATTCCAAGCAGCGCGGATACCGCGTAGGCGCTTACCTTGTCGCCTGCCGCCAATCCGCCCATACCGTCCGCGACTACCGCCGCGAAGCCCTCCGAGTCCGCCTTGTCCAGCGGAGTGTAGCCGAAGCTGTCCTCCTGATAATCGCGCGCGCCGCGGTTCTGTGCATTTCCGATAGATATCTCGTTTACGTCCGAGCCCGAAATGCGAAGGCTTACCGAAAATCTGTCCGCCATATCAGTATGTGAACTCTTCATTGCAGAAGCTTCTGAACACCAGCTTGGTGGTGCCTATTTCGAGAACGTCGTAGTCCTTGATCTCCTCGGGTGTGAGCAGGAGCGCTCCGTTGCGGTAGATGTTGTTCTTTCCCGCAGAGAGTGTGATAAAGAACTTTTTGCCTCTTGAGTCGTATGTGATTATGGCGTCGCCGTCCTTGGAAATCGCCTTGTCGAAGGAGAGGTTTATGTCGAAGTGCGTGCCTCTGCCGATCGAATTCTTTTCGCTGTGAATAACAAAGGGCGTTCCCTTTTTTTCGCCCTCCGTAACCACCAGCCAGCCGCAAACGGGAGAAATTCCCTCATCGTTGGAATTAAGCGCTATTGTCGCGCTCATCTCCTTTTTTGGCGCTGCCTTGGGCGCGGGAGCATCGAGCGGCGCGGTCTTGGGGAAGTCGGGCGCGCTGCTCATGTCAAGCGGCGCTGTCTTGGGGAAATCGGGAGCGCCGCCCAGCGGAGCTGTTCTCGGGAAATCGGGAACGCCGTTCTCCAGCGGACGTATTCCCGACGAGCCTGCCTGACTGCAATAAGGGCAGGCGGTATAGGTCTTTTCGTCATAAATATGACCTCGTTCACATTGTTTCATTTGGTATTAGCTCCTTTCAGATCATGGATTTTGGCGGATATTGGCAAAATTCGTCAAAATCTTTACAATGACAGTATAGCACTGTACCGTTTTTATTTGGCATACAAGTTTGTATTGCTAATTGTTTTTCGGCGATAAACGGGGCTTTGAACGCTGTTTTTCGGGATTCGGAGAAAAATGTCGGAAAATGCCGAATACAAACGGAATTGCGGACATTTTTTCCGCGTGAGTGTTTTCGTCGATTTGTTATTCAACAAACGCTTTTTATTTTGATTTTTTGTGCGCTTTTCACAAAATCGTCACAATCAAAAAAAGTTTACAAAAAGTTAATTTAAGAATGATATAATTATAACAAATAATTATGGGAGGGCGGTTTATGAGCGGCTTTGGCGACAGGCTGTTCGGACTGCTGCTGCGGGCCGACGGCTGTACCAAGATCTGCCGCCCCGACGGACGGCAAGACGGCGTTAAGCCTGAAATTTACATATCCGACGAAACCTCTCCGCGCGAAAAGGCGGCTATTGCAGCGGCGCTGAAATGTACGGTGATACTGCCGACAGAGGAATATCTCGGCAGCGCGGCAATGCGGACGATAAGTCCCAAGAGCGTTATAACGGCGGACGGCGGCTTTAATACCGAATGGTTTCACGCAGCGCTTAAACGTCTTAAAACGGATTGTGTGCTGATTTTTTCAACGGGAAGCGTGGGCTGCGGCGGCGCGGTGGTGCTGTCGCTCATGTCGGGCGCGGAGATCGTTCCGCTGTACAGCAGGCCGCGCTATAGGCTGATAAGGCAGCGGCGGATAACGGTAGGCGCGCCGATAGCTCCGGGCGGAGATTACGACCTCTCGGCGGAGTGGGTAAACTCCGAGATAAAGCGCGTGGATACGGCAATGTCGGCGATAAGGGGGGCGCAGCTTTGAGTACCTTGAAAGAGCTTCGCGCGATACTGGCGGGCATATCGCCCGAGATAGCGGATATGCCGCTTTCCGAGGACACGCGGCTTGTTGACGACCTCGGTCTGGACAAAACTCGGCTGCTGCTTTTCGCGGTGAGCGTTGAAGATAATTTTGACATTCGTTTTGTCGGTTCTCCCGGAATAAATACGCTGGGCGACGTTATAAATTATATCAAAAATTACAGCAAAGGCTTGGTGATGGAACATGAAAACGGGACTTATACTTGAGGGCGGCGCGGTAAGAGGTATCTTCACCGCGGGAGTGCTCGACCGCCTTATGGAAAACGGGATATACTTTCCCTACGTTATCGGCGTTTCGGCGGGCGGCGGAAACGCGATGAGCTACGTTTCGCGGCAGAAGGGCAGAACCTGCCGAATGATTAACGTTCCGCGAAGCGAGTCGTATTACGGGTTAAAGCAGTTTCTCGGCTCGAAAAAGCTGATAAATCTGGACAAAATGGCGTTTGAATATCCGTACAAGCAATTCCCGTTTGATTTCGATACATACTTTAACAGCGGCATTGAAACGGAATACGTCTGCACCTGCATGGAAACGGGCGAGGCGGAATATTTTTCCGAGGAGAACGACTGCGAGCGCCTGCTGACTATCTGCAAGGCGACCTGCTCCGTGCCTATGCTGTGCGAGCCCGTGGAAATGGAGGGGCGGCATTATCTGGACGGCTCTATCGCGGACAGTATCCCGATAGAACGCGCTCTGGATATGGGCTGCGACAAGCTGGTCATCATACTCACAAAGCCCGACAGCTCGGTTGCGCCGACGGATTACTCGAAGTTCCGCAAGGTAATTCACGCGATGTACAAGGACTACCCCGCGTTTGAGGAGGCTTGCCTGTCGCGCGTGGAGCGTTATTGGAAAACCGTGGAGCTTATGGAGGAGCTGGAGGAGCAGGGGAGGATTTACATATTCCGTCCGGCGCTGCCCGCGATCTCAAAGTTCGAGAAGGACGGCGCGAAGATAATGGAGTCCTACCGCGACGGCTACGCTCAGGCGGACTGCAGGATCGCCGAGCTTACTCAATGGATGAGCTCGGTCGAGAGCAAGGTAAGCTGATACACACGCCCCGTTCGGGAATGAACGGGGCGTTTTTTATGCCTGAGCGGCGCGTTTAATTTTTTGTGAATTCGTCGAGGATCATTAGGAATTCCTCCTCGGACATACCGTCGGCGGTAATTCTTACGCGCGAGTAAACCATATTAAGGTCGGCGAGGAAGTTGCCGTCAGCGTTGCGGTAGATAAGCGCTTCATAGCCGTTGACGGTCGACACGCCCTCATCGGTATCGGGTCTCCAATCGTCGGGGTCAATGGGCTTGGATAAAAAGCCGATGGGATTTCCGTCATCGTCGTATGCGGTTTCGGTTGTGTATTTAGAGGGATCGGTCGGCTTATCGTCTGTGAAAATCTCGTTGGAAACCGGCTCGAATTTATTGGGTTGTGCGGAAACGGTTACCGCCGCGCCGCTGCCGGTGACGTAGTTGAGCGTGTTGCAGTCGCTGAAATTATCGGGGTCGTGAATCTCAATGTGATAACCTTTTTTACCAAAGTATTCAATGTTGTACATTCCGAGCTTGTCGTGAGAAAGGTTCCAATCGGGGTGAAGTTCACCGAGAATATTAAAATGCAAATTATATATTTTGTCAAGCTCTTCAAATGTGTACTCATAGAACGTGCCGTTACCGAGATCAATGCTCTTTTCTTTAATGTTGAACTCGTCGAGGTCGAGCACCTTTATATCGTTCTGACCGACGTTGGGGTTGGCATAGCCGGTCGGCTCGGCGGGAGCGTCGGCAGCGGGTTCGGACGCGGTTTTTACGGGACCCTCGACGTTATTGGTAAAGTTGTCGAGAATATCCGTGAATTCCTCCTCGGAAAGACCCTCGGCGATAATTCTGACGTGCGACGCCATATCTATATCGGCAGCGAAAAAGTCTACGCCCGAGATTTCGCCCTTGGTGAGCTGTCCGCATACTATCGCGTCATAGCCGTTGATAATGGAAGAGAACTCCTCCGGATAACAATTTACGCGTTCGGGCGGCTGCGTGTTTGCGTCGGATCCGCGGCTGGCGGCGGGATTGTAGCCGGCTGCTGTCTGCCCGATGACGTTTCCGTTTTCGTCATATTCCGTGTGTACCTCGGGAGCGGGAATACTGCCGGGCGTGTTGTCGCCGGAAACGGCAAATTCCGGAGAAAGCGGCTCGAACTTATCCCGCTGAACGGTGACGCTCACCTTGCCGCCGTTTTCCGTAGTGTAGTTCAGCGTGTTGCGGTCGGATCCGTTCTCGTGAACCATAACGTCAACACCTGCTTTGGTTTCGGAGTATGTCCTTGAGTAGGTGCCTATCTTGCCGTGTGAAAGATCCCACTCGGGGTACAATTCGGCAAAACGGTTGAAGCGCAGACCGTAAAAGTTGTTCATCGCGTCAAGGGTGTATTCGGTGAAGTCGTATCCGTCAACATCTGCGCCGTTATCCATATGGAGATCTTCGGCGTAGACTATGTGTATATAGGTTTGCCCCGCGTTGGGGTTGGTAAAGTCAATGGGTTCTGCCGGAGCAACGGCGATATCGGCAGAGCTTACGGCTTCCCCTATTTCCGCAGAACTGTTGACCTCTGCCGCACCCGGGGGAAAGTCTACAACGGGGTTGATGTATTTGCCGCGGCTCTGCGACGCGACCACCGTGCCGACTCCCGCAGCTGCGACAATGGCTGCCGCCGCGCATGGCGCTCCGATAAGGAACGCTCTTTTTCGCCGTTTTACTTCGATATCTCTGCGCTTTAAAACGCTCTGTGCCATTTCTTCATAATTCTTCATATTCAAAGCCCTCCTTTTCAAGTGCTTTTTTTAGTGCCGCTCTCGCACGGCAGACTAAGGTTTCAATGTTGTGAACGCTCTTTTTCATCACGGCGGCGGTCTCCTTGTTGGAAAGTCCCTCGAAATAGGTGAGCCACAGAACCTGCTGATACTCGGACTTAAGCGTGTCCATCGCGCGGTGAACGGCGATCTTGCGCTCCTCGCGTATGTATGACTGTTCAAGATCTTCCAAGTCGGACTGAACCTCGGCAAGCTCATCTATCGCAACGACGTCAACGCGGTTTTTTCTTAAATGATCTATCGCGGCGTTGCGTCCGATAGTGTACAGAAAAGTCTTGAACGACGAACCCTCGCGGAAACGCGGCTTCCGCACCGCAAGCTTTACGAAGGTTTCCTCGCAAAGCTCCTCGGCAACTGTGAGGTTATGTACGAAGCTGTTGAGGTAGAAGATAAGTCCGTCCTTGTAGTCTCGGACTATTTCGACGATCCCGTTGTCGTCGCCCGTGAGAAAACGGCGGTAGCTACTTTCACCGTTTGGCATTTTGGGATTCCCCCTTTCACTTATTAGACGGAGATAATTGGTAAAACCTCACAGCCTATAATTAAAAAGAGGCAAGCTTTCCTGCCTCCCTTGAGAATTTAATGCTTTTTATAACGCCCTTGCGGGAATAATTACTTCATCTTTTCGGTCAGAGAAGCATTGTCCGTTTGCTTTTCTTCATACCGTATATACATTATAGCAAAATGCAGCGCGTTTATCAATACATTTGCGGCAAAAAATATTTTGGCGATGATTTTGACGAGGCTGACAAATCGGAGGTATATCCACGCTGTCTCACTCGGCGAATATTGACGCGTGTTCAATCTTTTGTGAAAACAGCGGAGAACATACAGAAAAGCACACGCTCCCGCACATTTGTCCAATATTGTTTTATTGTGTGTAAAGTTATTGACAAAGCGAAAAGAAAGTGGTATAATTTACCTATAATAGACGATCTTCAAACTGCGTTTTTTTGACACCTACTCTCTCAAAAAACCACAATATGAATACCATTCGTTTATTTTCACATTTCTAAAACGATCACGGCTTACGGGTTTGCATATCATCAACATAAGGTAAATGGTTCGATCCGTGCCGGCAATCGGAAAAGGAGGACTATGGAAACCGGCGCTAAGAAAAGGAAAATAATGATTCGCGTGCGCGATCTGCGCAAAGAATATCGTCTTAAGGATGACACGGTGGTCGCTCTCAAACGTATAAATCTCGACATCGAGCAAGGGGAGATCTGTTGTATTTTCGGAACCTCCGGTTCGGGTAAGTCTACGCTGCTCAACCAGCTCGCGGGACTGGAAAAGCCTACATACGGCGACGTGTATATTCGCGGCGTAGCAGTAACAAAGCTTTCCGAAAAGGAGCTTGCGGAATTCCGGCAGAAGCACATAGGGTTTGTGTTTCAATCGTACAATCTGCTGCCGTTTATGAACGCGGCGGAGAATGTCGCCGTGCCGCTTATGTTCCGCGGAGTGCCTAAGCGTGAGCGTATGAAAAAATCCGCGGCGATACTTAAAAAAGTAGGTCTTGCAAACCGTCTTAATCATTACCCGAAGCAGATGTCGGGCGGTCAGCAGCAGCGTGTCGGCATTGCCCGCGCGTTTATCGCGCACCCCGACGTGGTCTTTGCGGACGAGCCGACGGGCAACCTCGACTCCAAGACCACGATCGAAGTAATGGAGATGATCAAGGGCTTTGCGCGGCGATTTGACCAGACTATCGTTCTGGTAACTCACGATTCGGAGCTTGCCCAATACGCCGACAGGATCGTAACTCTTGTAGACGGAAGGATCGTCAGCGACACCAAAAACACCAACAACGACACAGTAAAAGGAGAAGCAAATGAACAAGCTATTTAGGAAGACAGCGGCGATAATTGTCGGCGCTGTTATTGCCGTTTCATCTATCGGAACAAAACCATTTTCAATTTTAAATCAAGCTTACGCGGCTGAGGCGGATCCCGCTCCGGCAAAAACGGGTAAGCCCGAGGTTCTCGGGTACACCGTTATGTCGATACCCGATCCCGACGCGGAGTCCCCTGCCGAGCCTAAGCCTTTGAGCACCATATCGCCGAACAAGCCTTTCAAGCTGACGATAAACGTTATGGATCGTCTGCTGAAAGGCGAGGACGTACCCGACGGCGAGGGCATAATATTCACCAAATCAATGGGCAGGTTCAAATGCGAGAACCATTCCGTTTCGGTAAGCTCCGCGAGCGGCGGACCGCTGAACTACAGTATCGAAATGGACTGTACATGGCTGGGCGGAAGCAGCGCCTTTGATTTTATGATAGGATACCGTGATATCGAGGGCGACTTCTTTGATATGTCGTTCTCTGTGGCGGAATGTCAGGAGGCTGCTCCCGATCCCGGTCCCTCCGCCGCCGAGCCTATCTTCAGGATAAGCGCAAGCAACATAAGCGAGATCAAAGCAGGTCAAAGCGGGTCGTTTACACTTGACCTGAAAAACCTCGGCTCGGTCGACGCCGAGCGCATTCTGGTAGAGGTGACCGCGCCCGACGACGTCGTGCTCGCAAACGGGTACGAATCGGACGATATAAGCTATGTGTCGGCGGGAGATTCAACCGGCATTTCCGTAAGGTATGAGGCGCTCAGCAAGATAACCTCGACGAAGCAGTCTTTCGGTATCTCGCTGCGGTATTACTACGATTCGGGGAACGGCGAAACCATAGGCACCGCCAGCGCGACCGTGAGCATTCCCTCGGTAATATCCAACGACGGTTCGTCAAGCGCCGAGCCTATCTTTAAAATAACGCCGAAAAACATTTCCGAGATAAAGAGCGGAGAAAGCGATTACTTCGATATTGATCTGAAAAACCTCGGCAACCTCGAGGCAAAGCGTATTCTCATTGAAACCACAGCCTCCGACGACGTTATTCTCACCAACGGAAGCGGTTCGCAGGATTTAAGCTCTATCGCCCCGAACGCCACTTCGACCATAAGGATAAGCTATACGGCGCTCGGAAAGATCAATTCCGCAAAGCAGACCTTCGGCATAACGCTGCACTATTACTACGACGGCGCGGGCGGCGAGGCTATCGGCACGGCAAGCTCCTCGGTGAATGTTCCCTCGGGTATGGCAGACCTTGCGGAGGTGAGCGCGCCCGCGCTCAAGGTTACGGGACAGACGCTTGCGGTGCCCGTAACGGCAGGCACGGAATATGAGTACACCCTCACGGTGCGCAATTTCAGCGATACCCCCGCGGAGGACGTATATCTTTTCCTCGACGCGTCCGATGCGCTTTATTTCGTCGGCGGAACGGAGACTGCGAGCGTCGGCTCCGTCGCGGCAAAGGGCTCGGCGAGCGTTAAGGTGCGGTTCCGCACAGTGGACAGCATTGCCGCCGTAAAGCAGGGCATTACCGCGCACATAAGCTGCAGCTACAAGGACGGCGGCGTTAAAAAGACTGCGGAGAGCGATTCGTCGATAACGATAATCGCAAGTGAAACGAACGGCGGCTCCGGCGGCGGCAATTCCGCCGCTCCGAATATCATCATCAAGTCCTACGACATCGGCGCGGAGCAGATCGCCGCGGGCGACGCGTTCGACCTCAAGCTCGATCTGTTCAACACCAGCTCCGCCAAAGGCGTTGAGAATGTCATTATGACGATAAACGCGGGCGGCAGCGTTAACATTTTCGGCGGCACCAATACGTTCTACTATCCCTCGATCGGCACGGACGGCGGCGTTTCGGAAACTATCCCGCTCAAGGCTCTCGCGACCGCGGAAACAGGCACGTCCTCGATCTCGGTATCGCTGAAATACGACTACCTTGACGAGGATTCGCGCTCCACGGCAAATATGGAGCAGACTATCTTTATCCCCGTTTATCAGCCCGACAGAATGACCTTTGAGGTTCAGGTGCCGACATACCCCGGGCAGATCGGACAGGATATGTACATAACCACAACCTATCTCAACAAGGGCAGAAGCGACATTTCCAACGTCAAGGCGGAGATCGTCGGCGACGTCGGCGCGCTTTCCACCTCCAAGGTGATCGGCACCGTTCAGCCGGGCGGCAACGGCTCGTTCGATTTTATCGTCAATCCGTATATGCCCGGCACCTGCGAATTTTCAATTAAGGTGACTTATGAAGACGCTACGCTTACCGAGGTAACCAAGGAATTCCCCGTAAGCTTTGAGGTCGAGGATTACTACGACCCGGGATTCATCGATCCGGGTTTTGAGGATCCGGGCTTTGAAGACCCCGGAATGGAGGACGGCAACAATTTCCCGTGGGCGATAGTATGGATAGCAGCGGGCGTTGTCGTTGCCGGCGGTATAGTGACGATAATTATCGTTGTCAAGCACAAGAAGAAAAAGAAGAGCGCGCTCACAGAAGCGGATATTGACTGGGAGGACGAATTCGAGGACAAGAAGCCCGAATCCTCAAATGGTAACAACAATAACAACAACACAACAACGGTTTAACGAAAGGACAGTCAAATGAAGCTTAGTGACATGATAAAGATCTGCCTTCAGAATCTGCGCCGCCGCAAGAGCCGAACGCTGCTCACGGTACTCGGCGTTGTAGTGGGCTGCTGCGCTATCGTGACGATGCTGTCCATAGGAATCGGAATGCAGAATTCAATGGAGCTGGCGCTGGCGGAAATGGGAGATCTTACGCTTATTCAGGTCTACTCGGGCGGGCAGGAGGCGAAGCTCAACGACGAGGCGATACGGAAGTTTGAGAATATCCCCGGCGTTGAGGTCGCGATAGGAAAAGCTTCGCTCGACAACATCGGCTTTGAGATTACGGCGGGTGAAAAGAACCGCTATAAGATGAACTGGGCAAATATCGTGGGATTCAGCAAGGGCTCTATGGAAAAATTCGGTTTGCAGCTTATCGAGGGTACATACCCCAAGGAGCCGTTCGAGGTCATCGCGGGACAGTATGCCGCGTACAATCTTATGGATACGCAGCGTCCCGACGGCAGCAATATGATAGACCGCTGGAGCCACATGTACACCTACGATCCGGAGCTTGGCTATGAAACGTATAACGAAAACGCGGAGCTTCCCGATCCGTATCTGAATCTGTGCGGTCAGGAAATGACCATGCAGATGTACAGCTATGAGGATTACGAAAAGAAGTACGAGCAGAAGATAAAGATCACGGGCATAGCGAAGGAGGACTACAACAAGGACTATGCGACGAGCGAGGGTTTTATCTTCGCGGTAACGGATCTTCAGACCCTCCAGAAAATGGTATTCCCGACGGGCACCAAGAAAGAGCTTACTTATAACCAGATATACGTCAAAACGCTTGACATCTCCAAGGTTGAGGAGGTCGAAAACGATATCAAGAAGTTCGGCTATTCCACCTCGTCTATGGAGTCGATACGCAAGCCCATGCAGGACGAGGCTCGGCAGCGCCAGATGATGTTCGGCGGATTGGGCGCGGTTTCGCTGTTCGTCGCGGCGCTCGGCATTACCAACACCATGATAATGTCCATTTCGGAGCGCACCCGCGAGATCGGCGTTATGAAGGCGCTCGGCTGCTATCTCGGAAATATCCGCGCGACATTCCTTATGGAGGCGGGATTTATCGGACTTATCGGCGGCATCACGGGAGCGGTGATCAGTTACATAATTTCGCTTGTGATAAATCTTGTTTCCCAAAAGCCCGACTTCAGCCTGGTTGAAAATTTCGGACAATGGTGGCAGACGGTCATCTCCGTTATGATGCCCGAAAGCTCGCCCGTGTCGATAGTTCCGCTCTGGCTGGCAGGATTTGCCGTTATCTTCTCGATAGTTATCGGTCTTTGCTCGGGGTTCTATCCCGCGAATAAGGCTGTGCACATCTCCGCGCTGGAGGCTATCAAGCGCGAATGACGGAAACCGCCGTCATAGCGGCAACATAAAACCAAAAGCGAAAGAGCGTATCTTTCGCTTTTGGTTTTTCCGAACATAATGAAGCGCTTAAATGAAGATCCGCGGCAGACCTGTTTGGATCTGCCGCAATTTTGTTTTATTACACAACGCTTGCTATATTCTTAAAAATATGCTATACTTAATACGGTATAGTTTTAAGGAGGTCTGCAATGATATACGATTGCCTTATAATAGACGACGAGAAGCTGCTTGCGGACAGCACTGCGGAATATTTCAATATGTTCGGCGTGACGGCTGCCGCAGTGTATACGGCAGAGGAGTGCCGCGCCTTTTTCACGGAGAATTCGGCGGAATTGCTGCTGCTTGATATCAACCTCGGCAGCGACAGCGGCTTTCAATTATGCAGGGAACTGCGCGAAAAAACGCAGATACCGATACTGTTTATCTCCGCACGGACAAGCGACGACGACCAGATAATCGCGCTGAATATCGGCGGCGATGATTACATACAGAAGCCCTATTCGCTCGGCGTGCTGCTTGCCAAGGTAAAAGCGGTACTCAAGCGTTACGGGCAAGGCGCGGGCGGGTATGACGACGGTTGGCTGAATGTCGATCTCAACGCGAAAACCGTAAACATTCAAGGCAAATCCGTAAAGCTGACCGCGCTGGAATTCAGGCTGCTTGCATACCTTATTAAAAACGAAAACAAGGTCGTTTCCAAGCGGGAGCTTTTTGAGAACGTCTGGGAGGACAAATTCACGGGCGACGGTACGCTCAACGTGCATATCCGCAAGCTCCGCGAGGCGATTGAGCGCGACCCCGGCGCGCCCGAATACATAGTTACCGTGTGGGGCGACGGCTACAAGTTCTGCGGAGGCAAGCGATGAAAAACGGATTTTTCACGGGTGTGCTTGCTGCGGTGTTCGCGCTTGAGCTTGCGGCGCTGCTTTGGTTCGCGTTTCACGGCACGGGGAGCGCGCAGGATGCCGTGGCCATAAACGAAGCGGTGCAATCGGTACGCGAGGATTGGCATAACATAGCGGCTCACGTCAATAAGACCGAATTTGATTATGTTGTGACCGGCAGCGGCGGCGAGGTGGTTTTCAGGACAAGAACGGGGCTTTCCGAGAGCGTTAACGCGGCTGTTTCTCATCGGGATACCATTCTGGATATTGAGATAAACGGCGCCGTTGTCGGAAAAATTATCGTGTATAATGACAGCTCCGATACCCTGAAAAGCGACCGCAGCGCGCTTGCTGCCGTTTTCGCGATAGCCGCTGCGGTGCAGTTTATTACTTGCGCGGCATACGCGTTTTATCTGAATCGCGTCGTAGTAAAGCCGTTCCGAGGACTGAAGAGCTTCGCGGAGCGTGTTGCGGGGGGGAATCTCGACATTCCGCTCGAAATGGACAGAGGCAATCTTTTCGGCGCGTTTACCGAGAGCTTTGACATAATGCGTTCCGAGCTGAAAAAGGCGCGGCTTGCCGAAGCAAAAGCGAACGCCTCAAAAAAGGAGCTTGTCGCGAAGCTTTCGCACGATATCCGCACACCCGTCGCGAGCATAAAGGCGGTGTCGGAGCTTGGCACGGCAGTCGCCGAAAACGATAAAACGCGGGAAAATTTCTCACGGATAATCTCAAAAGCCGATCAGATAAACGCGCTTGTCGGAAATCTTTTCTCGGCGACATTGGAGGAGCTGCAGCAGCTCACCGTAACCCCGTCGGATATGCCGAGCACGGAGCTTCGCGGTATGCTGGAGAGCGCGGATTACTTTCACAGGGCGCGGATACCGGATATTCCCGAGTGTATGATATACGCGGATAAGCTGCGTTTGCAGCAGGTTTTCGACAATATTTTCGCGAATTCCTACAAGTACGCAAATACGGATATCAAAGTGAAAACTGCGTTGGACAACGGGCGGCTCGCCGTTGAGATCGAGGACTTCGGCGGCGGAGTGGGCACGGAGGAATTACCGTTATTAAAAGAGAAATTTAAGCGCGGAAATAATACGGCGGGTATAGACGGCGCGGGTCTCGGACTGTATATTTCGGATAGATTTATGACGGAGATGAAAGGAGAATTGCTTATCGAAAACGGTCGGAACGGTCTGAAGATTGTCGTTTTTATTCTGCTTTCGGGAAATATTTAAGGAAAATTTAAGAATTCCTTAAAGACATTTAAGAATTGAAACGCTATAATAGAACGTGTAATAAAGATTTATGGAGGTTCTTCAATGAAGGAAATTCTGTTAAAGACCGAGGGGCTGAGCAAAAGCTTCTCGAACGGAGGGGCAATGCAGCACGTTCTTAAAAACGTTGATATGAAGCTGTACAAGGGCGACTTTACCGTAATCATGGGAGCGTCGGGCGCGGGAAAATCCACGCTGCTATACGCGCTTTCGGGAATGGATACGCCGACCTTGGGGAAGATCACGTTCGGCGGACGCGTTATCTCGGAGCTTAGCTCCGACGGACTTGCGGTGTTCAGACGCGAGCATTGCGGGTTCGTGTTTCAGCAAATTTACCTGATCGATTCTATGAGCGTTTTCGACAATGTAATGGCGGCGGGGCTGCTTGTAAACCACGGCAAGACGGAGCTTGCCGCAGCCGCAGCTAAGCCGGCGACACGATGTCGCCGACCAAAAGCGACAGGCGACAAGACGGAGCTTGCCGCAGTCGCAGCTAAGTCGGCGACACGATGTCGCCGACCAAAAGCGACAGGCGACAAGACGGAGCTCATCAAACGAGCAAGGGAATTGTTCGCGGCGGTTGACATTTCCGAGGAAACGCAGCGGAAATTCCCGACACAGATATCGGGCGGCGAGGCGCAGAGAGCGGGTATAGTCCGCGCGCTGATAAATTCCCCCGAAATATTGTTCGCCGACGAGCCGACGGGCGCGCTCAATTCGCAGACGGGACTGGACGTTCTGAACACGCTCACCGAGTTCAACGAGCAAGGGCAGAGCGTCGTTATGGTAACGCACGATATGCGCAGCGCGCGGCGCGGAAACCGTATTCTGTACTTAAAGGACGGTTCGATACTCGGCGAGTGCGACCTGGGAAAATACTCCCCGAACGACAGCGGACGACACGAAAAGCTTTCGGCGTTCCTTGCGGAAATGGGGTGGTGAGATGAATAAAAGCTTACTGCTTGCGCGGTCGAATATCCGCAAAGCGAGAGGGCAGACGATAGCTATCATCGTGCTTGTGCTGCTCGCTTCGATTATGATGAATATGTGGCTTATGCTCTCGATGGATTACAGGCAAAATTTCGACCGCTGTCACGACAGACTTAACGACGGTCACGTCAACATTGCCGCATATCCCGCGGGCGGCGATTTCAAGGATTTTGTTTCCGATACGTTCAAAAACCGCTCCGACATAACGGCTTACACCGTCGGCGACGCGTTCGGCGCTCCGATCTCCTTTAAGTACAACGGCGGCGAAATATCCCATTTCGGCGTTCTGCTTGAAAAAGAGGACGCGCTTGCCAGAGACGTGGGAAAATTTGAAATTACCGAGGACGGCGATTTCAAAAGCGGAATTTATCTGCCAATGCTTTACGGTACGGGAGATAATTACGCCGTCGGCGATACGGTCAAAATGACCCTTTTCAGCGAGGAGGTCGAGTACACCGTATGCGGATTTTTCAACAGCGCGATGATAGGCTCTCACAACTGCGGAATGATAGCGTTTCTGTTTACGAGGGATAAATTTGAGGAATTGTCCGAAAAAAGCTACGCGCTGAACTCCGCGTATATTTCCGCAAGAATAACGGACATATCGGAATGCGAGGCGGTCAGCACCGAGCTTAAGGACGCGATAGCAAAGAAATTCCCGGACGTTGTTGTAACGTGCAACGACTATCAGATGGTCACCACGTCGCGGTACGTTTCCCAGATGATATGCGCGGGGATCTTAAGCGCAATGGCGTTTCTGGTGCTGCTTATCGGCGTAGTGGTGATCGCCTCGAACATCGCGAATTATATTCACGAAAATATGCAGAACTTAGGCGCGCTGAAAGCGGTGGGATATACGAGCAGGCAGCTCGTTTCCGCGCTGCTTGCTCAGTTCGCGGGAATTTCCGCAATTGCAGCGGTTATCGGCGCCGTGCTGTCCTACTGCTTTTTTCCCGGCGTGAACGAGATGATGATCGCCCAGACGGGCATACCCTATACCGTAAGACTCCAATTTATTCCGATATTGCTAACGGTAATTTTCATTTCGGGAGTTGTTTCGGCGGCGGTGTTTTTCTCCGCAAAAAGGATAAAAAAGATAGAACCCATAACGGCAATGCGGCAGGGAATCGCCACCCATAATTTCAAGAAAAATCATGTGCGGCTTGAAAAAACCTCGCTGCCCCTTAACGCCGCACTTGCTATGAAAACCATGCTCGGGGGAATGAAGCAAAATATCACGGTATGTGTTACAATGCTCGTTATTTCGCTGATACTGGTTTTTTCCGCGACCTCGGTGAGAAACACAATAACAGATATTCGTCCGATGCTGGAGATGACCGTGGGAGAGTTTGCGGACTCGGCAATAAACGTCAACCTCAACAGAGAGGACGAGCTTATTTCCGTTCTGGAGAGCGACAGCCGCGTTGAAAAATTTTATCTTTTCACTTCAAACAATATGGAGGTGCAGCACGTCGGAGGTTTCTCCTTAAACGTGTACGTAGTGGACGACTGTTCAAAGATGAATAGCCAAACAATGGCGATAGAGGGACGTTTTCCCAGATATGGCAACGAATTCGCGGTTGCCGCCAGATACGCAAAGGAAAACGGCATTAAGATCGGGGACGAGTTGACCATAAAGGTGGGCAATTCAGAGGGAAAATATATCGTTTCGGGATTCACTCAATGCACCAACTATCTCGGAAAGGACTGCGTTATGACCCGCGAGGGTTACGAAAAGATCGCTTCCCTGCCAAACGTTACCTACTATGTAAACCTGACGGAGGGAACGGATATTGACGGTTTCAACATCGGGCTGTCCGATCGTTTCGGCAGCGACGTGAATGCTTTGCAAAACATTATATCTATCATAGAAAGCACGGGCGGCGTGTATGTTTCGCTGATGACGTTCCTTGTAATAGCCATTGTGATAATAAGCTGCATTGTGATAGTTTTTGTGATGTACCTGCTGGTGAGGACAATGCTGAACAACAAAAAGCGCGATTACGGCATTTTAAAGGCTCTTGGCTTTACCGCCGGGCAGCTTGTACTACAGACCGCAATGAGCTTTATGCCGTCAATAATATTTTCCGCGGCTGTCGGTATCGCGGTAAGTATGTGGCTGATAAATCCGCTTATGGCTGTTTTTTTAAGCGGAGTGGGGATAGTCAAGGGAGTCTTTATCGTGCCTGTGGGTATAAGTATAATTTCGGGAACGGTACTGGTACTGTTCGCGTTCGGGGCGGCTTGTCTGATGTCGCTGCGCGTGAAAAAGATCACGCCGAAAAATCTGCTCTCGGGAGAATAATCGCATATGCTCCGGCGAAGTACGAAAATATCCGCACCTCGCCGGAGCTTTTTTGAGATCGGTCAAACATCTGATCACAAGCACTGCTTTGGCGGCGGAAGATTTTTGCCGGACACGCCGTTTTCCTTTATGAAAATAACCCAAAAGCCCCGGCATATGCCGGGGCCCAAGGTATTCTGCTTCGGGGCGAGGTTCGGTAAGAGGATATGAGGCCGCTTATTTTGGTTCACAATACCGCCCCTCTGCTATTTCAGTATAACAGAATTTCATCCGATTTTCAATACTTTGCACTTAAACGACGAAAAAATCACTTATATGACATAAGCATATATTTTATCCGAAGCGGTCGAGATGTTCCTTAAGCAGAGCCGCCTGACTGTCAAGCTCCTCGCTTGCCGCGGCGGAATTCTGCGCGGCGGAATCCGTTTTCTCAATAACCGCCTCGACCTCGCCGAGCTTTACGGATATCTCCGCGAGCATGGACTTCTGCTCCTCGGAAACATCGGCTATCTCCGATACCGAGCCGCTTATCGAGTTCGTTTCCACAACGATCTCGCCGAGCATTTCAGCCGTTAAGTTTGCCGCCGCCGTACCGCTTTCAATAGCCTTTACGGTATGCTCGATAAGCTCCGCCGTGATTTTCGACGCGTCCGAGGATTTCGCCGCGAGATTGCGCACCTCCTCCGCGACGACGGCAAAGCCCTTGCCCGCCGCTCCCGCGCGCGCCGCCTCGATAGACGCGTTCAGCGCGAGTATATTCGTCTGGAAAGCAATGTCCTCGATAGTGGAGTTGATCTTGACTATCTCGTCCGCTGAGCGCGAAATGCTGTCCATGATATTTACAAGCTCCTGCATTTTTTCGTTGCCCGCGCTTACGGTGTCCGCCGCCCTGAGCGACTTTTCCTTGACCGAGACCGCGTTTTCCGCGGACTGCGAAACTCTGTTGTTGATATCTCCGAGATTTTCGGAAACCTCGACGATAAGCCTTGTTTCGTCGTTGACGGCGCGCGCAAGCTCCGAAGCTCCGACCGAAACGCTTCTTGAGCCGCCCGATATCTGCTCCGATACCGTGTTAAGCTCCGCAAATGTGGAATTCATCGCGCTGCAGATATGCTTTATCGACTGCTCCATAGCGGTGAATTCCCCGACAAATTTTACCGAGCTGTCATATGTGAATTTTCCGTCCGCCATATCCGCAAGTATTCTTTCGATCTCGTCAATGTATGATTTAAGCGATATATTTGTCCGCATAAGCGCGCTGCAGATAGTGCCGATCTCATCGTTCTCGGCATTAGGATAGTTGTGCTCCAGAACGCCGTTAGACATATCCGTGACGATATTCTCTATCGCCGACAGCGGCTTTAAACGCTTTGTGAACTTCAGCCAGAAGAACAGTCCTCCGCCGAATATCGCCGCGAGAGAAACTATCACCGCCAGAATAACTATGTTGTTAAGCTTTGACATCGCCTCGTCATAATCCGCCGCGTAAAGCACCTTCCAGCCCGTGTCGCCTATCGGTACAACGGGGAAATAGCGCATAGAGCCGTCGTAGCCCTTGCCCGAAACGACGTTCGTGCTTCCCGCCGCCGCGAGAACATCCTTGTAAATAGGCGCGATATCAACAAGCTTCGTGACCTTTTCGGTCTTGCCGTCGGCAAGCAATTGGTGCGAATATTCCTGATTTTCGGCGTGAGCTACTATATTATCGCTGCCGTCTACCAGAACCGCATAGCCGCCCTCGTCCGCTTTCAGACCCTGACATACCGAAACCAGCTCGCTTATCTCGATATCCAGACCGCACACGCCCAGCACCTCGTTACCGGACAGCAGCGGACTTGCGACGGTGATAACGATCTTTCCGGTTATCGCGTCTATGTACGGGTCGGTAACGATCGTGGCGCGGGTGCTCTTGGCGCTTTGATACCAGCCGCGTTCCTGAGCGACGTAATCCTCGGCAACGGGATAAACGCTGCACACCATTCCCACGGTATCGGTTTCCCACGCGAGATATCCGTTCATAATGCTTTCCGAGGCGGTGTGAACAACGTCAAGCATATGCTTTTGCAGCGCTTCTCCGTGGAATTGCTGTTCCACTGCCGTTTTAGCGAAGTCCTCCGCTATGGTCGTATGCTTGGTGAACCATGTGTCCATTTTCGCGGATTCCGCCGCGACGGTATGATACAGATCCGATTTAATTGAACTTGTGTACCGGATATTGACATTCACGGAAAAAATGAGGCAGACCGCTATAAGCGCGGCAGCCAACATTCCGGCCGATGACAACAAGATGCTTGTGAGCAGACTTTTTCTTTTCATAAATCATTCTCCTCCTTAAAAATTTGCATATATAAGTTTAGCAGAATACGCCGTCCTTTTCAATAAAAATCACTTAATTAACAAACAAATCACTTAATTGACATTTCCTCTGTATCAAAGAGGATATTATCTTCTTGTAGTATAGAACAAATTCAACAACAATATTTTGTGCATATCTACAAAAATAAAAAATATTTCAAAAAAAGTGTAACATTTTGCCTTTTTTAACGTTTTATTATATAGAGGGGTAAATATTAAAGAGGGAAAAATTCCCAAAGCCCCGGAGGGCAAAAATCACTTATTACGTTTTTTCCAAGGCGCGGAGGTGCGGGGCGGAATCTGTCCACCTGCCAAAGCTGTTTCTCCCAATTCTCCCCCGTTCCCGGACTTCCGCGCCTTGATAAAATATACGGAGGACAGTAAGATGAAAAAAAGCCACATCGCAGTCATAGCACTTTCTGTTTCGATAGCCTTTCTGGCGCTCTTTGTCGGCAGTTCCGAACCCGATACGGTCACGGACGGCGCGGGGGAGTATGTCATGGCGGTCGGCTAAAGCGTTCGCACAACGGCGGCATTGTCTTATTATACGCCTGAGCATACTGTTCTCAAATAAAAAGCGGAGGAAAAACCTCCGCTTTTTTGCGTCTTGACAGGATACCGCACGAATTTTCGGCAAATCTTATTTTATAAGCTTTATCCGTATCTCCTTAAGCTCCAGACCGCTCCCGCCGAAATACAGCCTGCATATAAGGAACCGCTGGTACATATTCACCTCGCGCTCTATCTCGTGCCATTCGCCGCCCGTGCCGTTGTAGGTGAAAACCGCCGACGGAAATCCCGTCGTAAAGAGAGTTACGGGAGTCTGCGCGGTCGCGCTGAGCTCCGATCTCGCCGAGAGCGTTACCAAGTACTTGCCCGGAATGTCAACGTCGAACGCGAACAGATATGACGTTCCCTTTTCGGTGCTGACGCCGCCGAGCGACAGCGTCAGCTCGCCGTTCCTTGTCGGGTGGAAGATCACGTCCTCCGCGTCGTAGCTGTCGTCCTCGTAGGGGCGGTTGATAATTTCGATCTCGTCGGCAGTTCCGCGAAGCCGCTCCATCGCGCGCATTTCCATGACCGTTCGGCAGATATTGGCGGCGTTTCTCTGTAATTCTCCGCGCGTAAGCGTTCCCGCCTCAAGCGAGGACAGAGTGTTGTCGCCGATAAGATTTTTCGAGGAATCCGCGCAGACCATATAAACGTCGTTCTGCGCTCTCGCCATAGCCGCGAAGTTGTTCTTGGAGGGCGCTCCACCACGGTCATTCATATCGCTCCACCAGTCGGTCATCACAAAGCCCTTGAAGCCCCATTCGCCGCGCAGGACTGTGGTGCAGAGGTCGTAGTTCCCGGCCGTCCACAGCCCGTTCAGCGAGCCGTAGGTCGTCATGACGGTCTTGGCGCCGCCCTCCCTTACGGCGATCTCAAAGCCTTTAAGGTATATCTCGCGGAGCGCCCTCTCGGAGATTACCGAATCTATAGTGTGCCGCCCCGTTTCCTGATTGTTGCCGCAGAAATGCTTGATCGTTCCCGTAACGCCCGTCTTATGCAGTCCGCGAAGCTCCGCCGCGGCGAGTTTTCCCGTAAGACACGGATCCTCGCTGAAATACTCGAAGTTGCGCCCGTTGAGCGGGTGACGATGAATGTTCATTCCCGGACCGAGCAGGCACTCAACGTTGTTCGCGGCGATCTCGATACCCGCTATCGCGAACAGTTCCTCCGCAAGCTCCGTGTTGAACGTGCTTGCCAGAAGCGTACCGTTCGGCAGACTGAACGCCTTTGTTCCGCAGTCCAGCCGCATACCCGAAGGTCCGTCGTCACAGCAGCCCGCGGGTATCCCGAAGCCCTTCAAATTATCGGTAACTCCGCCGAATGCGGCAGCCGTGCCGGGCGTTACCTTGGGACTTCCCATGCCCTCGCCGCGTATGATACAGGACAGATCGTAATCCGAAAGCTGCGCGATAAATTCGTCCATTGTGTTTTTTCCGTCGGCAACGTCCGCGAGCTTGATGCCCCTGTCGCCCGTCTGCGGAATTTCTTTCGGGAGATTTTCCGCGCGGCGCTCGTCCATATCCACGGTCGCCGTAGGAACGCTCTCCATTGTCACGGAGAACCTGCCGTTATCACTAGCGGGCTTAATGCGTTCAAACGGCAGCACGGGTGCAAGAACCTCGCTCAGCCGTTTTACGACAACGGTGTCCGTCTGAACGAACCCGTAAACCTTTTCCGCGCCGCGCACGTCCGTTCCCACATAAAGCGAAAATTCGCCGGCTTCGCGGACATAACAGGACTTGTTTCCCGTAATGCCGCCGTCGTCGTAACTTGCTAAGTCGTCAAGCGCTATCTCAAAACGCAGCGTCTGCGCTTCCCCGGGAGCGAGCGTTTTTGTTTTCCCGAACGCGCAAAGCTGCCTCAGCGGATTGCCCAGCTTTCCCTGCGGCGCTTGGAAATACACCTGAACGACCTCTTTTCCGTCAAAGCCGCCGACGTTCTTTACGGTAACGTCAAGCGCTATCGCCGAGCTTTGGGGGGCTACGGAGGTACTTAATTCAAATTTAGCGTACGAAAGTCCGTACCCGAACGGATACAGTACCTTGTCCTTTGCGAACGTTTCAAAATAGCGGTAACCAACATACACGTCCTCACAGTAGAACTCGCGCTCGGTGTTTCCGAACCGGTTCGCCGAGGGATAATCCGCGACGCTCCGCGCGATAGTATCGGATAATTTTCCGCTCGGGGAAACATTCCCGACAAGCACGTCCGCCGTGCCGAGACCGCCGATCATTCCGCCCTGCCAGACATACAGAACCGCGTCGGGCTTAACGTCCTTAACAAAGCTCATGTCGATTATCCCGCCGACGTTCAGCACAACGGTCATCTTCCCGAAATGCGCACGCACCTTTTTCAGCATATCCAGCTCAGCCGCCGTCAGCCGGAACGAACCCTCGGTGTCGGTGGAATCCTGCTCCTCGCCCGCCGTTCTGCCGATAATGCAGAGCGCTGCCGCGGACGTTTCGGCAGCCATTGCGCATACCGCGTCGTCGAGCGGCATTTCCTTCTGCGACCACGGCTCTCCGCCCCAGCCCACGCCCGGGTCGAACGGATTTGACTTCTCCCATTCGGCATACACAGCGCGAAGCTTCTTGTTGAGCGAGATCCCGCATTCAACAAGCCCGTCGGTGATATTGTACACCTTGTCGACGTTCACCATGCCGCCCGAGCCCGTGCCGCTCTTGTAGTAATGCTCCTGAACGCGTCCGAACACCGCAAGCTCCTCGTCCTTTTTCAGCGGCAGAGCGCCGTTGTTCTCCAGCATAACGACGCCCTCCGCGACAGCAGCCCGCGCCGCCGAAACATATTTATTCCAGTCAAGCGTTATTTTTCCCATAGTTTGCCCTCCGGATAATAATTTAGTTGAACACATTATAGCATACCCTAAAAAATAAATCAATCAATTTTTTAAGAAAAATTTCATTTTTTTCTCCAATTTCAGCAAAGCACGGCGATATAAGCGCTATAGAGATACCGAAAACCGATCAAACGGGGCATTATCACAGCGGATAATGCCCCGTTAAAAAAACATAAAGTCCGTTTTTATCCGAGAAGCTCTATCGCCTTTGAATTGTCCGCGCAGACCGCATAGGTCACGACGGTACCGTTGATCTCAACAAAACAATCGTCGAACTTGTACATTTCGTTTGGCAGATAATCCTTGAACATCTTACGCTGCCGCTCTGCTCTCTCGTTGAGTGCGGCTGCAACACGGTCTGCGGCGTCCGCGTCCTTGACGATAAATATGCCGAATTCGTCGGGCACAGCTCCCGAACCGCATAAGTACGCGGAAAATTCGGATACGTCAGCCTCATCTACACCGAAGAAAAGATTTAAGCCGTCTGCTGTTATCTCCACCATTTCCGGAAGGTCTATCTCCTCAAGGAGCGCCGAGGTCTTTTTGGAAATATCCGGCGTATTGTCCGAAACATTGTTCGTATATGCCGCCTCAAGCGTTTTCTGAACTCTCGACAGCAAAACGGGATATGTTCTTCCGACAAAATGCATACCGTCATCGTACACATAATCCTCGTTGAAATACCCTTTATCGTCCTTTAAAACGGAATTGAGGTCGCAGTACGCAATTTCAAGATCATTGCACAGGGCGAATATTACTTCATTCAGCTCGTCGATCAGCGCGTTCGTGATCCCCGAATAGCTTGCCATGGAGCTGTTCGCGGTTATCGGCGGAACGGAAACCACACATATCTCGCTGTTCGGGCAGTTGGTTTTCAAAGAATTCAGCAGCTCGCGGTAGTCGTTTCCATAATCCTCAAGGTCGGTCTGAGGTGTCAGTCCGTTTGACCCGAGCATAATTATAATATGTTCGGGCTGCCTTTCCTTTGCGTAATCCGCGGCGCTGCCTATGTAAAAATCCTCGTCAAAAGCGGAATTCAGCGCGCGGTACGGCGTATATCCGCCGACTGCCGCAACGTTTTCGCGGTCAATATAGGAATACAGATAAAGCCCCGTGAAAATGCTGTCGCCGATAAAAAGATCGTTCCCGAAGAAATCCTCGTCGTAATCGCTTGTGAGCTGCGGCGTGAGGTTGGGGGTCCGCCATGTGCTTTGAGAAGCGGAGGCGGAGCTTGAAGCCGTTGAGCTTTCCGTGCGTTCGGCACTTGAAAACTGAACGGACGAGCTTGCGCTCTGCGGTTCGGAACTGTCCGTTTCGGAGAACTCGTAATCGTTTGAAGCGTCGGAGGAATCCTCCCAATTGGTGCTGCACGCGGTAAGCGTTAATGTGAATGCCAATACCGTTGATAATACTGCTGTTTTTTTCATAAAATTTTCCTTTCCGTGTAATGTAAATGAATGCAATGGCTTACAGCTTTATATTATATGATTTCGTTATCTGCTCCGGCAGGGCGCTGCCCGTTACCGAAACGGGTTCGACCCTCTCAAAGCACTTATACCCGGAGTTGTAAATAAACGTATAGTCGCTCCAAGGCATACCCGTATTGAAAGTTATATATTTGCCGCCGATGATCTGGATACGGTTATTCCGATACATTTCCCAAGCGTTGGGAACATACGTCCGTATGATCACGTCGGAGCAGATCATCTCCGCAAGCTCCGCGCCGGGCGGAACCGCCGCGACGGCACAGAATTCGCCGCTCTCTCCGTCAAGCATAAACGGCTCGAAGGTGTTCCAGCCAAAACCGCCCATTAACATGCCCTGATAAACTGAGATCGGGCAGCCCGAAAGCTCCGGCTTGGGCATACCGTTCTTAAACGAATAGACCGCGCCCTGCTGCCCGCCCTCATTGTGACCGAAACCGAACAAAGCGTGAACGGTGCCGTCCGAGTAGGCTATCAGCTTAAACAGACCGTAGTCCTGACGGCAGACGTCGTACAAGATATGCGCCTCGCCGTCGGAGTTTACGTAAACCGGAACATGAAATCCGGCGTGCGCGGACGAGTCGCATTTCGACAACGGCAGCGGAACCTTAAGCAGAACGATGCTTTCCTCGTTCTCTCCGTCAAGCGTATACCTGACGCTTGACACTACGTCGTAACGAAAGTCGATCCCGGACGTTTCCGATTGAACGATATAATAGTCCTTGTATTCATATCCCAGCCAAGCCGGAGCGTCTGCCGTTCCGGTTTCCGCAAGCTCGCCGTTGTCAAAGCGAAACATCTCGTTGGCAAGCTCAAGAGCCTCGGTGTAAAACTCCGAGTCCTTGTATTTTTCAACCGCTTTTTCTACCGCCGAATCGTCTGCCTGGAGAATCAGCATATCATTGATATACGAGCAGCTCATAAGCGACGCGTCGTCAAATCCGTTTATATAATCGCTTATTGCAAAGTTGTCGGGAAGCTCCGAGCCGGAAGTTATTCCGCCGGGAGGTTCGGAGCTGTCCTCGATTGAAGTATCGAAAGAGCTTTCGGAAGCTCCGCTCTCACTGCTAACAGAAGAGGAATAATCGGAGCCGCTGTCCGATGTAATAAGACTACATGCGGCAAGAAACAATATCAGCGTTAATACTGCCGGCACTGCCGGTTTTTTCATCGCGTTCATCTCCTTGTCATCGGAATGGGTTTATTTTGTGATGTAGTTATAAAAGGATTTTCTGTCGCGTAAAAACCGATAACCGAGCGCTTTGCGGTATCTGCTATACCGTCACCCAAGCTTTATCTTTATATAGTTCACGATAATATCCACGCACTTGTCAAACCCGAGATCCCCGCTGTTAAGGCACAGATCGTAATTGCGCGCGTCGATCCATTCTCTGCCCGTATGCGCCTTGTAGTATGCCGCGCGTTCCTTGTCGATAACGGCGATCTTTTTAAGCGCCTCCCTGCGGTCGGTAATGCCCTTGACCTCGGCGACGTTCCTAACGCAGTTTTCCTCGTCCGCGTACACGAACACGCGCACCACGTCGGTGCGTCCGCTCAGTACGAAATCCGCGCACCGTCCGACGATAATGCAGGACTTCTCGTCCGCGAGCTTCTTCATCACCATAGCCTGATAATTAAACAAATTCTCCTCGGACGTGAACGACTTCTTATCGGGCGGGATCACGCCGCCCTTGTACACGCCCGTTTTCCCGAAAACGCCCGCCTTTGTCTTTTCGTCATTCTGCCCGAAAAGAGCCTCGTTGATACCGCTCTCCTCGGAGGCGAGCTTTATCAGATCCTTATCGTAAAAGTCGATCCCCAGCTTTTTTGACAGCATCTGACCGATAGTGCGACCGCCGCTGCCGTAACCTCTTGCTATCGTGATAATAAATTTATCCATAATTACCCCTTAAACTTATTCGCCCAGATACGCTTTCTTGACCTGCTCGTTGTCCATAAGCTCATGAGCGTCGCCCGACAGCGCGATCCTGCCCGTTTCCAGAACGTACGCCCTGTTCGCGATCGAAAGCGCCTTTTTCGCGTTCTGCTCGACCAGCAAAACCGTCGTTCCCGACTTGTTGATCTCCTGAATAATATCAAAAATTTCGCTTACATAAAGCGGCGAAAGTCCCATTGACGGCTCGTCCATAAGGATTATCGTCGGCTTTGACATCAGCGCTCTGCCCATTGCCAGCATCTGCTGTTCGCCGCCCGAGAGCGTTCCCGCCGATTGACTGCGGCGCTCCTTTAATCTCGGAAAGCGCTCGTAAACGCGCTCTATGCTCTCGTTTATCTCCGCCTTGTCCTTGCGGGTATACGCGCCGAGCATAAGATTCTCGTAGACCGAAAGCTGCGCAAACACGCGGCGCCCCTCGGGAACGTGCGCCATGCCCATTCCGACGATCTTATGCGCGGGAGTTTTCGTAAGCTCCTTACCGTTGAATTTTATCGAGCCGTGCTTTGCCGATACAAGCCCCGTTACGGTGTGAAGAATGGTGGTCTTGCCCGCGCCGTTCGCGCCGATGAGCGCGATTACCTCGCCCTGCTCAACGTTAAAGGAAATACCCTTGATCGCGTTGATAGCGCCGTAGTATACCTCCAGATTTTCAATTTCCAGCATTGACATATACAGCGCCCCCTTAATCGCCCAAGTAGGCGGTGATGACCTTCGGATCGTTAAGCACCGCCGAGGTCTCGCCCTGAGCAAGCTCCTGACCGAAGTTCAGCACGGTAAGCTCCTCGCAGATACCCGCGACCAGCTTCATATCGTGCTCTATCAGCAGGATCGTCATATCGAATTTTTCGCGCACAAAGCGGATCGTGTCCATAAGCTCCGCGGTCTCGTTCGGGTTCATACCCGCCGCGGGTTCGTCAAGCAGCAGCAGCTTCGGATTGGTCGCAAGCGCCCGAGCGATCTCGAGCTTTCTCTGCTTTCCGTAAGGCAGATTCGCCGCAAGCTGATCCTTTTCACCGTCCAGATCGAACACCTTCAGCAGCTCGACAGCCTTTTCGTTCATCTGCTTCTCTTCCTTAAAATAACGCGGCAGACGGAAAATACCCTCGATCGTCGTATACTTTGTGCTGTTCTGCATTCCGACTTTAACATTGTCGAGGACGCTCATCGCCTTAAACAAACGTATATTCTGAAAGGTTCTGGCAATGCCGCTCTTGTTTATATCCACGGGAGATTTTCCCGTGATATTCACTCCGTCGAGGAAGATACCTCCGGAAGTCGGCTTATAAACGCCCGTCAGCATATTGAACACGGTGGTCTTGCCCGCGCCGTTCGGTCCGATAAGACCGTAAAGCTGCCCCTTATTGACGCGCATATTCAGCCCGTCGACTGCGTGCAGTCCGCCGAACTGAATGGAAAGCTCCTTGACCTCAAGAATGGGAGTATTTTTTTCGCTCATTTATTCGGCACCTCCCGCTTTCTTTTTCTTGAATATCCCCTTCAGCTTACGGACGGGAGCGGACGCGCCGATACGTTCCCTGAGCTGAACGAAGAACGGAGCGTTGTTAAAGATCATCATGCAGATAAGCACGATAGCGTAAATGAGCATACGGTAATCCCCGACCTCGCGGAATATCTCGGGAAGCGTGTACAGAATTATCGTTGAGATTATCGAGCCGCGCAGACTGCCCAGTCCGCCGAGCACCACGAACACGAGGATAAGTATCGAATAGTTGTAGTCAAACTTCACGAACGAAACCATGGGTATCGAATGAACATACAGTCCGCCCGCTATGCCCGCCATAGCCGCCGAAACGGAAAACGCCATCAATCTGAACTTCGTGACGTTTATTCCGACCGACTGCGCCGCGATGTAGTTATCGCGGACAGCCATACACGCGCGCCCCGACTTCGACGAAATAAAGGTGATCAGCACCAGCAGCGTCAGCAGAAGCACTATCGTCGTCGCCCAGACGTCCGTGTCCTGCGGCGCCTGTATGCCTATGGCGCCCTTTAGTATCTGTTTCTCCGTTGCCGCATCGATGTTCTCCGGGGGTTTCGTAAAACCGAAATGAAGCCCGTTTTTATCGGAGGACAGGTACATATTGTTGGCAAGCGATTTCATAATTTCACCAAAGCCCAGAGTTACTATGGCAAGATAATCGCCGCGCAGTCTTAAAACGGGTATGCCGATAAGCACCCCGAAGATCGCCGCCATTACGCCAGAACAAATGAGCGAGATCGTAAGCCTCACTCCCGCCGGGCAACCCGCCGCGTAAATGCCGACTATCTGGGACACCGTTCCGCCCATCAGCGCGCCCACGCACATAAATCCCGCGTGACCGAGCGACAGCTCGCCGAGTATCCCGACAGTCAGATTCAGCGAGAGCGCAAGTATAATGTGTATCCCGATCAGGACAAGCAGACCCTTGAGCATATTATTGCCGTCAAGAGCGCCCGCAGATGACAAAACCGCCATAGTAACGCACAGCACTGCGGTGCAGCCGAAGGTTATCAGATCGTTTAACGTTTGTTTCTTCATAGTCTTATACCTTTTCGTTGATCTTTCTGCCCATAATACCCGTAGGACGCACCACAAGAACGATTATAAGCACCGAAAACACTATGGCGTCCGAAAGCTGCGTTGAAATGTATCCCTTGGCTAATATCTCGATAACGCCCAGCAGCACGCCGCCTATCATCGCGCCCGGTATGCTGCCTATGCCGCCGAACACAGCCGCGACAAACGCCTTTATGCCGGGCATAGCGCCCGTGTAGGGCGAGATCTGCGGATAAGCCGAGCACATCAGCACCGCCGCCACCGCCGCCAGCGCGGAGCCTATAGCAAACGTAAGCGTGATAGTACCGTTTACGTTTATGCCCATAAGCTGCGCCGCGCCGCGATCCTCGCTGCACGCCAGCATTGCCTTGCCCGCCTTGGTCTTGTTGATGAAAAGCGTGAGCAGCACCATAATTACTATCGACACCACTATCGCGAGGAACGTTTCCATCGAGATAGTGAGCACGGGCTTCAGACCTTCCTCTTTATAAGGATTAGCCGCGAAGAAAACCGCGCCCTTTTCATCGAACACCTGCAAAAAAGGAGGAGCGCCCGCGGCTATGGACTTGAACATCTTCGGTGCGGAGCCTTGGGTGAGCAGCGCGATGTTCTGCAGCAGATAGCTTACGCCGATAGCGGTTATCAGAACCGCAAGAGGGGGAGCCTCGCGCAGGGGCTTGTACGCCACCTTCTCGATGACCACACCCAGCAGCGTGCATACCGTGACTGTTATCAACATTGAAAGCCACACCGGACACCAGTTTGCCGCCATTGTGATAAACGCAGCGTAGCCGCCCACCATTATTATGTCGCCATGCGCGAAATTGAGCATTTTGGCTATGCCGTAGACCATAGTGTATCCGAGGGCTATCAGCGCGTAAATACTGCCCAGACTTATACCGCTGACCAAATACGAAACAAAACTCATAACGTTCTCTCCTCATGAACTTCATCTTTAAATGTTAGAGATAAGAAGTAAGCGGGCTTATCCTACCGCTCACCTCTAACGTTTAAAAATATGCAAAACCCGCACAAGAGCGTACGCCCTTGTACGGTATGCAGATAAAATTGTTTTAAGCGCTTACTGAGCAGCCTCGTAAGTGCCCTTGCCGTCCTTTACGGCGATCTTCCAAACCAAAGGCTCTCTTTCGGGCTCGCCTTCCTTGCTCCACTTGGTCTTGCCGGTAACGCCGTCGAACTCGATCTCGGTCATAGCCGCCTTGAGCTTGTCGCAGAGGTCGGAAGCGGAAATGGAAGCGTCCTTCACGTCCGCATGCTCAAGCGCCTGCTTTATCGCGTATACGCAGTCGTAAGCGTCAGCCGCGAACTGGTTTACCTGATCGTTCGGGAACTTATCCTGATATGCCTTGGTGAACGCCGCGGACTTGGGCTCGGTGGAAGAAGCCGCATACGGGCTCATTACGTAAACGCCCTCCGCAAGATCTACGTTGCCGCCGTCCTCGAGCAGACCGATAAGACCGTCAAGACCATCGCCGCCGAATACGGGGATATCGAGCTTATCCTTGGACTGCTGGAGTATCATAGCCGCAGCATTGTAGTAGAACGGGCAGAACAGAAGCTCGGCGCCGCTGTCGGCAATAGTCTGGATCTGCGCGTTGAAGTCGGTCTCGGTATCCTTGTCGAACGTCGCTTCCGCTACGATCTCAAGCCCCTTCTTGCCCGCTTCATCTTTAAAGCCCTGATAGATGCCCTTGGAGTAGTCGGACGCGTTGTTGTAGATTATACCTATCTTCTTTACGCCGAGGTGATCTGCGATATAATCCGCCGCGATAGGACCCTGCTGCGGGTCGCTGAAGCACATACGGAAGCAGTTGTCGCCGGCCGTAACGCAAGCCACGGACGAGCCGGACGGAGTGAGCAGGAACATATTGTCCTCCGCCGCCTTTACCGCGACAGCCGCGCAGGAGCCGGAGGTTACCGTGCCGAGCAGCATCTTCATATCCTTGTCCTTAAGGGCATTGTAGGCGTTCAGACCTTTTTCGGGCTCCGCTACGTCGTCCTCAAACTCGATCTTAAGGGTCATGCCGTTTACGCCGCCGTTCGCGTTGATCTCGTCAGCCGCGAGATTAAGACCGTTCCTTACAGCAATGCCGTACTGGGCGTTCTCGCCGGTAACGGGACCGATACCGCCTATAACGAGAGTTCCGCCGTTGCCCGCAGCGCCGCCGTTATCGGAACTGCCGTTGTTGGAGCTTCCGGAATTGTCGTTGCTGTTGCAGCCCGCAAATCCGAGCGTCATCGCCGCTGCCAGAGAAACGGCAGCAACGCGCTTGAATAAATTCTTCATAACACATTTCCTTTCTTTTCATACACAAGCAATAATTATATATCCGGAAAATCACCGCGGTTTAAAACGCCCGCAATAATTTTCTTTGCAATTTTACTATACCATTTAATTCATAATCTGTCAAGAACAAAATCGTAGCAATCTTACAAAGCAATAAAAATTTTTTTGTGCATTTTATACTAAAATCATTAAAAAAGCCGTTTTTTGTAAAGGCCGCGCTCTCGTAAATGCACAAGCTGTGCAAAAAATCACGCTCCGCCAAAACCGCGAAGCGCAACTTTTTTTCCTATAAAGCCAAGTCTTGCAAGAAGCTTCGGAAAACTCTGCAAAATCAATTCGTCAGATAAGATTTTACCAACACCTGCAAAAGCTCGTCCCTGTCGATATGACGGATAAGACCCCGCGCGTTGTTGAACGTGGTGATATATGTAGGATCCTCCGACAGAATATAGCCTACCAACTGATTTATGGGATTATATCCCTTCTGTTTCAGCGCATCGTATACGGTAGTGAGTATCTCTTTCATCTCGTTCTCACGATCCTCGTGCACAGAAAATGTCATTGTCTTGTCCAGCATATTTATCCCTCCTTATTGAAAAACCGCGAAATTTCGGCGAACCGCGTTCCGCTTCCGGCGCTCTGCGCGTTCACCCGAAAACGGCTTCTTCGCCTCTGCTCCGCTGCAGCGCCAACGAACAGCAGCATTAAGCTGTAACACACAGCGAAGCCGTTATGCAGACAGGCGTCTGCCTCTCTGCCGAATTAAATTTTTCATAACCGCATACACAGAAAGCACAATGTTCCCCTGCTCCCTAAACATAATTATACACATTTTTCACCAAAAAAACAACCATATTTCCCAAACAAATGCGAAAATCTATGAATATCACAAATTCCTCGGCTTTTCTTTGGTGACATTTCACAAAAATGCACTTCCAAAATCTACATATTTATAAAATTTGCTAAAACACTTGTATATCTCGGATTTTTATGTTATAATTGAATATAGAGTAGTGCGCGGACTTGTCTGCCCGCGTGCCGGCGTCAATTTTATTTTCGAGGGGAGTAATTTATTATGGCAGGCGAAGGCGGATTCAAAAGCGCTTTAAACGGTTTCGACAAAAACGAGGTTAACGAATACATAAGCAATCTTCGCAAAACTATGAAGGAGATGGAGGCGGAAAAAAGGGCTAACGACGAAAAGACCGCCGCAGCCGTAAAAACCGCAGAGGAAGCCGAAAACAGAGTTAAAGCGGCTGAAAAACAGGCTGCCGAAAAAATAGCGGAGCTGGAGATCCAGGCAAAGACCGAGCGCCGCAACGCGGAAAGCATGGCTATCCAGATAGACGAGCTGAAAAGAAAGCTCAAATCCAAGACCGCAGCCCCCGCTGCCGCGCCGGGCAGGATCGACACGTCTGCGGCGGAAAAGAAGTCGGCGGAGATCATCGCCGCCGCGAACAAGACCGCTCAGGAGGTCGTTGAAAAAGCCAAAAAGGCCGCAAACGACATTATAGCAAGCGCGCAAAGCACGGCGGCAGGCGCTTCCGCAGGCGCGAACAGCGCGGCTTCCAAGGAGTTTATGCGCGTTCTCGGGAACTATCTTGAAACTATCAACAGCGGATTCGGCGAGGTGAGCAGAAAGGCCTCCGAGCTTTTCGGAGAAGCATCGATGCCCGCGCCCGCCGCGCCCGTAACTGTTCCCGACTTCTCGAATATCGCCGCGCCGCAGGCGGAGGTTCCCAAGAGCGCTCCCGCACCGGAGAAACCCGCCGGGTCCGATATGGATATGGGTCTGTCGGGCGACTTCTTCGCGACTCTGACGGACGACAGCTCCGACGACGATATGACCGCATTCGGCAGCGAGGATATAGCGCCGATCAATCCTTCCGCGCCCAAGGCGGAGGTGCTGGAGTCGTTCGATCTTTCGCACGTTCACGAACCCGCGGTCGACGAGCCGGTAGACGCCGTAAGACCGCTTGACGCGGAAAAGAACGCAAAGGCGGAGCTTGACAGCAGCTTTATGACAGATCTTATCGCGCAGACCGTTCCAAGTTCGGCTCTCGGCAATCAGGTTGACAGCGATCTGCTTGCCGCGGTCAAGGAGCAGGAGGAGAAATTCGCTGTGAAGCCCGCGGACGAGGGGCTGGACTTCAATATGGATATGGATGACAGCGCTCCCGCGGACAATGGCGGCGACGATACCGAAGACCCTATGGCGGCGCTTCTCGCACAGGCGCAGGCAGCATTCGGCGGAGGTTCATTCGGAGCTTCCGAACCGGAACCGGAACCCGAGCCGGAGCCTGTGAGCATGGGAATGGGCTCTTCCGGGGATTGGGCGGATCTGCAAAAGCAGCTTGAGGCCATGGAGAGATCCGGCAACTTCGGCGGCGACGCTCCCGAAAGCGCTGCGGCAGAACCGGCAAAGAACATTGCGGAGGATCCCAAGGCTCCGAGCGCGGACGACTCCGCAATATGGAATTTCGGCGATCTGGGAGGCGGTTCGTCCGATGACGACGATATGAGCTCCGATTTGTTCGGCAATCTTTGATCCGATTATAAAAGAGCCGGAATATTGTTTCGGCTCTTTGCTTTTGTAAAGCTGTTACATATTATTGTTCAGCGCCGCAATATCGGTTTATTTCGGCAATTCGGCGAAATGAACGGCGCACTGCTTGCTTTCGGAGGGGTATATTATGATAAAGCTTGATACAAGTGAGTTAAAGGAAAAGTCCAAAACGCTTCGGGCGGGCGACAAGGTGCTGCTTTCCGGCACTGTCTACACCTCGCGCGACGCGGCGCATAAGCGTATTAAAGCGCAGCTTGACTGCGGCGGCGAGCTGCCGTATGAATTGAACGGCGCGGCGATATACTATGCGGGACCTACCGCCGCAAAGGACGGTATGGTAATAGGCTCGTGCGGTCCGACCACTTCAAGCCGCATGGACGTGTATTCACCGGAATTTCTTGACAGGGGACTTTCCGCGATGATCGGCAAGGGCGAGCGCTCCGAGGCGGTCTGCGAGGCTATAAAAAGGAATGGCGCGGTGTATTTCTGCGCGATCGGCGGCGCGGGCGCTCTGGCTTGCAGGTGCATTACGGCGTGCGAGGTCATCGCGTTCGAGGATCTGGGCTGCGAAAGCGTGAAACGTCTTACATTTAAGGAATTCCCTTTGATAGTCGCCATTGACTGCGTTGGCGGAAACGTTTTCAAGACCGGACGAGAAAAATTTTCTCGGTAAATTTTCACAAAACAAACGCCGAAATTCGTGATAAAATGTCGGAATTTTTAGTTTTTTCAATAAACTGTTGACAAATCAAATAAAATGTGTTAAAATATTAGTGTAGTTAGGTTTACTGTGTGCTTCTTCATTTGCCGAGGGTGAGGTTATGTCCGATTATTCAGCTTTGAGCGATAAGGAATTGCTCCGAAACGATCCCCCCGACAGCGCCAAGCTCGCGGAGCTTATCTCACGGTACATGAAAATGGTGTTTGCGTGCGCTAAGAGATACTCGGGCGCGGCAGACTACGAGGAGCTTGTTTCCGACGGCATGGAGGGACTGCTTTCCGCCGTGCGGAATTACAGCGAGGAAAAGGGCGAGTTCGCGTCGTTCGTGTCGGTCTGCGTTGAGAACAGGCTGCGCAACACTGCAAAAAGGTCGCGCAGGCGCACTTCCCGGCTGGCGGACAGCGAATCCGAAAGGCTGGAGGATATCGCCGACCCCGCGCCCACTCCCGAAGAGATCGTTATAGCTAGGGAAAACAGCGAGGAAGTTATGCGGGAGATAAAGACGGAGCTTACCGAGCTGGAGCTGAAATGCATACAAGGCGTGGCTTTCGGGCTTTCGTACAGCGAGATCGCCCGGAGAATGAATATTAACAAGAAAGCCGTTGACAACGCGCTTTCAAGGGCGCGGGCGAAGCTTAAGCGCTATTACAGGGATTAGTTTGCCGTTCTAATGGCGAAAAATTACAAATACGGGAAAAAACGGCAATTACAAACATATGACCCGCTAGCTCAATGCAGAGCGTTGCGGCAATACAATTGCAGAGCAAAGATGTCGGTGCGAATCCGACCGGGCAAATCTATTTTTTAAGGGGTATTACTATGTACACTGACAAGACACTGAAATGTAAGGACTGCGGCGCGGATTTCGTATTCACTGCGGGTGAACAGGAATTCTACGCTGAAAAGGGCTTCGAGAACGAGCCGCAGAGATGCAAGGCTTGCCGCGACGCCAAGAAGAACGCAGGCAGAGGGGCGAGAACCTTCTATGAGGCGACCTGCGCCGTATGCGGCGGAGTTGCAAAGGTTCCCTTCGAGCCGAAGGGAGACAGACCCGTACTGTGCAGCGAGTGCTTCGCTAAGCAAAAGGGAGAATAAGACATAACCTCAGCGGTTGAGTTTTATCGGCAGCAATGCCATTAACTCTCATACCACCCACCACCGATTAGTACATGGGAGTACCCGCGCATAACGGCAATACCCGGCATCTTTTTGGTAAACTTTAACAGCTGCAGCGGTTCTCCGTTTGCGGCTGTTTATTTTTCGCCTTAAATTACCAAAAGTATAAAACGCATTTTTAACAGGCAAAAGTTCATAATAATATCACGGAATTCTCATAAAAATTATAACATTTGGGTATTGATTTTTTCACAGGAATAAGTTATAATACTCAAAGCAACCGGAAAACGTTTGCATACGGTATTCGGTGCAAAAAAAGCAACAGTAAAAAACTGAAAAAGAAAGGACGATACTTATGAAAAAATTCGTTTCTATGCTCCTGGTTTCCACCATGCTTCTCACAGCGCTTACTGCGTGTGACAGCAACAAATCCAACGATTCCGACTCGAACCCGAGCAGCTCTTCGACGGCTACAGGCGGCGGTGAATCTACCTCTACCGACGGCGAATCCTCCGCGGGCGACAGCTCTTCCGAGGACAGCGCATCCACTCCCGAGGAAAGCTCGACCGATTCCGATACAAGCAGCGACCCTACTTCCGATGAAACAAGCGAACCGGAGGGCATTGACAACAGCGGGCTTCCTTTCCCCGACAACAAGGCGGGAAATCTTACAAAGACCGCGCTTGCGACGGACAACTGGCCTGGAATGGATATCGTTTCCGATCAGGAATTCCTTGGAGCCATGTTCTCGGCTGACTTCAATCTGGAATCCTTGGAGGAATACTGCTTCTGCACCAACGTTATAAGCGCGCAGCTTTACAAGGTCATTATAGTTAAGCCCAAGGCAGATAACGAAGCAGAGGTTTCGGGCGCGATCGACACGTACTTTGACGCGGTAAAGAACGATCCCAATATCGCGTTTTACCCCGGTCAGCAGGCTTCTGCAGACGGTGCTGTAAAGGGCAAGACCGACGACGGCTATTACTATATAATAGTTCACGAAAACGGCGCGGATATCGAGTCCGCAATGCTCGCGGCAGTTTAAAAGAATACAAGAAGTTACCGCGCTCCGGAAACGGGGCGCGGTAAAATTTTTTATGAAATACGGCCATGATACGGCGTTTATTCCCCGCCGTTCTGTCGTCTGTATATTTTTGTCCAGTTGACAAAACCGTAAATATCGTTAACGAAAAAGGTCACAAAGCAGACTGTTACCGATATGTACGACGGATCCCCGAGCGCCGCGAGCGTCCAGAGCAGTATCAGCACCAGATCGTTCGCGGCGTACGCCAGCGCGAAAAAAGCGCACCGACGCGCCGTCAGATACACCGCGAGAAAGCTTGTCGTCACCGAAAGCGTACTCGGCAGCAGATTTGCCGTGCCGAACGCCTTAAGGATAAAGTAGAACCCTGCCGTCACCGCCGCCGAGACCGCGAACATCACAGCGACCTCGCGGCGGTGAATACGATTCACCCTGACCTCCGCGCGGCTGCCGCCGTAAGGATTTCTCAGCCACGATATCAGCGCGAAAACCGACATGGGCGCGGTCATTCCGAGGTAGGTTATCATCTCGCCGTAATACGCGAAGCCGAACGAAATTATCCCGTACAGCACGCTGAATATTATTATAAGTACCTGACCGACGGGGTTGCCCTTCGCGCTGAATATAAGCGAGGTCACCCCGATAAGCGACGCGGCGAGCGTGAGCCAATTTGTCCTGTCGAACAGCACGAACGCCGCCGCTATCAGCAAAACCGATCCGCCCCAAAGCGCGGTCTCCGCTTTCGTGAAATAATGCTTTTTCATTATGACCTCCAAAACAAAAGCGCCATACGCACATCTTCAAAGACCTAACGATGTGCGTATGGCGTTTTTCGCCGTTACCCGGTGGCAACTTTTTTATATTTTATCATATTCTCACGGATTTGTCAATACTAAAAAAAATTTTTTTACCCCCTTGACAAACGTATGAAATCGTACTATAATGATAAGGTACGATTTCGGACGTTTTGGAGGGATTATGAAAAACACATTAACGGAAGAGCTTCGCAGATTTAATTATCTCGTAGGCGGGATAGATCAGCTCTATCACGAGGCGGCGCTGAAGCTGGGGCTGTCCGACAGCGCGTTTGCGGTGTTGTACACGATACGCGGCGAGGGCAAGCCCTGCCCGATAAGCCTTATCTGCCGCCTTGCGGGAATGAGCAAGCAGACCGCAAATTCCGCGCTTCGCAAGCTCGAGAGCGACGGCGTTATACGGCTTAAAGCAGTCGACGGCAAGCAGAAATCCGCCGCGCTTACGGACAAGGGCATAAAGCTCACTGACGCGACCGCAGCTAAGGTAATCGCCGCCGAGAACCGAATTTTCGAGTCGTGGACGGAACAAGAGCGCACGGAGTATATCCGCCTTACGCAAAGATATCTTAACGAGTTACGCGGCGAGATCAGCAAGCTTTAATTTATGAACAAGAGATGAAATATGAAAAAAGAGATAGCATTATCGGAACACTTCGATTATAAAAAGCTGTTCCGCTTTACGCTGCCGTCTATCGCGATGATGATCTTTACATCGATATACGGCGTGGTCGACGGGCTTTTCGTGTCGAATATCGTGGGAAAAGCCGAATTTACCGCGGTGAATTTTATAATGCCCGCGCTTATGATAACGGGCTCGCTGGGTTTCATGTTCGGCGCGGGGGGAAGCGCGCTGGTTTCAAAAACGCTCGGCGAGGGCAAACGCGAAAAGGCGAACAGCCTGTTTTCTCTGCTGGTATACGTTTCGGCGGGTCTGGGCATTGTGCTTGCGATAGCGGGCTATGCGCTTATGCCGGCTATCGCGGGATTACTCGGCGCCGACGGCAAGCTTCTTGAAAACTGTGTGCTGTACGGACGGATAGTCGTTCTCGCAATGCCCGTATTTATGCTGCAAATGGAATTCCAGAGCCTGTTTATCACCGCCGAAAAGCCGAAGCTCGGACTTGCCGTAACGGTTGCGTCGGGCGTACTGAATATGATACTTGACGCGCTGTTTATGTGGGCGTTTAATTGGGGGATCGCGGGCGCGGCATTTGCTACGGCACTAAGTCAGGCGGTCGGAGGTCTCGTTCCGGTAATATACTTCCTGCGCCCGAATACGAGCCTGCTCCGTCTGGGCAGGGCGGAATTCGACCTGCGCGCTGTCGGCAAGGCGTGCTCGAACGGCTCCTCGGAGTTTGTGTCGCAAGCCTCGATGTCTGTTGTGAATATGCTGTACAACGCTCGGCTCAAACAGTTCGCGGGCGACGACGGAGTTGCGGCGTACGGCGTTATGATGTACGTCAATATGATATTCCTCGCGATATTTATCGGCTACAGCGTCGGCACCGCGCCCATTATCGGCTTCAACTTCGGCGCGAAGAACACCGCCGAGCTGAAAAGCCTGCGCAAAAAGAGCTTTACGATAATCGGCTGCACCTCGCTTGTTATGCTTGCCGCCTCGCAGGCTCTCGCCGCGCCGCTGTCAAGCATATTCGTCGGCTACGATAAGGAACTGTTTGATCTGACGGTACACGGATTCAGGATATTCTCGTTTATGTTCCTGTTCGCGGGAGTGAGCATTTTCGGCTCGTCTATGTTCACAGCGCTTAACAACGGACTTATCTCCGCGCTTATCTCTTTTTTGCGGACGCTCGTGTTCCAGATCGCGGCGGTGCTTCTGCTGCCGATAATCTTTAAGGTAGACGGAATATGGGCTTCGGTAGTGGTTGCGGAGCTTATGTCCTTTATTATAACGATCGTTTTTGTTATTGCCAAAAAACGGAAATACCAATATTGAAAACGATTTACACAAAACCATATCGGGGAAGAATCCGTTGATATAAGGAAACTTCCCCCTTTTTGCTCCAATATGATTTATCGTCTTAAATATATAGAATGTACAAAACGGCGTTGATTTTTTAGGTAAATTGACAGTTAATACTTATTGACAAAAACCTTATTCTTTGATATAATAATAGTGTGAATTACTTATTTTGGTGTTTTTTGTAGGCTGATTTTCACAAACAATGAAATAAGAAAGGGAACGGAGTTATGAATTCTAGAATTGGACGCAAACTGTTGATCGCAATCATTATTTGCCTTGTAATGACGGTCGTTGTCGTAAACATTTTTACCGTCAGGCTCTCGGGCAACAATACGGATAAGCTGATGAGATCGCAGGTCGAAACAAGCATGAACACGCTTGTCGCAGCAAAAGAAACTCAGCTTGACAAGGTTGAGGATATGCTCGGCGATATGGAATACAGCGGTCTGCTGAGATCGGATGCTCCCGCTGCAGAGCTTGACGCGTTTTTTAACGCAAAGAAAAAGACCGATAACGACTACGCCGCTATTATGGATGCAAACGGAAATATCGTCTGGAAATCGGCAAACTTTGACCTCGCGGATTTTAATCTCGCGAGAGCCAGCGCGGGGTATTCCGGCGTCGTGCTCGATTCCAAGAGCGGTCTTGCGCTTCAGACTGCCAAGGGCACGGCGGACGGCGGCGCTGCGGTTTCGGGTATGTACCTTACCGAAACGAGCTGGATAGACGAGTTGAAGGAGCGCTGCTCCGCCGAAATCACGATAATCGGCGATAAGACCAGAATCGCGACGACCATTATAAACAACGGCAAAAGAGCAGTCGGAACCCCCATTCCCGATGGACCCGCAAAGATCGTTGTCGACGGCGGCGAAACGTTTGAGGACGTCATTGATATTCTTGGTCAGAAACACTATGTGTTCTACCGTCCGATGTTTGATATCAATAACAAGGTAGTCGGCGCGTACTTTACGGGCTTTTCGGCTGCGGATGCTGAAAATCTTAAGGTTCAGCTGATATTAACCTCTACGATAATCGCTGTTATTGTTGGCGGTATTATGTTGATAGTTATCGGCATTTACGCTGTCAAGACTGTTCTTCGTCCGATTCAGGAGGCGGAAAAGGTTGCGGATAACATGAGCCGCGGCGCGCTCAACGAGCCGGACAGCGATTACAAGTTCGGCAACGACGAGCTTGGCGACTTCGTGCGCAAGCTGGAATTCACCAAGGGCGAGCTGAACTCGTATGTAGCGGATATCAACAACGTGCTTTCGCAGATGGCTACCGGCGATTTTACCGCAACGCCCAAGGTCACATATCTCGGCGATTTCGTTCAGATCAGCGAATCGTTTGATCAGATCGAGGGATCGCTCCGTGATGTCATCGGAAATATCAATCAGTCCTCCAAGGATGTAAAGAACGGTGCGGCACAGCTGGCGGAGGGTTCGCAAAGCCTTGCCGAGGGTACCACAAGACAGGCTGCGGCGATCGAGGAGCTGTCCGCTTCCATCAACGAGATCGCTGCCAAGGTTCAGCAGAGCGCCCATAATGCCGCCGAGGCAAGCAAGGTATCCATTCAAAGCTCCGAGAAGATCACCTACCAGAACAACGAGGTCAAGAATATGCTCGTTGCAATGGACGAGATCAAGGAGAAGTCCGACCAGATCCAGAACATTATCAAGGCTATCGACGATATCGCGTTCCAGACGAACATTCTCGCACTGAACGCGGCTATAGAAGCTGCACGCGCGGGCGCTGCCGGCAAGGGCTTCGCGGTAGTTGCGGACGAGGTTCGCAACCTCGCGGCAAAGAGTGCGGAATCCGCGGCACAGACCGGCGAGCTTATCAACGCGACTATCGCCGCCGTAGACAAGGGCACGGTTATCGCACAAAGCACCGCGGATACCATGAAGCAGGTAACGGAGCTTTCCGATCTCACCAACAAGTACATAGGTGAGATATCCACGGCTGCCGACGATCAGGCACAGTCTATCGAGCAGGTAAAGACCGGTATCGACCAGATCTCCACAGTCGTTCAGCAGAATTCCGCAACGGCGGAGCAGACCGCGGCTTCCTGCGAGGAACTGAACGGACAGTCCGCAATGCTCGAAGCACAGGTTGAAAAGCTCAAGGTATAACAACGTTTCCTTAACGGTAAATTTGACAAACCCTCCCTTGGTGAGCCAAGGGAGGGTTTTTATGTAAAATGTGCCGCGCCGATAGCCGCTTAGAACAAAAAATTTACATACATTTTACACGACCTTGCTTTCGTACTTAACATTGAATATGATAAACTGATATTGCAAAACAAAAACACATTCAAAGGAGATTTACTATGAAAGCATTGAAGATTATCGGTTGTGCGGCGATTGCCGCCGTTTTGGCGATGAGTACCCTGACCGGCTGCAGCAAGGGTGAGCAGACGGTTTCCACAGACGGCTCGACATCTATGGAAAAGGTTATCGGATTCCTCAGCGAGGCTTATATGGAGAAGCACGGCGACGTTAAGGTCACCTATAATCCCACAGGCTCGGGATCGGGCATACAAGCCGTCGCGGACGGCAGATGCGATATCGGGCTTGCAAGCCGCAATCTCAAGGACGAGGAAAAGGCGAACCTCACTGAATCGGTCGTTGCGATAGACGGTATCGCCATTATTGTGAATAACGAAAATTCCGTCGCTGATCTGACCGTGGAACAGATAGCGGGACTTTACACAGGTGAGATCACGAATTGGAAAGACGTGGGCGGCAGCGACGCTCCCGTTGTATGTATCGGCAGAGAAGCGGCTTCGGGAACGCGCGACGGCTTTGAATCCATTACCAAGACCGCCGAAAAGTGCAAATACTCGCAGGAGCTTACCTCGACCGGCGACGTTATCCAGACCGTGTCGTCAAATCCCAATGCTGTCGGTTACGCGTCGCTGGCTTCTGTCGGCGATACGGTCAAGACCGTAAGCGTTGAGGGCGTAACGCCCTCCGATGATACCATACTGAGCGGAGAATATAAAATCCAGCGCAATTTCGTGCTTGTCACCAAAAAGGACAGCGAGTTAGCGGGCGCGGCAAAGGATTTCTTTGAGTTCTGCACGGGCAAGGACGGCGCGGAATACATAACAAAGGCAGGTGCGGTTCCCGTTGCAAGGTAACGTTTTGAACGTCACGGCGGTAAAAGGAAACGTCCGCACAAGAAGATTGAAAAAAGCCGCCGATCTGCTTGAAACGGCAATGCGGACGTTATTTACGGTGTGTGGATTTATCGCGGTCGGGTTTGTTGTAATAATAACGGTTTTCCTGATTATATCGGGAGTGCCGGCTATCGGAGAGATAGGACTCGGCGATTTTCTGTTCGGAACAGAATGGGCTTCCACGGCGGCGGAACCGTCGTTCGGCATACTGCCGTTTATCCTTACTTCGGTTTACGGTACTTTCGGAGCAATTCTCATCGGCGTTCCTATAGGAATACTATGCGCGGTTTTTGCGGCGAAATACGCAAACGGAAAAGCGGCGGCGCTTACAAGAGGACTTGTGGGGCTTATGTCGGGAATTCCCTCGGTGGTGT
>CAYWIP010000012.1:0-45560 GCA_964458395.1 uncultured Ruminococcus sp.
CTCTACCAAGCTGAGCCACGCCTCGAAATATGGATTTTCCACCGAAGTGGTCAAACATGTGGTCAAACGGATTTTTGACCGAGATTTTAAGTTAGCGAAAACGCCGTGAAAGTGTAGTGTCAAAGGCAATGTGCCGCAAACGGCTCTATAACGCGCTCCGACGGTTCTATGCTCCCGAACGCAACGCTATACCGTGCCAAACCGTACTTCAACAATACAAAATACAGTTATTTCCCCAGTACTTATCTATTATATCACAAACCCCCAAAAAAATCAAGTACTTTTTCAAAAAAAATTAGCACTTGACTTAAGCGCGAAAAAGTAGTATAATAAACGGGTACAAAGCTGTTTCCCGAGCCATAAGGGCAAGGAGCAGCGGGCTGCGCGCCGATATGTAAGCGTATTGCCGATTGTACAAACAGATCTCGGACTTCACCGAGGTCACCAAGGAATACAGAATGAGGGCAACCTCAACATGTATAGGGTTCGACTCCCAACTGCCTCAGAAGCAGACATTGGTTGAATAATGAATTGTCCATTCATTTGCACTCAAAAACACACCGTTCCGCGCCAGGTAAATCATGAACGTTTATGCGTGAATTATTTGCCGGGCAATATCCTGCCTGCCTTGCCGTCGGGAGGATACCGCATGGGGGCGCTTGCTGCCGGATTCAGGCACATTGCCAACGACCCGCAGCCTGCTCTGCCGTGCTCAATCCCGACGCCGCCGGCTCGATATGGAACGGCGTACGAAAATTTTCAGCGGCATTATGCCCATTTTAATTATAAAATCCGAATAATTTTCCGTTTGTTAAAGTACAATATAAGACGGAACACTTTATAAATAAGGAGGACCGATTATGTGTACAGCCATCGGCTATGCAAAAAAGGACTATTACTTCGGGCGAACTTTGGACTACGATTTTTCTTACGGAGACAAAGTTGTGATAACCCCGCGCTGCTACTGCTTTGATTACGGAGCGGCGGGCAGAAGCTCCGAGCATTATGCTTTTATCGGAATGGCTCATGTTGCGGAAAACTATCCGCTGTATTACGACTGTATAAACGAAAAGGGACTTGGAATGGCGGGGTTGAATTTTGTCGGGAACGCGCAATACGGTGAGCCAACCGACGGTAAGCACAACCTTGCGCCTCACGAGTTTATACCGTTCGTAATGGGACAGTGCCGAAACCTTGACGAGGCGCGCGAACTGCTTAAAGAGATCAACCTTATCAACGGCGCGTTTTCCGATAAATACCCCGCTGCGGAGCTGCACTGGATGATCTCGGACAAAAGCGGTGCGATCGTTATTGAATCAACAGCAAGCGGTATGCACGTATACGATAATCCCGCAGGCGTGCTCACAAACAACCCCGAATTCCCCCAGCAGATGTTGCAGCTTAACAATTATATGGGGCTTTCATGTAAGGAACCGCAGAATCATTTCTGCTCCAATCTTCCGCTTAAACCATACAGCCGAGGAATGGGTGCAATAGGACTTCCCGGCGATCTGTCGTCGGAGTCTAGATTTGTACGCGCGGCGTTCGTCAAGAGCAATTCCGTGTGCGGCGATTCGGAGAGCGAGTGTGTTTCACAGTTTTTTCACATACTTGGCGCTGTTGAGAACCAACGCGGCTGCTGTGAGCTTGGCAGCGGTAGGTATCAGACAACGCACTACACCTGCTGCTGCAACTGCGACAAGGGGATTTACTACTACACCACTTATGAAAACCATCAGATAACCGCCGTAGATATGCATCACGAAAACCTGAACTCCGGCAGACTGATCTGTTACACGCCGTTTGATACCGAACAGGTAAAGCGCCAGAATTAAGAATCTATACCAATAGCTTTGGCAAATTTTGCCGCTTTCTGCGTCAAAATTATGCTTGAAAACCCATGCACCACGCTATTGGCACAGATTCTAAAAAAACGGAGAGCATTCTCCGATTTTACAATATAAAAAACGCGGTATCGGACAATACGTCCGGTACCGCATTTTTACCGCCGCTCCCCGCAGCGTATTTACTTGAAATTCGAGGTATCAATTCGGTTGAGGGCGCGCTTAAGCTTTGCGTCGGCGAGCAGCAAGTCTTTGTCGCTCTTCGCCGCCTTTATGCGCTCCTCGGCAGCCGCCTTTGCGGCGTTTGCGCGCTCAACGTCAATCTCGTCCGACCATTCGCAGGTCTGCACCAGAATCGTCGTCATTTCCTTTGACACCTTTATAATGCCGCCCGACGTTGCCGCCCGACGGAACTCGCCGTCCTTCATGATCCGCATCTGACCTATCCCGAGCGCCGCGCAGTACGGCTCATGCCCTTTCAAAATGCCGACATCGCCGACTGTTGTGCGGACAATGACTTGCTCGGTCTCGCCGTCAAAAACGGTCTTTTCCGGCGTGATAATTTGTAATCTAAACGGCGTCATTCTTATCTCCTTATTTAGAATGTGCGGCTCCCGCGCCGCTCACTTCGTTCGCTGCTGCGCTGTAAAATGCTCGCTTCGCTCCGCTTTTACAGCTTGCGCGGAGAGCCGCACTTGATTAGCCGCCCTTTTTAGCCTTTTCGACAGCCTCGTCGATCGAGCCGACAAAGAGGAATGCCGACTCGGGCAGGTCGTCGTGCTTGCCCTCGATGATCTCCTTAAAGCCGCGGATAGTCTCCTTAAGAGGAACGTACTTGCCCTCAAATCCCGTAAACTGCTCCGCAACGGAAAACGGCTGCGACAGGAAACGCTGGATTTTTCTCGCGCGGGAAACCGTCAGCTTATCCTCATCGGACAACTCGTCCATACCGAGGATCGCGATGATATCCTGAAGCTCGTTATAGCGCTGCAAAATCGCCTGAACCGCGCGCGCTACCTCGTAATGCTCCTGTCCGACAACATCGGGAGCGAGAATTCTCGAGGTGGACTCCAGCGGATCAACCGCAGGGTAAATACCCATCGAAGCGATGTCACGCGACAATACCGTCGTAGCGTCCAGGTGAGCGAACGTCGTCGCGGGCGCGGGGTCGGTAAGGTCGTCGGCAGGTACATAGACCGCCTGAACGGACGTGATAGAGCCTTTCTTCGTCGAGGTGATACGCTCCTGAAGAGCGCCCATTTCCGTTGCCAGCGTCGGCTGATAACCAACGGCGGACGGCATACGTCCGAGCAGCGCGGAAACCTCCGAGCCTGCCTGCGTGAAGCGGAAGATGTTGTCGATAAACAGCAGCACATCCTGTCCCATTTTGTCACGGAAATACTCCGCCATGGTCAGACCCGACAGCGCAACTCTCATTCTCGCTCCGGGCGGCTCGTTCATCTGACCGTATACGAGAGCCGTCTTGTTGATAACTCCCGATTCCGCCATTTCGCGGTAAAGGTCGTTACCCTCACGGGTACGCTCGCCTACGCCCGTAAATACGGAAATACCGCCGTGCTGCTTAGCGACGTTGTTGATAAGCTCCTGAATAAGTACCGTCTTGCCAACACCCGCGCCGCCGAACAGACCGATCTTACCGCCCTTAAGGTAGGGACAGATAAGGTCAACGACCTTGATTCCCGTTTCGAGAACCTCGTTTGAAGCGTCCTGCTCCTCGAACGAGGGAGCGGGACGGTGAATTTCCCACTTTTCCTCCGTTTCGGGCTGGGGCTTGTTGTCGACCGCCTCGCCCAGGAGGTTGAAGATACGTCCAAGCGTCTGCTCGCCGACGGGAACCTTTATCGACGCTCCCGTGTCGACTGCCTCCATACCGCGGACAAGTCCGTCCGTGCTGCCCATAGCAATGCAGCGGACGAGATCGTCACCGATATGCTGCGCTACCTCGACAACGAGCTTTGTGCCGTTGTTATCGATTTCGATAGCGTTAAGCAGATTAGGCAGATTTTCGGGCGCAAAGCGGATATCCAAAACCGCGCCGATAACCTGGACTATCGTGCCTTTGTTCTGATTTGTCATTTTATAACTTTTCCTTTCTTAATAGGAATTGCTAAATAACCGTTTGATCTGATATCATTCCTGAGCCGAAGCGCCGGATACGATATCAATAATTTCCGTTGTAATGCTTGCCTGACGCGCTCTGTTGTACAGCAGCGACAGACTTTCCGTCATCGCGTCCGCGTTGTCGGTAGCGTTCTCCATTGCGGTGCGGCGCGCGCCCTGCTCGGAGGCATACGACTCGACTACCGCGCACTGGATAAGGCTCGCGGTGAAGCGCGGCACTATACGGTTGAACACCGCCTCGGGAGAGGGGTCGTATTCCATTGTGCCGTAGTCCTCAAGCTGCACAGTGTCCATAGGGAGCACGCGCATACTCTCCGGCTGCTGCGACATCGACGAAACGAACATCGTGTAGAACACATAAACCTCGTCGACCTCGCCGTCCGCGAACATCTTTATCGCGATATCAGCGATATCCTGCGCGGTGTTTGGCTTGATATCCTCCGCGATATTCGCGTAGGACGCCACAACGTTGTAGTCGCGCTTTGCGAAATACTCGCCCGCCTTTTTGCCGATCGCGATTATCTTCGGCATTTCGGCGTCGTCCTTGTGAGCCGCCGCAGTCATTTTGAGAACGTTGGAGTTATAACCTCCCGCAAGTCCTCTGTCGCCCGCGATAACGATAAACAACTTATGCTTGACCTCGCGCTTTATCGTATAGATAGTGGAGAAGTCGGTGTTCGCCGAGGCTATCTCGCACATGGTCTTGTACAGCTCGTTAAAGTAGGGACGCGCCTGCTCCGCGCGGGATTTAGCCTTACGGAGCTTACTCGACGCCACAAGCTCCATAGCCTTCGTTATCTGTCGGGTCGAGCCGACGGAACGGATACGGCGCTTTATGGCTTTCATATTACCACTGGCTATAATATCACCCCCAAAAAGTATTTCACGTCATCAGACGTTGTCGTCCGTGGTGATATATTTAACTTTCTTTTCAATGTACAGCCAAGCCACAGCCAGCGCGGTGAAAACCGCGATAGTGGTAGCTATAATGCTCAGTACAAAGGAAGCCTGTTTCATAACGAAACTCCTTTCGATAAACCCACTCGGGTCAACCCGTGTAGGTAGCCGCGAAGCTCTCAAGAGCCGCTTTCAGCGACTCCTCGTTCTCGGGGGAAATCACCTTATCGTTCCTGATGCCCTCGAGGATACCCGGATTGTTCGTCTTGAGCTCCTCGATAAGATCCTTCTGATACTGCTTGATCTTATCAACGGGGATAGACGCGAGATAGTTGTTGATTACCGCGTAGATAATAACGACCTGCTCCTCGACCTCAAGCGGAGAATTCTGATCCTGCTTCAATACCTCAACGATACGTTCGCCCTTTGCAAGTCTGTCCTTGGTGTCCTTATCCAGATCGGAACCGAACTGCGAGAACGACTGTAACTCACGATACTGCGAGTAGTCGAGCTTCAGAGTACCCGAAACCTTCTTCATTGCCTTGATCTGCGCGTTACCGCCGACACGGGATACCGAAATACCGGGGTTAACAGCGGGACGAACGCCCGAGTTGAACAGCTCCGTCTCAAGGAATATCTGACCGTCGGTGATCGAGATAACATTGGTCGGGATATACGCCGAAACATCGCCCGCCTGCGTCTCGATGATCGGCAGCGCTGTCAGCGAGCCTCCGCCGTACTGATCGTTCAGACGCGCGGCACGCTCAAGCAGTCTTGAATGAAGATAGAACACGTCGCCCGGGTACGCCTCACGTCCCGGCGGGCGCTTAAGCAGCAGAGACAGCGCACGGTAAGCTACCGCGTGCTTGGACAGATCGTCGTATACGATAAGCACGTCCTTGCCCTTTTCCATAAAGTACTCGCCCATGGTGCAGCCCGAATAGGGCGCGATATACTGCAAAGGCGCAAGCTCCGAGGCGGTGGAGGATACAACGATCGTGTAGTCCATAGCGCCGCCCTTGGTGAGCGTTTCAACTACGTTTGCAACGGTGGAGTTCTTCTGACCGATAGCGACGTAGATACAGATAACGTCCTTGCCCTTCTGGTTGATGATAGTATCAATGGCGATAGCGGTCTTACCCGTCTGTCTGTCGCCGATAATAAGCTCACGCTGACCTCTGCCTATCGGTATCATGGAGTCGATAGCCTTGATACCCGTTTGCAGCGGAACGTTTACGGGCTCTCTCGTGATGATACCCGAAGCGATCTTCTCGATCGGGCGGGTCTCCTTGGCGAGGATATTGCCCTTGCCGTCAAGCGGCTGTCCGAGGGAGTTTACAACGCGTCCGAGAAGCTCTTCTCCGACGGGAACGGACACGATGCTGCCCGTGCGCTTTACGCTGTCGCCCTCTTTAATGCCCGCGTCCGAGCCCAACATAACCGCGCCTACGAAATCCTGCTCGAGGTTGAGCGCCATGCAGCGCACGCCGTTCTCGAACTCCAGCAGCTCGTTAAGCATACACTTTTCCAAGCCGTGGATACGGACGATACCGTCGCCGACGGTAACTACCGTGCCGACATCGCCGAGCTGGATCTTTGCGTTGTAGTTCTTAATGCGGTCCTTTATCAGACCCGTTATTTCATCGGGGCGTAAATCCATTACATACATCCCTTTCTTAGCGAATTTAGCAAGCCTTCAACTCAGGCGATCACCGAGCCAAGCTCGTCCCTGAGTGCGCTCAGCCTTGCCCTGACGCTTCCGTCATAGCGCTTGCTGCCATAGTCTATAATTATGCCGCCGATAATCCCCTCTTCGACCTTTTCGTTGATCGTAACGGTTTTCCCGATTATCTTCGACATCTTTTCCGCGATCTGCTCCTTGACCTTATCGGACAGCGGCGCGGAGGTCGTGACGGTTATTTCCGCCAGCTTGAACTTCTCGTTGTAAAGCTCCCTGAAGGTCTTTACAATGCCCGCGAAGCAGTTTATCCTGCCTCTTTCCGCCAACACGCACAGCAGATTTCCGACAAGCTCGGATACGCCGCCCGTCTTGATTATGTCCTTGCACAGCGAGAGCTTTTCCTCGGCGGATATCGTCGGCGTACCCATAAGCTTTACAAACTCGGGCGCGTCCGCAAACACCCCTGAAAGCCCGTCAAGCTCTCCCAGAATGTCCTTAAGTCCGCTTTCGTTCTGCTCCTCGCACAGCTCAAAGAACGCCTCGCCGTATACCTTTTCAGCCTTGTCGTTCATAAAAATTTCCTCCTACATTTATGGGGCGGGCGGTCACTCTGCCGCGCCGACCTCGCTCAGGAACTTGGAAATGATGTCCTCGTTGTCCTTAGCGGAAATTTCTTTCTCAACGACCTTGCTTGCCGCCATAACGACGATTTCGGAGATCTCGTCCTTGATCTCGTTCTTGGCGCGCTGTTTGTCACGCTCTATGTTCTCCTCAGCCTTAGCGCGTATCTCCGCGGCTTTCTGATTAGCCTCGGAAACGATCTCCTCCTCGCGCTTCTGCGCCCTGAGCGTAGCCTGCTTTACGATCTCGGCAGCCTCGTTCTTGGCGTCGGCAAGACGCGCGGTGTATTCCTGCTCCGCCTTTTCGGCAGCCTCTTTCGCTTTCTGCGCGTCAGCGATCTCCGCGGCAGCCATCTCTCTGCGCTTTTCAAGGATATTGCAGACCGGCTTGTACAGGAAAATTCTGAAGATCAGGAAAATTATGAGCGTATTTATCAGCGTAAAAACTATTGTGCCGGGGTCAATGGAAACGAGATCCAAAAACGTGTTGCCTGCCGCAGCTTCTGCAGCACCCGTTGACGACTCCGCCATTACGCCGAGTATATTCAGCATATTCGCTCCTCTCCTCTCAAACTAAACTCGTTGTATCGGCTATTACAGAAGTCTGCCGAGCAGCGGGTTTGCATACATGAGAAGCAGAGCGATAACCAGCGCGTACAGACCCGTAGTCTCGGCAAGCGCGTCGCCTATGATCATCGTTCTTGTGATAGCGCCGGATGCCTCGGGCTGTCTGCCGATAGCCTCAACTGCCTTGCCGCCGCAGAAACCCTCGCCTATACCGGGGCCAAGACCCGCTATCATCGCGGTGCCCGCGCCGAGCGCCGAAGCTCCGAGAACGATAGCGTTCGCTAAAATCTTCATAGTTTCCGGTGTCATTCCATCCATCTTTAGTTTCCTCCGTAAAATAAAAATGTAATATTGTGAGCGCAGAGCGCGCTCAATATCCCACGCGGGATATATGACCTTTTTTCCGGGAACACTTCCCGTGCGGCTGTTATCCCTCACAGTCCGCCGAAGAGATGTACGACATACTCAGCATAATGAAAATGTACGCCTGCATTACGGCAGAGAATATGTCGAAGTACAAGGACGCGATCGCCGGTATAAGGATCGCCAGCTTGCCGAGCGCAAAGTAGATCAGCGCGTTGATGACCGTGCCCGCGATCATGTTGCCGAACAGACGCAGCGCCAGCGCCAGCGGGTTCGCGAATTCACCGATTATGTTAAACGGAAGCATAAACGGCAGCGGCTCTATAAAGCTCTTCATGAAGCCCTTGAACTTTCCGGTCTTGCCCTTGTTGTACTGCACCATACAGAACGTGATCACCGCGAGCGTGCCCGTTACCGAAACGTCGGCAGTCGGATTCCGCAGTCCCAGCAGTCCCATAAGGTTCTGGATCATAATGAAGCAGAACAGCGCCATTATGTAGCAGCGGTACTTATTGTACTTCTTGCCCATAGTGGTATCCACCGTGTCGACGAAAAAGCTCACTATCCATTCCGCCGCCATCTGCTTCTTGGTTTCGGGAACGACCTTGAGATTCCGGGTTATCACGATGACAACAACAAGCAGTATCGCAATGACTATCCATTGAACGATAATACTTTCCGTCAGCTTGAAGCCCGGGATACCGAAAAGGTTATCCACGACCACCAAAGGACCGTTTACGGTGATGCCGCCCTCCGATGCAAGCATCAATGCAGTCGGCATATATCATTCCTCCTTTGCTTTTATTGCTCTTATCGTTATGGCAATTCTCGGGAAAAACAGGGGAATTGCCGCAGCGATAAGGCTTATAAACGGTGCAAGCGCACCGAGTGTGAGCAGTAAAAACTGACCCAGATAACGCACGCAGTACATAATGTTCATATAGTTCTGCGCCGCCTTTGCGCTTTTGCGGAGCGCCGTCTGGGCGGTCTTGCCAAGCAGGAAAAAATTTAAAACGGCTATTATGATGCCGTATAAGCCCCCGATAAGGAGCGTATAATCGAACTCCAACGCGAAGAAAAGCACTGCCATAATAGCCATATATATTCCGCCGATCGTCAGAAAATACGGCGCCAGCGAACGCATTTCCTCATATACGGGCTGATTTTGTCTTGTCATAATGTTATTTCCGCAGATCCTTATACTCATCGTAATAATCGTTATCTCTCGGCGAACTGGTGAAAGCCTTGGGCGCGCGCTGCTCAGGCTTCTCATAAGTCTTGATAAGCTGATAAACGTAAGACACCGCGCCGCCTATCATAAATATGAGCGCCAACGCCACGCATATTCCCATCACCCAATCGGGCAGACCGAAGTGCCCGACCGCCCAGCTCCCGCCGCCGAGGAACAGCAGCAGCGGCGCTATTATTACAAACGCCAGCTGGCTGACTTTCGCGTATACCGAAAAAGGGTTTTCGTTTTTTTTCATTGTTAACTCAATAAACGAGCTTTGTGAGCTTCCAGCCGTCCGCTTCCTTGACCATAGTCGTTTCGAGAATGCTGTCCGCCGAAACTCCCGAAAGATCGGTGTTTGAATCGGCGCCGGGATATACCGAGAGCTTGCACTCCGTCTCGCTGACGGGAACGAACACGATACGGCTGCTCTCGGGAACCGTAACTCCCGCCGCGGGCTTGAAGTCCGCGATAACACCGAGTGCTCCGCCGTAGCCCTCGCGCGCGTTGTAAACGGTAAGTCCGCTTCCGTCAAGGTTGGTGAGCACGCGCTTCGCCTCGTCCGCCGTAAAGGTGGAATTAACCAGCTTTTCCATATCCGAGTAATTCGGGTACTTGCTCGAGCTCGCGGTGTAATAGCCGTCCTCGGGCTTGTTGCCGTAAGGCTCATCCTCGTGGGGAAGCGGCTCTATCAGGAACATACGCACTATTTCGTAGTTGCTTTGTACCAGATCGTGCGCGTTGTTGTTACATTCGTCAATAAGCTCCTGCGTAGGGTGGAACTGAACCGACGCGTCGGAGTTTACGGAGCTTTGATTCGTGCTTGCTCCGCCGTTTGGATCGGCGGCGGGCTTATTGTTGTTCATAACTATCAGAACCACTACCGCCGCAATTGCCGCAAGCAATACGATAACCGTCGCTATAAGCGGCGCAATACTTTTATTGTTGTTATTCTCGCTCATTGTATCTGCCTTTCAAATGCAATTTTATATCTGTCTGTTAAGCTTTCGGAGCGGCGTTGGGAGTACCCTGCCCCTCCTTGTTGTCGAGGGAAATAGCCTCGGGGAATACATTCCTGCTGTCCTCCTTGGACAGGAACGTCGTGTTTACATAGCCCTGAATGATCGCTCCGTCCGTGACGGCAATCGTTGAAGCGTTGATATCGCCGAAAACTATCGCGTCGCGCTTCAGCTCCGCCTTGCCGACTATGTCCAGCTTGCCCCTTATTCTGCCGTTGATGTCGGCGTACTGCGAGGACAAATCGCCGATAAGTATTGTGTCGCGGTCCATTCGCATTCTGCCCTTAAGCGAAACGTTGCCCTGCATTGCCGCTGAATTCATTCCCGCGTTGTTGCAGGTGATGTCGCCGACGATCTTGCCGCTCATGTCGATGTTGCGGGTGGTTTCAACGTTGCCCTTGATGTTGCCGTCGATCTGCATATTCGCGAGTGAGCGTATATTGCCGTCGATAACGGTATTCTTGGAGATGATCGTGGTTTCGTCGATCTCATTCGCCGCCTGCGGAGAAACGCCGCCGCCCGCTGCCGGAGGAACGTATCCTCCGCCGCCGTAACCGCCGCCATATCCGCCCGGAGCATTGGGCGCGTAACCGCCTTGGTTGGCATAACCGCCCCGATCCGGAGCGCCCGTCTGCATATTCTGAACATTCTGATTAAGGGACTCGCCCTGCGGCTGCTGATTCTGCGCCGCTTCGGGAGCCCGCGCACCGCCGGAAGCCGGCTGACCGTTTGCGTCCGGAACATTCTGCGAATTCTGCCCGAAATTCTGACGGATGTTCTGCACATTCAGATTAACGCCCGGCTCTCCGTCCGGAATGGTGTTCTGCAGCGGAGTGTTCTGCTGACCCTGCGTATTCTGCGGTACGGTATTCTGGTTGTTCTGCACATTCTGAACGTTCTGAGTATTCTGTGCGCCCGCACCGTCGCTCTGCGGCTGACTGCGATAATACGGCGTTTCCAGCGGAACGTTCCCGTCCCGGAAACCCGCGGGCTGCCCGGAACCGGAAGCCTGCTCCGTTCCCTGTCTAAGATAACTGTCAAGCTCGGTAGGCTGACCGCCGGGCTTTGCGGGAGTCTGCTCCTGTCCGTCTTTCTTCCACAGTTCTTTTACTGCCTGCGAAAAATTATCCTTAATTCCCATAACGTGATCCTTTCAACTATTTATGCAAACGGTCCGACAAACTGCACGGGCTTTGTGTCGTCGTTTATCTTATCGAATTTATATCCCTCTCCCTTGAGTACCTTGAGCACGTCCTCCAGCACAAGCACCGTGTTAGGCTTGCTTTGGGAATCGTGCATCAGCACAAACGAGCGGACATTCCCCTGAACATCCTTCGGAATCGAATTGTACATCTGCGTCCAGCTTGCGCCGGCGGCGTCGCCGCTGTCGACGTTCCAGTCGAAGAAGCGGAAGCCGCGCCTCGTCATTTCCGCGATAATATCGTCGCGGGTCTCGGTATTGTAGTCGTTAAGACTGCCGCCCGGGAAACGGAACAGCGGCGTAGCCTTTCCCGTAACCTCGCGGACTATATCCCACGCCTCGTAAAAGTCGTCAAGAAACGCCTCCACGGACGCATATATTTTGTTGTACTCGTGACTCGCGCTGTGTATACCGATCGCGTGACCGTCATTCGCTATTGCCCTGAGCGCCGCCGCGCACTCCTCGGAACGGTTCGGCACGACAAAGAACGTCGCCTTGACGTCAAAATCTCTCAAATATTTCAAAATCGAGTAAGTGTTGCTTGAAGGACCGTCGTCAAACGTCATATAGATCGTATTCTGTTCGCGGACGTACTCCGCCGGCTCGGGAACGTACATATCCTCATACAAAGACGCGTACGGACTTTGCGGCTCGCTCTCCCCGGAATTTCCGGAGCTTGTGCTGCCGTTCGACGAGTCTGTGCCCGAACTGCTCTGCGGAGAGCTTACACTGCCAGAACTGCCGTCCGAGGTGCTTGTACCGGAGCTTGACGTATTATTCTGCGGGTTCTTCTTGTTGATGAACGCCACGATATCCTCATCGGACAACCCGCACTCTTTCAATATCTCATAATACTCGTCGATAGTGCCGCCGTTCTTTTTGGCTATAACGGCTATAAGATCCTTGTCGGATATGCCGTTTTTTGACATTATCTCGTAAAAGCTCTCGCCGCTGACCGTTTTCTTTGCCGCCGCTATCGAAATGATATCTTTATCCGAAACGCCCATTTCCGAGAGCAGCTTGTACAGTTCCTCCGCGTCAATGCCGTCCTTGCTGTTGATATGCGCGATAAACTCCTCGTAGGTCACGCCGCTTCTTTTGAGTATTTCGGCTAAGCCCTCCGCGGTTCCCGCTTTTTCGGTCGCAAGCATTCCCACCGCCACCGAGAGCCTGTTGTTTTCGTCCTCGATCTGCTCCATTTTTGACGTCATTTCGGAAAGCTCCGAGCCGTTTTTGAAAAAAAGCACCCCGAACACAACGGCAGCCGCCAGCGGAACAAAAAATAATATAGCAAGTACTGTCTTTATCAGCACCTTGAAAAATTCAACGCTGCCAAAACGCATTTTTAAACCTCTTCTATTTTTAAGTGATGATTCCCCTATTATTTAATAATACTATAAAAAATGTAATTTGTCAATAGCAACAATATACAAATCCGAGTAATTGCACGAATTTGCTCCATTTTATCACAAATTTTTTCAACGGATTTTGTACACAATGCACAAAAAACAAACCGATGCTTATTTTCAAGCATCGGTTTCCAAATTATTCCACAACATAAACGCGCTTCATGCGCACCTCTTTTAGGGGGCGGTCACCGAAGTCCGTTTCCACAGCCGCTATCTCGTCGACAGCGTCCATGCCCTCGACCACTCGCCCGAAAGCAGCGTAATTTCCGTCAAGGTGCGGCGCGTCACGGTGTACGATAAAGAACTGACTCGAAGCCGAGTCGTTAGCCCTGCCGCGCGCCATTGAGATCACTCCGCGCTCGTGCCTGAGATCGTTCGCCACGCCGTTCGCCAAAAACTCACCCTTTATCTTCTCCTTGGCGCCGCCCGTGCCCGTTCCGGTGGGATCGCCGCCCTGAATCATAAAGCCCTCTATTACCCGATGAAAGATCAATCCGTCGTAGAACCCCTCTTTTACCAATTTAAGGAAATTCTTAACCGTAACAGGAGCTTTTTCGGAATAAAGCTCCAGCTTGATCTCCTTGCCGTTTTCCATTTCAATAACAACCATTTTTAACTCCTCATCTTAAAAGCAAAACCTCGCACCGGTCGGCATCGCCGCCCTAGCCGATCTGTAATGCCTACGTTCCACTCGCTTCGCTCGCTGCACTTCGGCAACACAGATCGCTTGCGAGTTTTGCTCATGCGCCGCCGATAGCTTGCATTTTGTTTGAATGTCGCCTTTTTGGATTCGACCCGCAGGACTGCCAAATATTGTTTTATTCACTACACAGCACTGCTTTTCATAATATCACTTATTGTGACCGTTACTTTCCGCCAAGCTCGTAAGCACGCTTAGTGCAGGCCTCGCAGGCGTTTATAGCCGTGTGGACTATGCCCGACCGCTCCAGAACCTCCAGCCCCGCGAGCGTCGTGCCGCCCGGCGAGGACACCTGCTTTATCAGCTCGTCGACCGTCATTCCGCTTTCGGTCATCATCTTCGCCGAACCGATAAGCGACTGCGCAAACAATCTCAGCGCAGCGTCGGGATCGATACCGACGCTTTGTGCATATTGCACAAAGCCCTTAGCGTAAACGTAAATAAACGCGGGAGAACTTCCGTTTATCGCAATGACCTCTTTCATCTTATCTGCGGGAATTACCTCGGTTATGCCGCACGAGCCGATTATCTTCCGCGCGAACGCGAATTCCGTATCGCTGACCTTTTCGTCGCAGCTCATCGCCGACGCGCCGCAGCCGAGCATCATCGGGGTATTCGGCATTACCAGCACGACCTTAGCGTTTGCAAAAGTGCGCTCGCGTATGTATTCGGCAGAAATTCCCGCGCAAATGGATATAATTACCAAGCCCTCGTTGCCCGCGCTCTTGACTTCCGTGAGCACCTCGTCAAGCTGCTGAGGCTTCACCGCCAGCAAAATATAATCGCACTTCTTCGCCAGCTCGAACACGCTCGAAGCCGCCGTCGCCCCGACAAAGCGCAAGTCCCTGAGCCTTTCGGGGTTCTGATCGTAGGCGAAAACAGCCGTGTTTCCAAGCTTTCCGTTAATTCCCTTGATGATAGCGCCGCCCATATTGCCGACGCCGATAAATCCCAATTTTGTCATTGCAAAAACCTTTCTTACATTTCTGTCACGGAAAAAAGTTAATTCCGAGAACCTGTTTAAAGTGCCGAGAATACTTTAACTTAAAAATCGATTCCTATGCTAATCGATGATTTTTTGGTTTTGAACACCCTTGAATATGCCGTTCTTACGGGGTACATCGTGAGCAGCAGCAAAAGCACGTCAAACGGCATTTTAATAAAGTTTGTTCCCACTCTTGCCCACAGCTTCACCCAGAATACCTCCGGCGCAATATAGCCGGTGATGACTTGGAACGACGTATTCATGATCAGATTGCAGATAACGATCACCGTGAACTTTGCCAGAACTATCCTCAAAAAAGAGCCCCAATTCGCGCCTATTGACTTAAAGAATGCCTTTCCGCCCGAAAAATCCGGCTTTATCACCGTGAAGTTATAAAGAAACAAGCCGTACAGCAAGCCGCCCGTCATCTCCACCAAAGTAAACAGCGGATTGAACGCGTCCATATTCTGGGCAATAAGCATTCCCAGAATATCCGTTATTCCGCCCGCAAGGAACGCGACAACGGGTCCGAACAGCATACCGATCGCGGCTATAGCGACAAATGCCACGCTTATCTTAGCAAAAGGCAGTTGTATGGTAACCGATTTTAATGCCAGATCGAGCGCTATAAGTATTGCCGTAACACATAAGCAGCGGAGATTTTTCAACTCCAGCGCTGATTTTTTAAAGCTAGCAAAAAAAGCCATTCAATTATCCTCCCAAAGCAAAACGCTTTTGACTTTTCCGCTATATATAAAAGAATAATCAAATGGCTAAATTCAGCCGTTATTCAATTTATGTACAGCGAGATGCGAACGCCGCACCGCAAGCCGATTTGTCGGCTTTTCGTCCGCCCGGCAACTCTCCGTCCGGTCGGCACTTAACGCGCGGCGTTCTACTCTGTGTAATATTTCCCCGAAATATGCCAAAATAAATCAGAAGTTGATCTCGTTCAAGATCTTGTACAGACGCTCATCAAAGGGCTTCTGCATGGAAAGCGCCTCCTGAATGTCAACGTCGTAAACCTTGCCGTCCTTGCGGCCGACAACGCGGTTTCCTATGCCCTGCTCGAGCAGCTCAACTGCATAGTAGCCCATCTCGGATGCAAGCACTCTATCACGAAGCGTGGGCGAACCGCCGCGCTGAACGTGACCGAGAATTGTCGCTCTGGACTCGATACCGGTCTCCGCTTCAATGGTTTTCGCGATCTCATCCGTGCCGCCGATACCCTCGGCAACAATGATGATGATGTGCTTCTTGCCGTCCGCGCGAACCTCTTTGATACGCTGAATTACCTTGCCGAGATCGTACTCCACCTCGGGAACAAGCACTGCGGTAGCTCCGCAGGCGATACCCGCGTTCAGCGCGATATGACCCGCGTGTCTGCCCATAACCTCTACAACGGAGCAGCGCTCGTGCGAGTGGCTGGTGTCGCGAAGCTTGTCTACGAGGTCGACGACGGTGTTGAGCGCGGTATCGTAGCCGATAGTGTACTCGGTACACTGGATATCGTTGTCGATGGTTCCGGGAATTCCGACGCAGGGGATACCTGCCTTCGACAGATCCGCCGCGCCTCTGAATGAGCCGTCGCCGCCGATTACGACGATACCGCACATTCCCTTATCCTCGCATATCTGCTTAGCCTTTACGATATTTTCCCATTCCTTGAACTCGGGGCAGCGCGCCGTGTAGATCATAGTACCGCCGCGCTGAATGATATCGGATACCGCGCGCACATCAAGTTGAACGAACTCGCGGTTAAGCAAGCCGTTGAAGCCGCGCTGAATACCGATGACCTCAAAGCCCTTGTAAAGCGCCGTTCTCGTGACCGCGCGAACCGCCGCGTTCATGCCGGGAGCGTCGCCGCCGCTTGTCAATACGCCGATTCTTTTTTTCATAGTTATCTCTCCTTTGTTCGTTCCGGGACAGCCGGAGCGTATATTTCACCGAACGCTGTGTCCGGTCTTATTCCAAATTCTATTTTACAACAAGAAAGCGGTTTCGTCAAGCGTTTTTTTTAGTTTGTAACGTTACCGAAAAATAATAAGTGCTTTTTAACAAATTTCGGGAATTTTAACGTGATTTTCTGTTCAAAAATCCCACCTTGACATTTTCCTCTCCGCAGAGCTTTTTCAGCTTGTTCACCAGCGGAGTGTCAAGCCGCACGCCGCGCACTCCGGGAACGGGCTTCACCGCCCTTGTATCGGCAAAGCATATCCTCGCCGCAGATACTCCCCTGCATGCCGAAAGAACGCGCTTCACCTCGGCGATCTGCGGGTCGTTTTCGGTCGGGAGATTCACGAACAATATCATTCGGTCTCTCGGCGGAAGCGAGGTCGCGGGCTCGGCGGAGTCGATAAAGAAATCCGTCTTGTCCCCCTTGACGGAAATTTTTCCTCGCACAAGGTACACTCTGCCCTCGGTGAAGCGCTCGATCTTCCCGAATATCTTTGGAAACACTATTCCCTTTACATACCCCGAGCTGTCCTCAAGAGCCGCGTAGGACATCATCCCGCCGCTTTTCGAGGTGTGGAGCGTTTCGGAAAGGCAAAGCGCCATTATTGAAAGCTCCGCTCCGTTTTGCTGCTCCAACGTGTCCGCTATGAACATACAGTTCTCGGGAGCGCGCCCGAGAAACTCGTCCGCCGGGTGTCCCGAAACATACCGCCCCAGGAACTCCTTTTCCTTCATCAGCCGCTGCGCCGGCGGAAAGTCATCCGTCTGCGGCAGCGTGAACTCCCCGTACGTGTCGTCCAGCTCGAAGAGGTCTATCTGACCGCTCTCGACGCGGCTGTGCTCACGCGCGGCATACTCCAGCAAACCGCCCATTCCCTGAATCAGGCGGCGGCGGTTGGGTTCAAGCGAATCAAACGCGCCGCAGTATATCAATGCCTCCGTATAGCGGCGGTCGTTGTCCCTGCCCGCCATTCGCAGCGCGAAGTCCGTCACGGAGGTGAACAAACCGTTTTCGCGTTCGCAAACTAAAGCGTTGATGAAGCCGCGCCCGACGTTCTTCACCATGCCCAGCCCGAACCTCACCGCTTCGCCCTCGACGGTAAACCCGAGAAAGCTTTTGTTGACGTCGGGCGGAAGCAGCCTTGTGCCGCTGTTCGTAAGGTCGGAGATGTATTCGTTCGCCTTGTCCGTCCAATCCTGAACGCTCGTGATAAGCTCCGACATATACTCTCTGTAATAATGACGGCGAAGATACGCAGTCCGATAAGCAACGGTAGCATATGCGGCGGCATGGGATTTGTTGAACGCGTAGGACGCAAAGCCCGCCATTTCGTCAAATATCGCGTTTGCCGTGTCCTCGGGAACGCCGTTCGCGATAGCGCCGCAGTTGCTCTCCGTGCCGTAAACGAACGCGCTGCGCTCCTTTTCCATAACGGAATGCTTTTTCTTGGACATGGCGCGCCGCACCAGATCCGCTCTGCCGTAGGAATATCCGCCAACGACGCGGCAGATCTGCATTACCTGCTCCTGATAGACCATACAACCGTATGTTACCGAGAGTATATTTTTTAAGAGCGGGTGCTTGTACGCGATCTCCTCGGGCTTTTTGTGGCGGTTCTCGATATAGGTCGGTATCGACGACATAGGCCCGGGGCGGTAAAGCGACAGCGCCGCCGTCAGATCCTCTATCGACTTCGGCTGAAGCCGCGACAAGACCGAGGTCATTCCCGCCGATTCAAACTGGAACACGCCGACCGTGCCGCCGTTTCCCAGCATTTGGTAAACCTCGGGATCGTATTCATCAATATTCCCGATATCGAAATCCGGCTCTTTTTTGCGGATAAGATCGCAGGTTTTTTTGATAATGGTAAGGTTGCGAAGCCCCAGAAAGTCCATTTTCAGCAGCCCCAGACGCTCAAGCGCCGTCATGGTGTACTGCGCGGTAAGTCCGTCCTCGCCGTACTCGAGAGGAACATACTCGGCGACAGGCTCGCGCGTTATCACAACTCCCGCCGCGTGGATGGTCGTGTGGCGCGGCAAGCCCTCGATCTGCCTCGCCACGTCGACGAGCTGCTTTACTTCGGGATCGCTCGCGCAGAGTGATCTCAGCTCGCCGCGCTCCAGCTCCTCGGATAGCGTGGCAAACGGCGACGACACCGCCCTTGCCGCAGCGTTCACCGAGGACTGCGAAATGCCCATAACCCGCCCCGCGTCGCGTATCGCCGCCTTGGCTTTAAGCGTATCGAACGCGGTTATCTGCGCTACATGATCCGCGCCGTAGCGCCGTCTGACGTACTCGATGACCTCGTCGCGGCGCTCGTAGCAGAAGTCGATATCGAAGTCCGGCATAGAAACGCGCTCGGGGTTCAGAAAGCGCTCGAACAGCAGATCGTAGCGCAGCGGGTCAATGTCGGTAATTCCCATACAGTAGGCGCACAGACTGCCCGCGCCGCTTCCTCTGCCGGGTCCGACGGGTATATCCCGCGACTTTGCGTAACGCACAAAATCCCAGACAATGAGAAAATAATCCACAAATCCCATTTTTTGGATAACGCTCAGCTCGTAGTCCAGCCGCTTTTGTATCTCGGAAGTTACCGTTCCGTAACGCTTTTCCGCGCCTTTATTGCATAATTTGATGAAATATTGCGAATTATCGTCGACGCCATCCTTTTTAAAGAGCGGCAGCTTGGTCACTCCGAACTCAAATTGAATGTTGCACCGCTCCGCGATCTCCGTCGTCCGCGCCAGCTCCTCATCTGTGAAGAAGCGGCGCATCTCGTCATGGCTTTTGAGGTAGTATTCCTCGGTCGGGAGCGCATCGGGATCCGGCTCTGAAAGCCGTTTGTTATGCCCGATACACCGCAGCACCTGCTGAACGTAGCTTCCCTTTTTCTCGACATAGTGCACGTTATTTGTCGGACATACCGGTATTCCCGTTTTACGCGAGAACTCGCGAAGCTGCGCACATAGCCGCGATTCGGGCTCGGTGTCATGATTGGAAAGCTCAAGGTAAAAATCGCCGCCGAACGTCTCCCGATACCATTCCGCTGCTTTAAGCGCGTCGGAGGTGCGTTCGGCGGAAAGCAGCGCGGTTATCTCGCCGTTCTCCGCGCCCGAAAGCGCTATAAGCCCATTAGCGTATCGCCGTATGCTATCGCGGTCGGTGACGTATTCGCCGTCCGCGCCGTTCGCCGACTGCTCCGTGATAAGGCGGCAGAGGTTTTGGTAGCCCGCGTTGTCCCTGCAAAGCAGAGTAAGCCGATAGGGTTCATAGCCGATACGCTGACGCGCAAGGCGGCTGCCCTCGGCGATCCGCACCTCGCAGCCTATTATCGGCTTTATCCCCGCCGCCGTACACGCGTCGTAAAAGTCGATTGCACCATACAGCGCGCAGTTGTCGGTTATGGCGAGCGCGGTCTGTCCGAGCGACTTTGCCTTTTCAACAAGCTCCCCGATACGGCACGCGCCGTTCAGCAGACTATACGCGGTATGCACATTCAGATGAACAAACCCGGACATCTATATCCTCCTTAACGAAAAAAGCAGGCTTGACCGTTACAGCCAAGCCTGTCCTCGTAAACATACGTTTGGTATTACCCGAATAACCGTCGGAGCGTCAGTCAGCTTCCTTGACGATAACAACCTTATCCTTGTAATAACCGCAATTTCCGCAAACTCTGTGAGCAAGCTTCAGCTCGCCGCAGTTTTTGCAGCGTGAGAAAGCGGGAGCGGATAACTTCCACACCGCAGAACGTCTTTTATCACGTCTTGCACGAGATACCTTTCTCTTTGGAACTGCCATTATTGCACACCCCCCTCTTGTCAGTTGACAAAATAAAGCCACAGTTGACGGTATTTTGACGACCGCCGACTGATTTACTATCGAACATCTACCATTATATCACACAGCGGGGGATTTGTCAAGCGTTTTTTTTAATTTTCCCGAAAAATCACGCAATGAACTTCTTAACGTTCTCGGGAAGCTCGGAATTGTCGGCGGATACCGTGAGGGTAACGACCGTGCTTGCCGTGATCTTCTCCAGCTTCTCAAACATCTCGCCGAGCTTGTCGTAATCTCTGCCCGTGATCTTCAAAGTAGCGTCAACGAAAATATCCGTGCAGTCGTGATCGGAAGCGAGAATTCCCGCGATAAAGCCGTAGAATGCGTCCATACCCTCCACCGCGTAATCCTCGATATTTACCAGGCGTACCTTATAGGTGATGTCCGTGTTGAGCGAGGAGCCTTTCTGGATAGCCACAACGTTTCCGTTGGACTTCTTCTCGGCAGCGTGGATAGCGTCGATGAGCACCTTCGTCTTGCCCGAACCTCTTTTACCTGTGATAATTTTAACCATAATAGTGACCTCCGTCTTTATAATTGACGGCGGAAAACAGGCATTCGCGCTGTCCGCCGTGCATTTTTAACTTGAATTATAAGCCGAGCTTCTTCTCGAGCGCCGCTTTCTGATCCTCGTAGCCGGGCTTGCCGAGCAGCGCGAACATATTCTTCTTGTAGCTCTCGACGCCGGGCTGGTCGAACGGATTGACGCCGAGCAGATAGCCGCTGATAGCGCAGGCTTTCTCGAAGAAGTAGATCATAAAGCCAAGCTCGAACTCGTTAAGCTCGGGAACCTCGAGAACGATATTCGGCACGCCGCCCTCAGTGTGCGCGATAACCGTGCCCTCGAACGCCTTGCGGTTCACGACGGACATATTCTGATTGGACAGGAAGTTCAGTCCGTCAACGTTTGTGGGCTCGTCCTTAAGGAACAGATCCTTTTGCGGCTTTCCGAATTGAATAACGGTTTCGAACATCACGCGCGAGCCGTCCTGAACGAACTGCCCCATCGAGTGCAGATCGGTCGAGAACACTGCCGAGGACGGGTACAGACCCTTGTTGTCCTTGCCCTCGCTCTCGCCGTAAAGCTGCTTGAACCACTCCACCATCATCTGGAAGCTGTTCTCATAGCTTATGAGCATTTCAACGCTCTTGCCCTTCTTATAAAGTATATTGCGGAGCGCAGCGTACTTGTAGCAGGCGTTCTTTTCGAGATCGAAATCCTTGTACTCCTCGCGCGCCGCTGCAGCGCCCTTCATCAGCGCGTCGATATCGCAGCCCGCGCAAGCTATCGGCAGCAGACCGACCGCCGTCAGCACGGAAAATCTTCCGCCGACGTCGTCCGGGATAACGAACGTCTCATAGCCCATCTTATCGGAAAGCTCTTTCAGAGTTCCGCGAGCCTTGTCGGTGGTCGCGTAAATTCTTCCCTTAGCGCCCTCCTCGCCGTAGCGCTCAACCAGCAGATCGCGGAATACCCTGAACGCCAGCGCAGGCTCGGTGGTCGTGCCCGACTTTGAGATGATATTCACCGAGAAATCCCGACCCTCGACCAGAGAAATGACCTCGCTCAAATAAGTCGGCGAAAGACTGCACCCAACGAAATAGATCTCCGGGGTGTCCTTTTTCAGCGAATTGTAAAGCGACGACTTCAGCGCCTCAATAGCAGCTCTCGCGCCCAGATACGAGCCGCCGATACCGATAACGATCAGTACCTCGCTGTCGCTCTTTATCTTGGCAGCCGCTTTCTTGATACGCTCAAACTCCTCCTTGTCGTAGTCCACAGGCAGGTCTATCCAGCCCAGAAAATCATTGCCGGGACCCTTTCTGCTTGCCAGAGTTTCGTGCGCCGCCTTTACCATAGGCGCGTACGAAGCCAGCTCGTGATCTCTCACGAAGCCCTTTAAATACTTGTCGTCAAGCCTGATTCCCATAAAATAATTACTCCTTTCCAATCGCCGTATTTTTTCGGCGTTATGCTCTATTCTTATTATATATTACTTTTTCATTTTTTGCAAGATTTTTTGCTCTTATTAAACTAATTTGGAGAATTTTTACTATTTAACAGCACTTTTTTGGCAATAATGCACAAAGGCTAATTTACTATGCCGTTCCCCGAAAACACGACCGCTGTATCGGGCGGAGGCGTTTCGGGAACGCCCTCGGGAGTTTCGGCGTACTCCCGGAACGCCAGCCACTCCCTCATTCTGTCCAGAGTTTCGGGCGTCGCCGCCGTGCGCTCCTCGCCCTTATGCGTTATTCTGACCGTTCCGCCGCGGATTATCAGCCTGCTCGCCAGCGCGAACGCTTTATCACAGCAGATCGGCATACCGTTCTCGGTGATGTACAGATTGGTCGTCGCGTAGCCGTTGCTCTCGTCGAGCCTTACCATAAGCCTTTGCTTCTTCGCCGAGAGCTTGTAATTTACGCGCCTCGGCGAGTCGCCCGGAACATACTCGCGGTGCTCGTAGCCGGGCATTCCGCCGTTCATTACGGTAACGCCCTCCTCCGCTTCCTCCTCCTCGGAGGGCAGCATATTCGGTTTTACCTCGGGTCCGTCATACTCGATTATACGAGGAAGTACGGCGACCTGAGTGGTCTGCTCCACGGGAATTCTGAATTGCAGCAGCCCCAGAAAATCACGGAGTACGACCTTGTCCAGCGTTACCTTGTTAAGCCCGCTGTGCTCCGCCTTGAAGCTGCCGTTCACCGATACCTTTTTGCGGAACAGCAGCGAGGTGCGCAAATTAACCGCGCCGTTTGCATAAACGCAAAGCTCGACAAACGGAATTGCACAAAACCCCGTCTTTTTGAGAATTACCTCGAATTCAATGCTCCGCCCGCACTCCGCCACGCCCGAAAGCTCCCGAAGCTCGGCGGTGAAGCGCTTGCGCGAAATAAGGAACGTAGTCGCCGAAACGACTATCGCCGCGCCAATGATGTATATCAGCGTCCAGCCTATCTCGGCGTTGATGAACACCAGAAACAGCGCCGAAAAGAACAGCGCCTGGAAATAGCTTACAATATGCGTCATCTCCGTCTGCTCCTTTTCATTTTGAGGATCGTTTTGTAGTTCCCGTAAAGCCGTTTTGTGTCTGCATTCGGTTCGCCGCTGCCGTAGAACAGCTCGTTCGCCGCGTCCGTTATTTCGGCGGCTTCTTTATCGAGCGAAAGCGTGCGTGAGATTATATCGCGGACTTCCTCGGCGGTCGCGCTCTGCGGCTCGCGTTCGGCGATACGGCACGCCAGTCTGCGCGTTCTTAAATACACCGCGCGGACTTTTCCGTTTTCGCTCCTGAAACGGTATGTAACCGCGAAAAGCGCTTCGGAGAGCTGTCTGCGGAAGATAATTCCCAGAACCGATAAAACAGCCGCGGCAGCGACGACGATCGTCATTATTACCGTCAATTCCTCAATTCCGTCGCTGACCTCTGCGTAACGCGTTCCGTCGATCTCCAGCCAGCCGTAGCCCTCGATATACGCGGTCGAATATGCGTGAGCGTTCGCCGCTGTCACGGAAAAGCGTCCGTAAGCGTCGATAGAGTCCTCCTTGAGCACAAAGCCCTCGGTGTACCGCGCGGGAATTCCCGCCGCTCTGAGCAGCAGCGTCGAAGCCGTCGCGAAATCAGTGCATATCCCGCGCCTGCTGTCGAACATAAAGTACTCCGCCTCGGCGCTGTCGGGTACGAAATCCAGATCGTACACAAAGCCCGCCGCGCCGAACCACTGCTCTATAGCCAGCGCCTTTTCGTAATCGCTGTCAAGTCCTGCGGTTATCTCGTCGGCGACCGCCTGTATGCGCTCCGTGACCGTGCCGTCCAGCCCCGCCATATAGTACATATCCGCCATATCGCTCTCCATGGCGAACTCGTCGCGGACGCTCTCGGAAATGACCTCCTCGCGCGCCGCGTCGCTAAGCATATCACGGAAATCAACGCGCGTCAGCATATCGAGAAACTGCTCGTTCGGCTGATCGATGTAATATTCGAGCATATAGGTCGGATTCCTGCCGAACGCGTTCTTGGTGAATATCTCGTCCTTGCGGTTGCGGTAGGTGCGCGCCGGTTCACCCGAGGGCGCGGTAACGTTCGCGTTAAATGTCTGCGACGGGTGCATTACGACCGCCGTGGAGCTGTTGTCCACCACCTGAATCGTCATTCGCGCCGAATGATCATAGCGCGGAAGAACGCTCACCCTGTCAAGCTCCTCCTTATACTCGGCGAGCTTGCCCTCGGAAACGCCTTTTTTTAAGGAGTAGATAAGCGAATCGGGACTAAGCTGCCGTCTGCCCGTTTCCCAGTTCTGCTCTCCCGTTGAAAAGTCGCCGTTGAATGTCCAGCCGTCGTTGCCCTTGTAAATATCGAACGACCAGCGGCTTACGTTCGCCGGGTGCGTCGTCTGCGCGTAGAACAGTATATCGGTGGAAGGATTGTTGTTGCCGCGGTTGGGCTGCGAGTTCTCAATAAAGTTGGAAAGCGCTCTCGTGCCGAAAAACGCGTTCCTCTGCGACATCAGGACCGAATCTATGTATTGCAGCATAGGCGTGTTGTCATCGCGCGGAATAACGAAAAGCAGCGCCGCCGCGATAACTCCCGCCGTTCCCATAACGGCAAGCCGCTCGCGCCGCGCGCGTTTGTCGTCGATGTATGTATTCTCCTCGGGGAACTCGGGGCGCGCCATTCCGACCGCCGCCAGCATAAACCCGACCGCCATAAACACCATATATCCCGCAGGTATGCCGCCCATGGTTCTCGCCGCGAGGATAAGCGGAACGAACGCGGGTAACAGAAGAAAGCAGGGTCTGGGCAGATACGCCGTGAAATAGCACGTCGGAAACGCGATTATAAACGAGAACATTACTATCGCCGCGGCAGCGTAAACGGGGCTGAAAAAATCCGACGAACGGAAGATAAATTCCATAAACGACGGCGAAACATACGGACTTCCGACTATCCCGACGACGAAATTCACCACGAAAAAAAGCGCAATAAAAGCCAGCAGAGAAAAGAACTTTCTCCGCCTGAGCGCGTAGAATATCATATACATACCGCAGCTTACCGCCGTCATTATCACCGTACAGACAAACGCTTGGCTGCGGCACAGCACATACATAAGCGCCGCGCTTATCGAGCACAGATACAGCAGCGACGCGGCGATCTCCGTGCCGTAAAACATCGGTTTGGTTCTCTTTTTCATAAACTGTTGTTCACCTGAAATACGAATATAATCTGCACATCATCATACCGTTGTATAGCTTTCGGTTCTTGTCGGCTTTTACGCCGAATATGCTCTCGAATTCCTCGTCGGGGGTTATCGCGTAAAGCTGATTGCCGTCCAGCGGGAGCATTTTTCCGCCCATTATCCCGTAAAGCTCCCGAGCCTCGGATATCTCCAGCATACGCTCGCCGTAGGGCGGGTTGGTTATTATTTTAACGTTATTTTCGGGGAACGCAAACTCCCGTATATCGCGGCGCTCCGCCGTTACATATCCGCCCGCGCCCGCTTTTTCCGCGTTGGCAAGCGTTAATTCAACGCATTCCTTGTCGATATCGAAGCCGACCGCCCGGAACTCCGCGTCCTTTTTAATAAGAGAACGCGCCTCCCCCCGAGCCGCCGCCCAGACCTTATCGGGCAGGAAACTCATATGCTCGCCCGAGAAGTGACGGTTAAGCCCCGGAGCGATATCCAGCGCCTTCATTGCCGATTCGATAAGCAGCGTTCCCGAGCCGCAGAACGGGTCGCAGACAACGTCGCCCGCGCGTACTCGCGCTATGTCGACGATACCCGCCGCAAGCGTTTCGCGGATAGGCGCGGCGTTGCTTTCCTTACGATAACCGCGCTTGTGAAGCCCCGTTCCGCTGGTGTCCAGCATAAGCGTAAACTCGTCCTTCATCAGCGAAAAGCGTATGCGGCACTCCGCTCCGCTCTCGGGGAGAACGTTCACGCCGTAAGCCTTGCCGAGGTTCACCGCCATTGCCTTTTTGACTATCTTCTGTATCGCGGGAACGCTTGACAGCTTGGAGTTCAGCGAGTGCCCGTTATTCGGGAATTGATCGGTCTTGCCGATAAACTCCGACAGCGGAAGCTTCCGTATTCCCTCGAACAGCTCGTCGAACGTTACCGCCCGAAACCGTCCGAGCACCACGCAGACGCGCTCCGCCGTCCGCAGGAACACGTTAGCCTTGGCGCAGACTTCCGCGCCGCCCGAGAAGAATACGCGCCCGTTTTCCGCGCGGATGTTCTCACCGCCAATCTTCTTTATCTCAAATGTAAGAGTTTTCTCCAAGCCGAAATGACAAGGAGCAACGTAGTTGTATATCATGATTATAACGCCTTTTTCCCTATGTCGCGTCTGTAATGCGCCTTTTCAAAGCTTATTCCCTCGACCGCCTTGTAAGCCTTATCGAGCGCGTCCTTTAAGCCGCCGCCCGTCGCCGTAACGCCGAGAACTCGTCCTCCCGCCGTTAGATACTGCCCGTCGGCGAGTTTTGTTCCCGCGTGGTAAATATACGCGCCGTCGGTCTGACCCTTTTCGTCCAGACCGCTTATCGGCTTGCCCGTTTCGTACTTCTCGGGATAGCCGCCGCTTGCCATAACCACGCACGCGCACGACTTATCGCTCCACTTGATGTCCAGCTCCCCGAGCCGCTCCTCGGAAACAGCCTCCATAATATCCACAAGATCCGTTTCCAGCAGCGGCAGAACCACCTGCGTTTCCGGATCGCCGAAGCGGCAGTTGTACTCGACCACCTTTGCGCCGTTCTTCGTCAACATCAGCCCGAAGTACAGACAGCCCTTGAACGGTCTGCCCTCCGCGCTCATCGCCTTTATCGTCGGGAGGAATATTTTTTCCATGCACTCTGCGGCTATCTCGGGAGTGTACAGCGGATTCGGCGCGATCGTGCCCATTCCGCCCGTGTTCAAGCCCTCGTCGTTGTCGTAAGCTCTCTTGTGATCCATTGACGACACCATGGGCTTTACGCTCTTGCCGTCCGTGAATGCCAGCACCGTGACCTCCGTGCCGTCCATAAACTCCTCGACAACTATCTCCGAGCCGCTCTTGCCGAACTTTCCGTCGACCAGCATAGAATGAACAGCCGCCTTAGCCTCCTCGAAGTTCTTTGCGATGATAACGCCCTTGCCGAGCGCCAGACCGTCAGCCTTGATGACCGCGGGATAACTGTTCTGCGCCTTTATGTACTCGACCGCCTTGTCCTCGTCAGTGAACGTTTCATATGCCGCCGTGGGTATGCCGTACTTTTTCATCAGCCCCTTTGAGAAAGCCTTGCTCCCCTCGAGAATTGCCGCGTTCGCCCTCGGACCGAATGTCTTGAAGCCCTCCGCCTCAAGCCTGTCCACCATGCCCATGACCAACGGGTCGTCGGGCGCTACGAAAACGTAATCGGGCTTGAGCTTTTTTGCAAGCTCGACCGCGCCGTCGATGTCCGTAGCCTTTACCTCGGGAAAGCACTCCGCCAGCGCCGAGATACCGCCGTTTCCCGGTGCGCAGTACAGCTTATCCGTCTTGGGCGACTTTGCCAATGCCGCCGCTATTGCGTGTTCACGACCGCCGCCGCCAATGATAAGAATATTCATATCTAAATGTCCTTTCAATAATATATTTTAATTATATCACGATATCACGGTTATTGCAAGCGTTTTACTTTAACCGTATGTTAACGCGGCTTGAACTGCAATTAACCGCACATTTTTACCTCTGCGGAAAATTGCAGCCGGCTATGTTGTACTATATAAGCAGGAAAGCTCCCGCCAATCCTTTACCGCGATATCGGCGAATTCGCGGACGTCGCCCTCCGTGCTTGTTACCTCGTCGATTATTCCGACGACACGGAAGCCCGCCCGTTTTGCGGTTTCGGCGCTGTATTTCGCGTCCTCAAACACCGCGCACTCAGGGATAGCCGCGCCCAGCCGCTCCGCCGCAAGCAGATAGATGTCGGGATCCTCCTTAAACCGCCCGACCTCGTGGCAGTCGATAAAGAACTCCATGAACTTCATCAGCCCCGTCCGCTCCAGAAACGGCTCGGCGACGTCGCGGCGCGTTCCCGTGGCGATACACATTTTAATGCCGTTAGCGCGTGCGTCCTCCAGATATTCCCAAACAGCCGGCTTCAGCTGAATGTCGGTGCGGTAGTGCTCGCGCATTCTTTCGTAGGCGGACTCCATAAGCTCACGGTCACGGAAGTCGTCAATGTGAGCCGTTTCCCGACGCCACAAGCCCATACTGTCGCAGAGAGTACCGTCGAGGTCGAATATGTAATAGTTTATTTTCAAAATAATCACCCGATTATATTATACCACAAAACAAGTATAATGTAAAGAGCTAAAAAAAAGAAAAAAATTTCAGAAAACCTATTGACAAATATTGAGAGTTGTGCTATATTGTATATACAGTTCATATACAATATCAACAGCCGCACAAAGGTTCTGAGCCAATCGGCGACAAACAGCAGTCGCAGCTAAGGCTCTAAGCCAATCGGCAGCAAACAGGGGAGCAGTCAAAGCGGAGCGCAAGCGCCGATGACGACGGCGGGAGCGCGAAGCGCGACCAGAGGAGTTATCGGCAGGCTAGGGCGGCTTTGCCGCCCGGTGCGCGGAGCGCTTTTCAATAAGGAGGAAAAATGGTCACAATACGGAATTTGAAGAAGAGCTACAAAGCCTTTCCGGTACTTCGGGGGCTGAATATGGACATCAACGACGGCGACGTCTACGGCTTTCTCGGGCGGAACGGCTGCGGAAAGACGACGACGATGAACATCATCGCGAACGTTATCCCGAAGGACGAGGGCGACATCACGCTCGGAAACGGGGAGCGGAAAATACGGATAGGGTATCTTCCCGAAAGCCCGACCATATTCGGATATATGACGGCGCGGGAGTATCTGGAGTACATCGCGGCGTGCGTGAATTACGAGGGCGATATCGCAAAGCGAACCGAGGAGGTACTCGAGATCGTGGGGCTTCGCGACGCGGCGGACAGGCGTTCCAAGGGCTTCTCGCGCGGAATGACCCAGCGTCTGGGAATGGGCGCGGCGATATACCGCGATCCCGATCTGCTGATATTCGACGAGCCTACTTCGGCGCTCGACCCGCAGGGGCGCGTTGAGGTCATCTCGATAATCAACAGGCTCAAGGCTATGGGAAGTACGATCGTTCTTTCGACGCATATCCTTTCGGACGTTGAGCGCGTGGCTAACCGTATCGGCATAATGAACGGCGGAATTCTCGCCGAGGAGGGCGACATAAACGCGATAATGCGCAAGTACGGCGGCGACATAGTCAACGTGAAGCTGCGCAATTTAACGCAGGAAAACAAGATAGCGCTGTTAAAGGTCGATTTCGCGAGGGCGGAGTTCAACAACGAAACGGGTCTGTTCCGCTTCGGCACGGAGAACGCCGAGGACACGGCAAGACGGCTGATGAAGCTGCTCGCCGAGAACGATATGATCGCCGAGAGCTTCAATATAGGCACGGCGACGCTTGAAGAGGTCTTCAGAAAGGTGGTGGGCTGAAATGCAGCTTAAATACAGCTTTAAAAAGGAATGGTCGCACTTTACCCGCACGGGCAGACTGTTCGGATTTATCGCGGCGATATTCTCGTTTGCGCTGTCGCAGCCGCTTATGTTCAGACTTATGGCATCGGTTATGGAAATGGTCGATCTGAATACGGGAAACGGAGCGGACAGCTCGGTGTTCGCGGCAATTACGGGCGGAATGGCGGCTTCGGCGGGAACAGACCCGTTCGGCGGAATGGATATCGGAATGGAGGAGATAATGTCGGTGTACTCCGACGCGGGAATGATCTTCGCGTCGTGTATCTCGACGTTCAGCGGGCTTTCGCTGCTGATAGTAATGCTTCTGCTCATGGCTGCCTCGGGCGGCGAGCAAAAGAAGCGCGCGATGATTGTGCCGATGTGCAGCGGTCTTGAGTACAAAAGCTACCTTTTGCCCAAGTTCGTTATCTACCCGCTGATTACATTCGCGCTGACGTTTATAAGCGTTGTGACGACGGGTTATCTTTGCAACGCGCTTTTCCCGAACAATCACGTTTCGGACACGGTGATATTCCTTTCGGCGGCTATGTACTCGGTGTATTTGCTGTTCGCGGTCTGCGTGTATATGTCGATAGGGCTTTGCACCTCGCGCCCGGGCGTTGCGGCAGTGCTGGTGTTTATCGGTCAGACGATATTGCAGTCGCTGTTTACGGGAATGGGACTTACCGACTACAATCCGTTCACGCTTGTTACGCTCCCCACATATATGACAATGGAGGAATTTGACCTTACGGCTTCAACGCCGAGCATTCTCGTCGGCATGGGGATATCTGTCGTCGTTGCGGTGCTGATGTTCTTCCTCACGCTGGGAGTTCTGGGAGCGAAGAAAATTGACAACACCGAAGAGGAACGACCCGAATTCTGACGGCGAAAAGGTCTTTGACATAACGTAAATCAACGGCGGCTTGTTTTTAAAGCCGCCGTTATTGTATTGCCTTTTGTCCGCGTTTAATAGCCGAGAAGAGCCTTCAGGTATTCATCGCTCTCCTTGTACTTCTCATCGTCGTACTTCTGCCACTGATCCTTGATCTTCTTCACCTCGTCCTCGTGCTTGCCGGAGCAAAACGCGGGAATGTTGCTCTGACGGTAATAGCCGATATCCGTGTTTGTGCAGGTCGCGGAAGCAAGCAGACCCGTTTCCGTGCAGTATCTGCGTTCAAGTACAGTGGTATCGGGAGAAAACTTCATGATCTGCGAGGTGTCCTCTATCTCGGACAATATATCGTACCATATCTGAGCGCCGTATCTGTGAGTTCCGTCGCCATTGTAAATGGTGTGGTTGTTCTTGTCGTAGCCCATCCAGACAACGCCGACATAATTCGGAGTACAGCCGACGAACAGAAGATTGTAGCCGTCGTTCGACGTACCCGTCTTGCCGATTACCTCAACGTTTCCGAGGTCGGCATAAGCGGCGGCTCCTCCCGGAGCGGTGACTACGGTTCTCAACATTCTGTTGGTGACCCATGCCGCGTCGCTGTCGATAGCCTGTGTGCCGTAAAAATTCTGCTCGAGTATAACATTATTTTTACTGTCGATAACGCGGCTGTATAATTTTGGCTCATAGTAAACTCCGCCGTTTCCGAATATCTGATAAGCCGCGGCAAGCTCCACGAGCTTAACGCCGTGAGTAAGCGCGCCGAGCGTTATCGGAGAATATGCTATATCGGACTCGACAAGCGTCGTAAAGCCGAGGTTCTGGGTGAGCTGATTGTAGCAAAGCTGCGGAGTGAGAAGCTGCGCCACCCTTATCGCAATGGTGTTTCTCGATTCGCGGACCGCTTGCCAGATAGGCATAAGCGTTCCGTCGCCGCCGACGTTAGCAAAGTTGTCGGGCCATGTCCGCAGTCTGTACTCCTCTTCGTCTATTATCGTAATGCCTTTATCTGGCATTAAGGTCGAGTAGGTGATAAGGTTGTTCTGCACGGCGGTCGCATACGTCGAGATAGGCTTCATTGTCGAACCGGGAGAGCGCGTCGCCTGGGTCGCCCGGTTAAAGCAGAAGTCGCCCGGCTTGTCGCCCAGACCGCCCGATACCGCAAGCACCGTGCCCGTATAGTCCATCAGCACGAACGCCGACTGTATCAGATCGTCGGGATCTGCCTGCTCCGGAACATACGTCGCCACGAGATACGGGTCGCGGTATTTCTCCTCAACAAGCTCCTGAAAAGCCATATTTTCGTTTATATAAATGCGGTAGCCGCCGTTGTTGATCTCTTTTCTGGCGGAGGTCTCCGAAATACCTTTAAGCTCTGCGTAATCCTCGATGACCTGATTGAGCGCCGCGTCCACATACCAGTTCTGGGAGATCTCGTATTCGTTCCAGCGGTATGGCTTGTTCTCCTCGGTATCGTCGCCGCTCACGTCGGGCTCGTCCGGTTCGTCGCTTTGGAGCGAGCGCGGATCTGTGTAGCCGAAAGCGTCGCCGTATACCACGTCCTTGAATTGAACCTTTTCAACTTTAGCCGACTCGTACTCCTTGGTGTTGATATACCCCTGCTCGTACATATTGCGCAGAACGTATTCCTGATAGACCTTGCAGTTTTCAAGATCGATATACGGCGAGCGTTTGTTGGGGTTGCGGATAAGTCCCGCGATTATTGCCGACTCCGCTATATCGAGATCCTTTGCTTCCTTGCCGAAATAGTACTGTGCCGCCGCGCCTATACCGTTTATGCGGTGTCCGAGCCAGATAACGTTGAGATAACTCTCAATTATATCGACCTTTGTATATTTTTCCTCGAGCGACAGCGCTCTGAATATCTCGCGGAGCTTACGCGCCCACGTCTGCTCATCATCCTGGGTAAGGTTTTTGATGAGCTGCTGAGTTATTGTAGAGCCGCCCTGACCGGCGCCCGAAAGGTTGAGGACGTCTGCGGCAAGCGCGTAGACCGTTCTTCTCCAGTCAACGCCCTTATGCTCGTAAAAACGCTTGTCCTCCGTGGAAATAACCGCGTAAACAACATTCGGCGAAATATCCTCGTAGTCCACCCAGATACGGTTCGATTCCTCGTAAAGGCGCTTTACCTCGACCTCGCGCCCCTCATCGTCATACGCATAGACCATGGTCGTGTACTGCATTTCCGCGTCGCGGAGATTCGCGTCGTAGCCGTTGTCGGCAAAATCGAGAATGTACACCGTAATTATCGTAACCACAATGCACATCATAATCACCAGAATAAGCAGCATTGACGAGATCGTCGTGCCGACAACGGTCAGCGCGTGACCGACGTTCTGTGACACTCTCCCTTTTTTTCGCTTTTTGGGCTTCTTTGGTTCGTCGTCCTTGATTTTAATGTAGCGAAAGTTTTTTCTTTTGTTCATTAGTTCGTCACCCCTTGAATAACAGACATGTATACTGAAGCTACGCGTGTGCGCCGCAGCGCTTAACGCGCTTTTCTCCATTGACGTATACAATCATTATAACACATTTTTTCCGAAATGTTAAGCCCTTTTTTGAAAATTTTCCGTGAAAGTACAGTGAAAACGGTGAATTTTGGCACTTGAAATATTTGTAAGAAAAGTGTATAATGTATCTGTAACGGTTATGAGTATGCGGTGACCCGGCAACATCGGGGGGAAAGCTAAGAGCCTGTTTAGTATCTTGACGTGCGCAGATTGCGCAGCAGATTTTTCGCCAGACAACGGCAATTTTTCGCCGTAATACTGTATGTATTTCAAGAAAAATTGCCTAAGTATGGTGGAAAAGATGCAAGCAAGATGCGTGCGGCAAGATACTAAACAGGCTCTAAGGAGGAAAAGCCATGCCGAACACAATTCTTCTCGATCTGGACGGCACGATCGCCGATTCATTCTGCGGCATTGCGAACAGCATTTTGTATTCGCTGGACAAACTCGGCATTGACGCTCCTCCGCGCGAGAGTCTCCGAAGCTTTGTCGGTCCGCCGCTGCTCGATGAGTTCAAACGGCGGTTCGGACTGAATGATGAAACCGCCCGCGAAGCAGTCAGGCTTTACCGCGAGTATTACCCCCAAAAGGGAATATACGAGCAGACCATGATCGCAGACACGGTTGAACTGTTGACCACTCTTAAAACGGAGGGTTACAAGATATGTCTGGCGACCTCAAAGCCGCACGAATACGCTGAGAAAATCCTCGGATATTTTAAAATTGAGAATTATTTTGACGAGGTTTTCGGCGCTACTTTGGACGGAAAAATTTCGGATAAGGCGCAGATCATCGGGTTGGCGCTGGATGGTACGGGAACTGCTCCCGATGAGTGCGTAATGATCGGCGACCGTTTCCACGACGTTGACGGCGCTCACAAATGCGGCGTGAAGTGCATAGGCGTACTTTCCGGTTACGGCTCCCGCAAGGAACTGGAAGACTGCGGCGCTGATTTTATCGCGGAAAGGCTTTCCGATATCCCCCGAATATTACGAATTATGTAAAACAAAACCCGCCGTATAAATGCAACACTAAAATACAGACTGTATTTTGTAAATCGGCAACAAATTACCGCCGGGGCAGCCCGAACGGTAACGTATGTTAATCGCCTATTCCAATGATCTTCTCAATGGAAAGGTACAATGTTTGCAGGAACTCAACGGCATCGTGCCTGTCGGCATTGTCGCGGAATTCCAGCTTTTCCGCGTCGGTGTAGATTATTTTCTGCGACACGATTCCGCCCTCGTACATTCTTATCGCGGTGAACACTCCGTCTATGCACTCCGAAACAACGCTATCCGGCTGGTTTTCGCTCAGCCGCTCCGCAGTGAACAGTAAGCGATTGATCAAAGATTTATCCATCAGCTTGGCACGGCATACGATACGTCCCTTTTTCATAGGATGGTTTTCAAAACGCTTCGCTTCGTCAAAGCGGTACATATAGATCGGCTCGGAGAACCAGATCGAATTCTGAATTGCCTTAGCGTAAATGATCTTGTAAAAGCCGCGTTCGGAAATGAGCTTTCCGAAAAAAGTCTGGTGGTTGTGTGAGGGCAATACGTAAATATCGCTGATTACCGATCGCGGGTCGGCGTGAAAGTTTTTCTCGATCAGCTCTTTATTGGCTATCTCAATGTCTTGAAGATAAGCCGAATGCCAATCGGTGTCGTTTTCCGGCAGCCTCATTTACTCACCTTCTTAGGTAAAATATTGTGAACCATATATATTTTACCACAAAACAAACGCTATGTCAAAATTTTTTGGATATTTTGTTAATTTTCCACAAATTTTACGTCAGAATTTCTACTGAAAGGATAGGCAATGAAAAAATTCTTTAAAGCATTTTGGGTCTTTATTCCGCTGATCACGGCGGCGACTATGTATTTTCTGCTGCCGTACTTCCCCGATTTTACGGAATATGTCTGCTCGCGCGGGCTGTTCAAGATAGTCACCGTGCCTGTCGGGTTTATTACAAGCCTAATCCCGATATCGCTGACCGAGCTGCTGGTCGTTCTCGCCGTGCCGCTTGTCATTTTCCTTATCGTTTTTCTTATTGTTAAGTTAAAGAAAAGCAAAAAGCGCGGGAAAACTCTGCTCGGAGCAGGGCGGTTTCTGTGTGGTTTTCTGTCGATCGCGAGCCTTATGTATATGATCTGCCACGGTGCGAACTACTATCGCTATCCTATCGAGAAGATAATGGGGCTGGACACCTCGAAGAAAACGCCCGAGTTTCTGCTTGCCGTATGCGGGGAGCTTGCCAAGGGCGCAGCGGATGCCCGCAAGGAGCTTGCCGTTGATGAAAACGGCTGTGTGGTATTTTCCGAGAGCGTTTTCGAGGAGCTTTCGCGCACAGGCAGCGGCTATGACAAGCTGATCGGCGAGTATCCGTTCCTGTGGACGCCGATCCGGCGGCAGAAGCCCGTTATGCTCTCTGAGCCGTGGTCGTACACTCACATCACCGGTATGTACTTTCCGTTCTTTGCCGAATGTAACGTGAACATCGCGCAGCCCGATTTCTCCATACCCTACACCGCCGCTCACGAAAGCGCTCACTCGCGCGGGATCGCTTTCGAGAACGAGTGCAACTTCCTCGCGTTCTTATCCTGCATCAACAGCGAGTACCCCGAATTCCGCTACTCGGGATATATGGAGGCTTTCAAGTTCTGCTCCAACGAATTATTTTCCTACGATATTGATATGTGGCAGCAGGCGCACGATATGCTTACCGACGGAATGATCGCGGATTTCAGCGCCGAAAACAAGTACATAAGCGATCATGAGCTAGAGATCAACATCGGCGGAACGTCAATATCGGTTTCCGAGGTCTCGGGTACGGTCAACGACAGCTTCATCAAGGTTCAGGGAGTTCCCGACGGCGAGCTGAGCTACGGGCGCGTTACCGAGCTTATCCTCGCTTACTACGCCGACAAGCTCTGACCGCACTTTCGTTCGGCGGTGCGCGCCCGCGCGTACCCCCGAGCGAAGCGAGCGGGGTACCGCGGGAGAGCCTCTCCGCTTTACGGCGCCTGACAAAGCCGCTGACGAGCCACACACTCCGCTATGATTTCCGACGCCGCCAGAATCTCCGTCTCGGTGTTGTTCTCCGAGAGAGTGAGCCGTATCGAGCCGTCAAGCCACTCCTCCGGCAGTCCGAGCGCGGTCAGAACATGAGAGCGCCGCTGCTTTCTCGCCGAGCACGCCGAAGCCGCAGAAGTGCATACTCCCATCAGGTCAAGGCTCATCACCAGCGCCTCGCCGTCAATATTGCGGAACGAAAAGTTAACGTTGGAGCACAGCCGTTCCGTTCGGCTGCCGTTCAGCCGCGAATCGGGTATCGTTTCCAGCCGCTTGATCAGGAGATCGCGCAGTCGGGAAATCTTCCCCGTGCGGCGCTCAATATCCGAGGTTATGTCCTCCATAGCCGCGCCGAGCGCCGCAATAGCTGCGGCGTTCTCCGTGCCCGAGCGGATACCGCGCTCCTGACCGCCGCCGAAGATCATCGGCGAAATCGGCGCTCCCCCGCGAGCATAAAGCAGCCCCGCGCCTTTTATACCGCCGATCTTATGCGCCGAAACGGACAGCATATCAACCGGAATCACACGCGTATCCAGCGGAACGCTCCCGACCGCCTGAACCGCGTCGGTGTGGAACGGTATACCCCTATCACGGCAAAATGCGCCTATTTCAGCTATCGGCTGAAACGTGCCGATCTCGTTGTTCGCGGTCATAACGGAAACCAGCGCGGTGTTATCGTCTATTGCCGCCGCAATATCCTCCGCGCGGACTATACCTTCACTGCCGGGTTTTACGCGAACGACCTCAAAGCCGCGCCGCGAAAGCTCCGCACAGGCGTTCAGCACGGCGGGGTGTTCTATTTCCGTTGTGACTATTCTGCGCTTTCCGTTAATGCTAAGCGCCGAAAAAACCGCAATGTTATCGCTCTCCGTGCCGCCGCTCGTGAAGTATATTTCCTCGGGAGAAGCCCCGAGAGCCGCCGCGCATTGCTCACGCGCCTTATTGAGCGCCGCCGAAGCCTCTCGTCCGGGTGTATGCACCGAGGACGGGTTCGCGAAATTTTCCGTTAAAAACGGCATTGCCGCCGCAAGCGCCTTTGGATCAACGGGCGCTGCGGCGGCATTGTCTAAGTAGATCATTCTCCAAGTGCCTTTCTCAGGTCGCGCAGATACGCGGTTTGCTGCTTTTTTAAATATCCTTTGACAAACAGCTTCATTATAGCCTTTTTAGGGGTTACGTCCTCCGTGAACTCTATCACAGTCATTCCGTTTTGGACGGAGAATTTCCCCATCCAGTGACCTGTCATATTATCGTTTTCGATATCGAATTCATACAGCGAATTCGGCTTGAACACGGTTATCGTGAAGCGCGTTTCAAAACCGCTTTTATTGATCTCAACAAAACGCTTTTCGTCAATGCGCTTTATCTCGCGCAGATCGCTTCGCCACGCTGCATTATCCGAGGTAACGATATCCCACACCTTGCCGATATCCGAAGACAACTCCGCTTTTATACTTGATATAGCCATATTTTACTCCAGAATTATTGTGAACGGACCGCTGTTCACAAGCTCCACGCGCATATCCGCGCCGAATATTCCCTTTTGCACAACGGAAATCTCCCCGGCACACAGCCTGCAAAAATACTCGTACAGCCGCTCCGCTTCTTTAGGCTCTTTAGCCATGAGGAAATTGGGGCGGTTTCCCTTGCGGCAGTCCGCGTACAAGGTGAACTGCGAGATTATGAGCAGACTTCCGTTCACATCTTTGAGAGAGAGGTTGGTCTTGCCGTTTTCGTCCTCGAAAATGCGCAGACCGACCAGCTTTTTCGCGAGACGCTCGCAATCGGCTTCGGTATCCTCCGCACCCACTCCGAGCAGAACCAGAAAGCCCTTTCCGATCTCGCCGATCGTTTTTCCGTCAACGGAAACGCTTGCGCACTCCGTTCTCTGTATTACCGCTCTCATTATCTGCTGCGCCCTCCGTGGCTGCTGTGCCCGCCGCTTCGGTGACCTCCGCCGTGACTGCTGTGTCCGCCGCCGTGACCCCCGCCGCTCGAGCTGCTTATGCTGACGCTGGTCGTGTATTCGCGCACAAACTGATCTACCTGACGCGTTATCCGTGTGCGGCTCTGATCTATGTAGTTTGCCGCGCTTATCGGAGCACGCTTCTTGTAGCTTCTCACAACGTTGCTTACAACGACGATAGTAATGATAGTCGCGGCGATCAATCCGATAAACGAGCCGCCGACGATCACCGAGAAGTTATCCGCGAATGTATCAAACGCGTCGCCGCCGTAGCTGTCCGAGCCGGCATAAAGCTCCAGCGCGCGGCAGAACTCGCGTCCCGCGGAGTAAAAGCCCGCGCTGTCCAGACCGTCGTAAACCTTGTTGAAAATTGAATTCGCCCTGTTGTCATAATAATCGTGACCTCTGCCGTTAAGCTCAAGTATGTCCTGATAGCTGCTGTACGCGGGATTGTCATGTTTGTTCAGGAACAAAAACACCGCGTACGAGCTTCCGCTTCCGAAATTGGTGTCGCCGAAATTCTTCGCGTACTGACTGTCGGACATTCCGTTCAGGTCGCGGGTGATGACGATACCGACGTTGCAGCTTATCTTTTGTGCGGTCTCGTTCATTATTCCGAGCAGCTTTTCCTCCTCGGAATCGGTAAGACATTCGTCAAGGTCGACAAGCACTCCGCGGCAGCCTACGGGTTTGTCCGCGCTTGCGGAAACCGAAAAAAACGGCGCGAACAATATAACAACGACAACAAGCGCCGCGGCAAATCTCATTTTAACCAATGCACAGCCCTCCCAACAAAGACGCCAATAACCACACAACAATAAATATCCCCGCGCCGAAGAAGAACGCCTTCAGCTTGCTGACGGGCAGCTCGCCGAACATCTTTTCCGTCTGTCCGTTCATGGCGAACGAATAGTCCTTGCCCTTGTATTGGTAATTGAGGAACCACACGGGCAGCAGCGCGTAAACGTACTTCTGCTGACGGTACACGAAATTCGTCCTTACCGACTCCAGAGACGTGTACACCGAAGCCATTCTGCGTATCTCGTCCTCCGCCGCCTTAAGTACACGCTGATCTATGCGCACAGCCGCTTCTTCCTTGGAAACGTCGTACTTTTCCGCCGCGCACCCCGACAGATACGACATTGAAAACGGCTTCAGGTCGCCATAATTGAACGGCTCTATGCTCTCCATCAAGCTGTCGTCGATCCGCTTTGAGCCGTCGCACGGAACGCGTATGAACGACATTTCCGCGTCGCGCTCTACGTTATACACCTTAGTGTGTGTGTAGCGGCGGCTGCCAGTCGTCCACGTCCTGATCGTCTTTCCCGTCGCGGAAAGCTGGACGTCCGTCAGACCGCTTTTCAGCCAATACGGCACATACAGCGCCGAGATGTTGCTTATCTGCGCCTCCGACTTGAACCCTTTGGGCAGCAGGAACTTGCCCTTTATGTACTCCTTGAACTTCTGCTCGGCGCGTTCCCTTGTCGACTTGAACGGGATTATCATATTCGGCTTGAACTCGCCCGAAAGCCTTCCCGAAAGAATTACGGGCGTATGGCAGAAGTGACATCTCGTCGACGATGTAAGGCTGTCGCAGATAACTCCCGCGCCGCAATTCGGACAACTGTACAGCGCGCTCTGCCCCGTGAACTCCTCCATTTGCTCCTGCGACTCGTCAAGCTCCGGCTCGACCGCCGTGTCGAGGTTTACTTCCACCTCGTTATGCTTGAAGATATTCCGTATCTCATAATCCGAGAACGTGCTGTCGCAATAGAAGCACCGGAATCCTCCGCGTGTGCTGTCGTATTCCAATGCCGCGTTGCAATTCGGGCATTGATAAGTGACCGTCTTAACACTCTCCATTTTAACTCCTTATCTTAAAGCGCTCCGCGCACCGGGCGGCTTCGCCGCCCTAGCCTAGCGGTAACTCCTCCGCTCACTTCGTTCGCTCCGTCGTCGCCGCTGCTTGCGCTCCGCTTTGACTGCTCCCCTGTTTGTTGCCGATTGGCTCAGAGCCTTGGCTGCAACAACGAAGGGCGGCTCTTGGTCTGACGTTTCGGTGCGCCTTCGATTGTGCGTTACTTGGTTTTGTCGTTGTAAATGTCCGTTTGCCATGCGGCTTAATTAACCTTGATTTTACCTAAAACCTCGCCGATACTGTCGGCTATCACCAATTCCGCGTTTTTGTCCGCGTTGGTGGGGGACTTATTGATAACCACAAGGTGCTTTCCCTTGAAGTAATTCACAAAGCCCGCCGCGGGGTACACAACAAGCGACGTTCCGCCGATTATCAGCGTGTCCGCCGACGCTATCTCCGTGACCGCGTTTTCAATATCCTCCGAGTTCAGGCTTTCCTCGTACAGAACCACGTCGGGTTTTATCCGTCCGCCGCACTCACATTCGGGAATGCCCGCGCTCTCCGTTACCGCCGAAAGCCCGTAAAATTTGCCGCATTTCGTACAATAATTCCTGTGAACGCTGCCGTGCAGCTCGATAACATTTTTGCTGCCCGCCGCCTGATGTAATCCGTCAATATTCTGCGTTATCACCGCCGAGAGCTTCCCCGCCCGTTCAAGCTCCGCCAACTTTAAATGCGCGGCGTTGGGCTTTGCGTCGGGGAATATCATTCTGTCGCGGTAAAACCGATAAAACTCGTCGGGATACCGCGTAAAAAACGTATGGCTGACTATCTGCTCCGGCGGATATTTGTACTGCTGCGAATACAGTCCGTCCGCGCTTCTGAAATCGGGTATTCCGCTCTCCGTGGACACTCCCGCGCCGCCGAAGAAAACTATCCGCTTGCTGTCGTCGATTATTTCCTGTAACGTCATTTTAACTCCTCATCTTAAAGCGCTCCGCGCACCGTTCGCTTCGCTCACTAGCCAACGGTAACTCCTCTGGTCGCTTCGCTCACGCCGTCGTCACCGTTGCTTGCGCTACGCTTTGATTGCTTCCCTATTTGCTGCCGATTGGCTTAGAACCCTTGCTGATGCGACTGTTTGTAGCCGAAAGACTTTTTGACTGCATTTTTAGGCTTATAAAAGCGGCATTTATTGGCAAAGCTTACCGTCCGAGATACGGATAAGCCGCTGAGCTTTTTTCGCCGTATCCTCGTTATGAGTTATCATCACGACCGTTTTTCCGCCTTTGCTAAGCCCCGAAAGTATTTCCAGAACCTCCGCGCCCGATCTGCTGTCAAGATTTCCGCAAGGCTCGTCGGCGAGGATAATGGCGGGGTCTGCCGCGACCGCTCTCGCAATGGCTACGCGCTGCTGCTGACCTCCCGACAACTCCGACGGACGGTGGAGCGCTCTGTCGGAGAGCTTCACGCTTTCAAGCGCCCTCATCGCTATCTCGCTCCGCTGCTTTTTGGGGACTTTCCTGTAAAGCAGCGGCAGCTCGACATTTTCAAGCGCGGTCAGCCCGGGGATCAGATTGAAGCTCTGGAAAATAAACCCGATCTTCATGCTGCGGATATCGGACAGCGTATTGTCGGAAAGCGCGGCTACGTCCTCGCCGTCGAGCAGATAGCTCCCCGAGGTCGGCGTGTCAAGGCAGCCGAGAATGTTCATCAGCGTGGACTTGCCCGAGCCGGACGTTCCCACTACCGTAACATACTCGCCGTCATCGATATTCAGCGAAACGCCGTCCAGCGCTTTAATCGTATTTGAGCCGACGGTATAATATTTTTGCAGCTCCTGAGTGCGTATCATTGTTAATTCCTCCCAAAACAGAAAATTATTACTATTTTGAGCGGAAACCGCCGCATTATTCGCCGTTAAGCGCGTCGATTTTTTCGGCGATATACGCGTACTCGGGGAATTCCGCGAGCAGCCGTTTTCTGCACTTCCACAGGAACTCGCCGCGAAGCTCGGGGTGGTCGCGCATTGCCTGCTTCGCGCCCCATAGGTGTGTGAAATCGCTCTGCGGATAAAACAGATTATCCTTGTCGAGCAGCGTTCTGACGGGCGTTCCGGTGTAATCCGCGCACATAGCCACAAGCCGCTGCTCCGCGAACACCATATATTTAAGGTAGTCGCCGCACTTGACCGCCGACTTCATAAACGCTATCGCCTGACCCGTGTAGAACTCCTTGAAATCGTTGTCGGGAACATACAGAAACGCGGTGTTCAGCGGCAAGACCGCCTCGCTGAAATCGGGAATGATATGGTTTCCCGCGCGGAAAAAATCAAGCGGAGGATAAATTCCGTCCGAGATATTTTCGCGGTGAGCGGCGATTATTTCATCACCGAAATCCAGCTTTTTCCAGACAATGAAATCCGTGTCTAACATCACCACGGGAGCCGCTGTATCACGCAGCGCGAGCAGCTTTCCGCCCGCCCAGAACATCAGCGGATCGATACCCTCGAGATCGTCCGCGACGCATACGTTAATGCCATTCCAGACGTCCGAAAACCCAATTTTTCGGTAATACTCTGCGTAACGGCTGTCGCAGCAAAGCGTTATCTCTCCGTTGAATTTCCGCCAACAGAGCGCCGAGAGCGCCGTGCAATACAAGTCGAAATCCTCGACGGCAAGCTCTTTTTTGCCCTTTGCGAACGCGGGCGCGGAGGAGGCGATATGTATCGCGTTCACGTTACCTGCCCCGAATAACTCTGCGGACGATCATGAATACAGTGCCGCCGGCTCCGATAACCGTAAGTACTATCGCGATTATAAGTGCGCCGCCCGAGCCGCTGCCGTCGTTTCCGTCGTTTATAACGAACGGCGCGACGTCGCTCGCCTCAAAGCCCTGATACACGGCGTAATCCTTGAGATATTGAAGTCCGTCGCCGCTGAGCTTTGTGATCTTTCCTTTAATATGTATCCCGGTTTCGGGCATGACGCCGTCCTCGAAAAAGGCGTCCGTTTCCTCCGCCATTTTCCGGGCGGTTTTCTGCTTCGATCCGTCGCTTATAGCCAGCGCTACAAATTTATATTCGTCCAGCACCGGTATGGGAAGAGCGTAATATTGAGCGGTAACGCGCGTGTTGTGCTTTATTCCGAAGGTGCTGTCATATTCCTCCATATCGGCATAATTATCCCAAAGCTCGTAGATAGTTCCCTCAACGAAACGTCCCTGATAAAAATCGTCCTCGGTCATTGTTTCCAGATCTCCGTGCGGCTTGGCAAGCTCCGCCTTGTCCTTTATTGACCCGATCAGCAGCGCGATACCCAAAAACGCCACCACTACAAATATTATAAGTAACCTTACAAATCTCATATAACTTCTCCAAAAAATTTATTATCATACGCGCCTGCGCATTATGACCTCAATATCCGCCCTTTTCGCGAGCCTTTTTAATAATAAGCAGAACTATTCCGCCAATACCGATAACGCTCACAGCAGCGCCTATTATTATCGGAAGCACATATTCGTTTTCCTCGGAGCGGATAGTTAGAGTATATCGGCATATGTGATTGTTATAGTATTTGACATTCGGCATATCCCACGTGTCTACGCCAACGAGCTTCTCGTGTCCGTAAAGGAACTGCTGCATTTCCGAAAAAAGCTCGTCGTTCATTTCGGAAATGTAGCCGCTGAACTCCAGTTTGGGAGTGTCCGACAGCTCCGACGGCTGCTTCGGGAAAGCGAACGTTATCTCGTCGAGAATCGCCGTTTTCTCCTCCCCGGAAACCCGGAGCGCCATATACTGCTGATCGTCAAGTTCGTCAAGGACAGCGCCCGCCGGGATAACGTAAAAATATTCCGTGATAGAATCGCCGAATACCACTCCGAGAAAATCCCGCTCGGTGACGATACCTTTATTCAGCCTGCCGACCGTCTGGGTTATCGTGCCCTCTACGGCTCCGGGCGTGAAGCTTGACGGGGTCGTGGTGTTGTTGAAATTCACGGGAACGGAGGTGTTTTTCGCCGCAGCGTTCAGTCCCGTTACAAGGAAGAACAGCCCCGCGTATGTAACCAGACCCAGCAGCACAAATCCGATAATGTATTTCATGGCGTTCTCCGATATAATTCTCAGATGTTGTGTATTCCGTAGCCGAAACGGTCTAAAGGGCACTTCATAAGCGTTTCGAGCATTATCCTGTCATATTCGTCGAGCAGGTCAAAGCCCTCGGGGAAAGGCATTGGCAGACTTCCCATACTGCCGCCGAAATTCCCGAAGCGCCAAAAGCTCCCGAAGTTAAACGAGCTAAACAAACCCGTCTCAAGGCTGCCGAAACGGAGTGCGCGGAAAAGCCATTCCCACTCCCATTCGCCGAAGCTCGCAAAGCTGCCGAGGGTGAACGAGCCGCTTTTGTACAACGCGAAAAACTGCTCCCATTCATGCATACCGCTGCCGAACGTATAGCTTCCCGAGAGGAACGAGCCGAGGAAAAATTCCCAATTGTGCAAAAGGTTGCCGAACGAGGTTATATTCAAATAGCTGTACGAGCCGACAGAGCCAAGTTCAAAGCTGCTTAGCGCCGCCGCTGAACTGCATGGGAGATTCGCCGCGCAGTCGGGGCTTCGGAGATCGCCCTCGCCGAAGCCTTTATGTCCGCAAGCGCTGCCGCCGAATATCCCGGCAAGCCTTTCGTTAAGCTCTGCGTCGTCGGGGGAAAGCTTTTCAAGCTTCTCGGCATACTGCTCGCCGCCGTGCTCGCGAAGCCAGCCGACAAGACTGCCCGCTATGAAATATCCGCGCAATGACGCTATATCAGGCGCTTCGGCGATCTCCGCGGCGGTGCGGATCTTACGCCTGTTCAGCCACAGCGCACAATCCATAGGCTTTCCCCCTTCCCGTTTTACTTCATGATTTTTGGACTTTTTTATTTTTAGACTTCACTATACACAATAATTATATCACAAAAACTCAAAGTTTTCAACATATTTTAATATTTTTTTCTTATTTTTTATGTTAATGGGAAAATTTGCTTTTGGGGTTGAAATTCTCGCAGTTTTAGGGTATAATAAAATTGGCGATGTTTTTGAATAGTAAATTATTGTTTAGCGCAGTGGCGGTGGTGCTTTTTTGTAATTTGTTGCTTGTTGTGGTTTCGTTTATTTTAAGTAAATTGTTGTCGCACGGTTGCGAGAGGACACCCTTCGGGGAGGGGGGAAAACAAAATCCGACAAAAGCGCGG
>CAYWIP010000013.1:0-5208 GCA_964458395.1 uncultured Ruminococcus sp.
GATTGAACTCGTCCATAAACTCGGACTTGTCCAGCTTTTTCAGCTCGTTCATATACTCGTGCGTGTCCATGCTGTTTTCCTTTATCTGGATAAGGCAGACCGCGATATTTGAGCAATGGTCGGAAACGCGCTCGAAATTCGTCAGCAGATCCTGCAAAATAAAGCCGAGCTCTATCGTGCATATGCCGTCGCGCAGACGCTTTACATGGCGGTTCTTTAACTCGGTGCGCAAGCCGTCGATAACGTCCTCAAGCGGCTCGACCTCCTTTGCCAGATCAACGTCGAAAGCCGTAAACGAGTTTATCGACATTTCCAGAATTTCCGTGACCGCCTTTATCATAATGCCGACTTCCTCTTCGGCGGCGGGCGAGAAGCGCACCTTTTTGGTATGCATTTCCTCGGCGGCCTCCATAATGTTCACCGCGTGGTCGGAAATGCGCTCCAGATCACCGATAGTGTGCAGCAGATTGGAAACCATCTGGCTGTCGCTTACGGACAGATCCTTTGACGATATCTGCAGGATATACGAGCCGATGTTGTCCTCGTAAATGTCTATCGTGTTTTCGTTGTCCGCGACCTCCTGGGCGATCTCCTTGTCGTACTTCGTCACCAGACCGAGCGACTTGAGAAGCGTCTTGCGGGTGAGCTGCGCCATTCTGAACGCTACGTTCTTGCACTGCTCGATAGCGACGGAGGGGGTATTCAGGAAACGCTTGTCCAGCAGCGGAACCACGCTGTCCTCATCTCCGGGCTTGTCCCGTATAGTCAGACACGCAAGCTTCTCGAGCTGCTTTGTGAACGGCAGGAACATCAGCGTTACCACAACGTTGAAGCAGGTGTGGATCACGGCTATGCCCGTAGCTTCGAGCGTCTGCTCCATAAACGGCAGATCGATAAGCGCGTTCACCAGATAGAACAGCGACAGGAACACGACCGTACCTATTATATTAAAGTACAGGTGAACGATAGCCACGCGCTTTGCGGACTTGTTTGCGCCGATAGACGAAATAAGAGCCGTAACGCACGAGCCGATGTTCTGTCCGAGGATTATCGGCAGCGCGATCTGATAGGTGATCGTACCCGTTTCGCGAGCCAGTGTTTGTAAAATACCAATGGACACGGACGACGATTGAAGCACCGCCGTCAGCAGCGCGCCGACGAGCACTCCGAGAAACGGATTGGTAAACATTACCATAAAATCGCGGAAAGCCTTGTTGTCCTTTAATCCCTCCGCGGCGCCCGACATCATGCTCATACCGAACATCAGCAGTGAAAACCCGATAAGGATAGTACCGAACGTTCTCTTTCGGTCCGACTTCGTGAACATAATAAGCACAACACCGATAATGGCAAGCACGGGAGTAAAGCAGTCCGGGCTGAGCAGCGCCATTATTCCGCTGCCCTTTAGTCCCGAAAGGCTGAGTATCCAGCCCGTCGCGGTGGTACCGATATTCGCGCCCATGATAACGCCGATAGCCTGCGAGAGCTTCATTATCCCCGAGTTTACAAAGCCGACCAGCATGACGGTGGTCGCCGCCGAGGACTGAATGAGCGCTGTAACGCCCGCTCCGAGAGCCACGCCCTTTATGGGGTTTGAGGTCATTTTTTCAAGCCAGTTTTCGAGCTTGCCGCCCGCGAATTTTTCAAGCGACGCGGACAAGGTGTGCATTCCGAACATAAACACGGCAAGCCCGCCGAGCATTGCCAAAAGATCCTGAACAGTCATATCAAAACTCCTGTTGTATTCGGCGATCTTTCTTTATCGCCGTTCCGTTTATATTATTCCGTACATATTCATTATACAGGATTTTTTCGGAATTGTATAGGGGTTTTTTCGGATTTTCAAGATTTTTTCAGTTTTAATCGTTTACATTTCCCGAACGCGGGTAAGGGTCGGGAACGTCGGTCAGCCCGAGCAGATAGTCCGCGCTTACGTTATACAGCTTGGCAAGCGTGATAATATGACGGACGGGTATCTCCTGGTAGTATTTGGAATTTTCACTCTCATATTTATTTACTTGCCCTTTAGAGGTATTCAGTATCTCGGCAATTTTTTCTTGAGTGTATCCGTGCTGCAGACGCACATATCTTAATATAAGTGGAATAGATGTTATTATCATAATCCAACCCCCTAAGCATAAAAGTATCTTTTAGGATAATTTTACATCTTATAAGGCGTGATTGACAATTACCTTAAAAGGTGATATAATAATATTTATAATATTTTTAGCCTTTTAAAATTATTATTACTTTTAAAAGGTAACTTATGAAAGGTAAATTATGGACAATAACACATTAAGAATGTTCTTTGTTTTACAGCAAGGCATTGACGATATGCAAATTCTTCTTGACAAAAAGCTGTGCGATTTGGTCGCACAGGCTTCAATACAAGACGATAAGATCTTTTTTAACAGGTGTGCTATAATCCTGCGCGGAGAGTATGAACAGCGTGAGTTCAATATAACCAACGAGCTGGAAAAATATGTTAACGAAAAGCTTGCAAGCGGCGCAGAAGAATACAAGGCGGCTCAGCGTGTGTTTGAAAACTCCGATTATAGTAGATTTACAATGTAACGCAATACATTATTGTCTAAAAAAGTCAACCATTGTTTTGTGGAAATTCAACAAATATTTATATTTTGCACACAAAAGTTTGTTAATTATAGTGACATTCCCGGAAATTTATGTTATAATAACATTAAATAAACGGGGAAAATACCCCGGCGAAAGCGAGGCGGTTACTATGGCTAACAAGGTTATCACCATTACAAGACAATACGGCAGCGGCGGACGGGAGATCGGACAGAAGCTCGCCGAGGATCTGGGTATCGAATTTTACGACAACAAGCTGCTTGATGTGGCGGCGGGCGACAGCGGAATCCACAAATCGCACTTCGAGGAAAACGACGAGAAGCGCTCAAACAGCTTTCTTTATCTGCTCTCGACGACCTACGGTCAGGGCGGGGTTCCGTTTGACGACGCGCTGTTCTTCGCGCAGCTCAACGCTATCCAGAAGATAGCCTCCGAGCATTCCTGCGTGATAATCGGGCGCTGCGCCGACTACGCGCTCCGCGACTTTTCGGGAGTTGTCAACATTTTCATATGCGCCCCGTTCGAGGATCGCGTTGAACGCGCCGTCAAGGTCTACGGCATAGGCGAAAAGCACGCCGCCGACTACGTTAAGCGCATAGACAAGCAGCGCACCTCCTATTATAATTACTACACGGATAAGCGCTGGGGCACTCCCGGAAATTACCAGCTCTGTCTTGACAGCTCCGCGCTGGGCATTGACGGCTCGGTCGTGCTGCTAAAGCAGTTTCTGGGAGATTTTTACAACAAATAAAAACAACCCCCCGCAGTGTTTTTTCACTGCGGGGGAAAATTTATTCGCCTCTTAGTTTGTTTGCCTTATCTTCGAATTCTTTAGCTTTGTTATAGGCAGTTTTAGCTCTGCCGTAATGCTCGCCGCCTAAACCATTTTTAGCGTAAGCCCATTCACGATCAGCCTTTTGTTTGAAAAAGGCTGCTTTGCCCTCAAAGCGCTTTATTGTTGTTTCTTTTTTTACAGCCATTTTTTCACCTCATTAGAAATCATTCCCAATAAATCAGAAGTACTTTCATATCGCTTAGGCTGAATTAAACCTCGGTTATATAGTTCTCGTTCAGCCAACCTATACAAATCCAGACTATTTTCATTTTGAAGCTTATTAGCATAATCTTTAAGCTCGCTATCAAACATTTTTTCAATTCTATTTCGTATTTCTCTGCTAAACAAATAGGCTGGGGGGCTTTCTCGTCCAATTCTATTGAAATATCGAGTAAGTTCGTCAATAGACATTGTTTCTGTTCTTTCGTTGATTTCTCTGTTAACATACTGACACATAGGATTTCTGTCCTTGTCCATTTTTTGAGATAAATCTATAAGTTCATTTGTTGACATTCTTTTAATTTTATGTAACAACTCCACTCCAGAGAGATTATCAAATGTTTCCATAAATACCTCACAAAAAGTTTATATATCTATTATATATATATATATAATGTCAATAGGTTTTTTAAAGTTTGTTAAAATTAACCAAAAAATACGCGGCATTTTATATGCCGCGTATTTTAATCGATTTCTTTCAGCGTCTGATAGATCTGCTGCATTTTCGCGTCGGTCGCCGCGATAGTTTCCGCGCAGTCCTTTAGCTGCGAGGCAAGCTCCGCCGAGACCTCGGTGTCGGTCTTGTATTTCAGCTCATGTTCAAGGCTTGCCCAGAAGTCCATTGCGATAGTGCGTATCTGAACTTCGACATGAACAAGCTCCTTGGTATCCGACAGATAGACCGGGGTTTCGATAACTAGGTGCAGACTGCGGTAGCCGTTGGGCTTTGGCTCTTTGATGTAGTCCTTGCGCTTTATGAGGGAAACGTCGTCCTGTGCCGTAAGCAGGTCGGCGACGGTGTAGATATCCTCGATGTAGTTGCAGATAACGCGCACGCCCGCGATATCGTTAAGGTTCGCGCGCGCCGCTTCAACGTTGAACGGAACGCCCTTGCGCTGGAGCTTCTCGAAAATGCTCTGCGGCGATTTCAGGCGATCCTCTATATGATGAATGGGATTATAGGAAAATTTGGTGCGGAATTCGCTGTCAAGAATTTCCAGCTTGGTCTTGACCTCGCGGATCGCCGACTCATACAAATGCTCCAGCTCGATAAACTTGAACATCTGTTCCATTAACTGCTGCTGAGCGTTCTCCGGGAACAGGCGTTTGACCGGCTCCAGCTCGCTCGGGGGATTTTCTATGATCTTTTTCGTTCTTTTGATATTCATAACAAAAACCTTTCACAAAATATCTGTCAGCTTTATTATATTGAATAAATAAAAATTCTGCGTTATAATATAATGAATATTTCGTGAAATTGCGCTTAGTTCGCCGCGTCTTCTTTCATGCCGTTAAGCAGCGCCTCAATATCCGCCTGGCTCATCTTTCCGCCCGTTGATCCGGTGGCTGCAGACGTTTCGGGCGCTTCGGGAGCCGCTTCTTCAAGCGTTTCCTGAACTGCTTCGGCGGTTTCTTCAGCAGCGGGTTCAACTGCTCCTGCCGCCGCCGCAAGCATAGCTTCGATATCTTCCTGGCTCATCTTGCCGCCGGAGGGCTTCTCCTCAACGGGAGCGGGCTCGGGGGCTGTTTCCGTTGCGGGAGCTGCCGCCGCCGCAAGCATG
>CAYWIP010000013.1:5308-38800 GCA_964458395.1 uncultured Ruminococcus sp.
TCCGTTACGGGAGCTGCCGCCGCCGCGAGCATAGCTTCGATATCCTCCTGGCTCATCTTTCCGCCCGAGGGCTTCTCCTCAACGGGAGCGGGCTCGGGCGCTGTCTCCGTTACGGGAGCTGCCGCCGCCGCGAGCATAGCTTCGATATCCTCCTGGCTCATCTTTCCGCCCGAGGGCTTCTCCTCAACGGGAGCGGGCTCGGGCGCTGTCTCCGTTACGGGAGCTGCCGCCGCCGCGAGCATAGCTTCGATATCTTCCTGGCTCATCATACCGCCGGAGGATTTCTCTTCGACAGCCGGCTCGGGCTTTGCAGGAGTATCGTCGGTTTGCAGCACATCGGTCAGTCCCGATTTCAGCAGAAGCGCCTCTATCTCATCTGCGGACATGGTGTTGTTTGCAACGGGTTCCGGTTCGCCCGGCGATTCCTTGGAAATTTCTTCCTTTTCCGCGAATTTAGCCGCAACGTCTACCTTATGCTGGCTGAGTATCTCGCCGACGTCCGCGTCGGACTTGGGCGCGGACGGCTCGGACTTCTGCGGAGCTTTCTGCGCACCGGGAGCAGCGACCTGCTGCATAAGGCTGTTCCAAGCGTTACGCGCGGTTTCGTAGTCGCAGGTATCGCCGTCGAAACGCAGCCAGTATGTATCGAAAGGAGTAACTCCTCTGGTCTTGCGGATAATATCGTATACATTGTATTTCTCCAGCCCCAGCAGCGACAGCTCCGTCATCGTGAACGGAGTTTTATCCTGGAACACGCGGCAGGAAAAGAAATAATAAATGTCGGAGATATCCAGCGGACGGTATATCGGAGTGATCATGTTTTCCTTGTATTTCGTAATGATCCGACAGGTGACTTTTTCGTCCTCCGAAACCTCATATACCGCGACCGGACTGTCCTCTTTAAGCAATTCATACTTTAACGGCAGCGGAAGATCAAACGAACGGTTGTCTACCAGCCTGTATCTGTTGCACTTCAGCACACTTCCCATAGAACACTGACTCCTTTTTAAAGGATTGCGTAAACCGCTTAAAATCATTATAGCACAAATTTAAATTTTAATCAATAGTTTATCGAAAAGTATTTTTATATTTTTTAATTAGTTACGATAACTTTTACAAAATCAAATTTGCGGTTTTGTTGAAAATTCATAAAATTTTAAAAAAGGTCAAGAAGAATATTGGTTAAGTGTTTACAGATTTGTTTTTTTGTGATATAATGAATTATAGCTCTACTTGTGCGGAAAAACTATGAGCAGAAATGGGGAGAACATATATGAAAGTCAAAACGATGATAATGATCGCGGCTATCTGCTTTGCGGTCATTCCGATGCTGGTCTACAGCATACTTACAAATTATCTCGTCGGTCAGGACGCGGAAGCGATGTTCCGCAGCGAGCTCAGAAGCATGGCACAGAATCAGACTACATCTCTGCGCACGCTTATTGACAGTTCAAAATCGGATCTCGATACCCTTGCGGCGTTTCCCGAATTAAGGGCAGTCTGCATGGACGGGTATCCTCAGACCAGAGCACAGGATTTTGTTACCAGATATGCCGGGGATAATCCTTCGATAGCCGACATCGCCGTTGTTGACGATAAGGGAAACGTCGTTCACGGCAAAGAGGCGGGCAAGGAATTCGCCAATATGGATAAATACGGCGAGTATAAGAACGACGTTCTGTATTTCGACGATATTTCCGGTTCTTCGGGCGCGAACGCGAGAATGTTCATCAAGCGCGAGTATGAGACCTGCACGCTGTTTGTGTTCTACGATATCGGGACTGTTGCCAGATTTGCGGATAATTCCGTGTTCTACAATCAGGGCAGGATCGTCGTTGTTGATCCCAGAATGAACTGGTCGTCCGGCACAAGCGTCAACAATAATCTCGTAAACACATATACGAATACGATCGTTGACAGGATCGGCTCGCTCACCGAAGGTACGCCCACCGAGATAATCGAGTACACCAATAACAGCGGTCACAATCTCGGCTGCATGTTCAATGTAGGCGGCGCGGACGGTCTTACGGCGATCATAAGCTGCCCCTCCAACAGAAGCGGCACGTTCTCAACAAGCTCGCTTACTCCGATCATCGCTATCGCGGCGCTGCTTTCCGTTGTCAGCATCGTTGTGGTAATCTTTGTGGCTAAGGCGGTCACAAGCCCGCTCAGAAAGATCGAGGAAACCCTTGACAAGATCCGACGCGGCGATCACGAGGCTCGTATCGGTACGGTAAGCAACAACGAGTATGGTCAGATGTCCCGCGCTTTCAACAATCTGGTCGATGAGATCGTTGTCAGCGAGGACAGATACAGAACTATCTCGGATATGTCGGACAACATCATTTTCGAGTGGAACTTCAAGACCAATGAGGTTATGTTCTCCAATAACTTTAATAAGAAATTCAGTTACCGCGCTCCGTCCGACCACTTCGGCGACAGCTTCCTGCTCAAGGCGAAGATCCATCCCGAGGACGCGGACAGATACAGAGCCGATCTTGACGCTCTCGAAAAGGGAAATAATTTTGAGCGCAACGAGTACCGTATCAAGAATATCTACGGCGACTTCATCTGGGTGCTGATGAGAACGGCGACCCTTAAGGATAAGGACGGCAAACCGCTGAAGGTAGTAGGCGTTATGGTCGATATCGACCGCGCGAAGAAATCCGAGCAGCAGCTCACCGAGCGCGCAAGCTACGACGCTCTTACCGAGCTGTACAACCGTGAAACCATCGAGTCGCAGATCGACAACGAGATCTCGCTGTCCGAAATGCGCAAGTCCGAAATGGCTGTACTGTTTATCGACGTTGACGACTTTAAGCACTACAACGATAACTACTCTCACGCGACCGGTGACCAGGTGCTTAAGTTTGTGGCAAAGACGCTCAGGGACTGCACCGACAATATCGGCTTTGCGGGAAGATACGGCGGCGACGAGTTTATCGTAATGGTAAGAAACGCCGAGAGCAACAACCCCGCGCAGGTAGCGCAGAGCATTATTGACAAGCTCGACGCGGGCTTTGACGCGGACGTCGGAGAGCATCTGGGAGTCAGCGTTTCGATAGGTATCGCGGTCATTAAGGACGACTACAACACCCGCGTTGAATACCTCATCGGTAAAGCGGACGACGCGATGTATTCCGTTAAGAAGAGCGGTAAGTCCAACTTCGCGTTTATCTGATCATTTTATAAAATCAACGGCGGTATTTTTGTACCGCCGTTTTCACATGAGCGTATGCCTTGCTTTATCGGCAGCGAGTTATAAAACAAAAGCCCCTTTTACGGGGCTTTAAATTATTGCCAAAGCTCGTCGCGCGCGACGGTCAGCTTGTGATTGTAGAAATAATTCAGCGCCGAGCGTTTGTTGTAGGTTTCGACAAGCGTTCCCGCAGAGTTGACGACAAACTCTCCCGAAGCGGGAGCAGCCCAGAGCCAGAGAGCGTTATCTCTGTACATACTGTCGATATCTGGGATAACGTCACACGCGGTGACCGCCTGCAGCTTCCGCGCGGTGTCCATTTCGGAGAGCGCGGTAAATCTTCCCGCAAACGAGGAATCCGACCGCTCATAGAAGCTTTGTCCGATAATGTCCACATATTCGTTGCCGGGGTAGAAGTCGGTGTCGCCGCAGTTCCATACCCACAGCAGATTGCCGAGCTTGTGATACGAGCAAAGTCTGGTGAACGCGAGCTGCCACAGCTTTTTGTAGCTCTCGGCGGAGTTCCCCCACCAATACAAGCCTGAATCCGGATCGGGTATCGGCTCAAAGATCACCGGAATATCCGTGTCGGCAAGAGGCTTCAGCGTTTCGGCAAGCTTGTCCAGATCGTTTATTAACGAAATAAGCTCGGAGGAGATAAACTCGTTTTCCAGCATCATTTGCAGGTCGCCGCCGTCCAGCATGGCAAACTCGTTAAGGTTGATCGGCTCAAGCGCACGATCCGCCGAGAAATCTCTCGGAGCCGTTCCGCGCAGAGCGTTCGGCGAGTACCAGTGCCATGTATAAGCGACAATGCCGCCGTCTTTATTCCACTGCTGCGAAAGCTCGATATCCTTTTTGGCGGCGTCGGCGTTATCGCCGTCCTCGAAAACCGCCGCCGCAAGCTCGCCGACGCGTATCGCGGGGTATCTTCCGGTCACTTTATAGATCGCGTCGATCTCAGCGTTGGTGCCGATCGTGACATTCTGTGCGGTGAGCACCTGTCTGCCGAAATTCTTTGTCAGATACTGCATAAGCTCGATAGTTTTCGTTGCAGCGCTCGGGTTTGTGCACGCGTTGCCTATGCCGTAGCAGCTGTCGCTTACCGCGTCGGAATTCTCCACGAACAGATAGTCGATCTCGGCTTCGCCGCTTGCCGAAACGAATTCCAGCGTATTTGAGCCGGAGTTAAGGTATACGCTGTCAACGGCGTAGTACTCGAAGGTATAGTCGCCGTCCTCGAATTTGTCCTTGTCAAGCGGAGGAATATAGTATGCTCCCTGCGTTTTTCCGTCACAGCGGAACGTTACCGAAGCGCCCTTTTCCGAACGCGCGGCAATTATTATGCGGTAATGCTGCGGAGCGGAGGCGGTCACAACATGGGTAAGGCTGCCGCCCTGCTTCAGCCGGACAAAGCCCTTTCCGTCGTACGGTCCCGCGTCCTCGCCCGAAACGTCCGAGCCTATGTCATAGACGCCGCCCTCGGCATTCAGCTTTGCGGCGTAGTCCTGACGCGTGACGGCGTACTCTTTCGGGAGATACTCGCCGTTGTCGGGAAGAACGGTCGGGCGGCTCGTGGTATCGGAGCTTTCCGGATCATCGCTCGATAATTCGGGCGCGGAATAATCGGGTATTTTCGAGCAGGCGCAGAGCGCCGCCGTCAGAAGCAGCGCGGTCAAAGATTTTGCGAATTTTTCCATATTTTCCCTTTATTATTTTATTCTATAACTATAACGTCGCCGTTGTGGATCTCCTCGTCAAGCCGCGCGATCTTTCCGTTTACGGTGATAGTTCCCGCGTGAGCCAGAAGCTCCGTCGGATCGTCCGAAAACGCAGCGGCTACGTCGAGGAATATCGGCGGCTTGCCGTCGTCGCGCGCGGGGAATTCGGTTTCAATGCCGTTCACGGTTATCATCGGTCCGATAATACCGCTTTGCTCAACACGCCGAGCTTCCGAAACGGGAGCGGGCGGAACGGTAACGGGTATCGGCTGTGCGGTATTCCCCGCTAACTCCGAAAGTGGCTTTTCGTATGTAATGCTGTCGCCGCTCTTAAGCGCGTCCTCGGGAGCGGGCGGCTCACCGTTGAGCAGCACCTTTTCGCTGATCCCCAGCGTCGTGAGCAGTTCGCCGATAGTTTCCGCCTGAACGACGGAAATGTCGTCGCCCTCCCAGATACGGCGGTCGGCGGTGACCTCTCTGCCGTTTATCAGTATGTATTTGCCCGCGCGCTGCTTGTTCCCGAAAAGCAGAACTGTAAACGCACGTATCGTTTCCAGATCGAAATAGTCCGACAAATGCGCCGTCGCATCCGCGCCGTTCTCGGCGGGAGTGATGACTACCTCGTCGCCCTTGGTGACTACGGTGTTCATCGAAGCGGGCTCGCCGTTTACCGTGATCTCGGAGGGCTTTGGATGCTCGCCGCGCAGCGTGATCTTCTCGCCCGAAAGCGTGAACGAAAGCGGCTTTCCCGAACCTGCGAGCATTTCCTCGGGCTTTATCTTCGCGAAGCCCAGAAGCTCGAATACCGTCAGTCTGTTGGTGTCCAGAGCGTGGAGCTTCCTGCCGTTTACGGTGATGGTCGTGAAGTCGTAGGATACTCCCTCGCCCGCGCTCACCGCAATTCCCAGCGGCGTCGAGTGTTCCGCGTCGAGCGGCATTTCGTCGGGCGCGATTATTCCGCGAAGCAGCTCGCGCCGCCCCGTGATAACGCGCGTCGGGTCTACCTTAAGCTCCTCGGCTACCAGCGGTGCGAGATTTTTCAGCTTGCTGCCGCCGCCCACAAGGAATATCGCCTGCGGAGGAACGCTGTTCGCGGTGATGATCTCCTCGGCGATAACACGCGCCAGATCTCTTGCCGCGGGAGCGATTATCTCGTCGATTTTGCTGCGTGAGATCTTGTTTTCGCGCAGCAGTATATCCTTGAACGTGACCTCCTTGTCGGCGGAGGTTTTTAGCATTTCGGCGGTGCCGAAGTCGACCAGAAGCTCCTTCATTATCGTTTCGGTGATCTCGTCGCCCGCCGTCGTCGCCATACCGTATGCCACCACGCTGCCGTCTCGCGATACCGCAACATCGGATGTTCCCGCTCCGATATCGCACAGCGCGATATTGATAAGCCGAAGCTCCTGCGGAACTACCGCGTTCATAGCGGCGATAGGCTCCAGCGTGATGTTCGCGACCTCGAGGTTCGCGCCGTGAATAGCCGCGCAAAGGCTCTCAACCACATACGCGGGCAGAAACGCCGCGATTATCTCCGTCACCAGCTTCTCGCCGCGGTGACCCTCGGGCTTATGCACCTTAAATCCGTCAAGCGAAAGTGAAATGACGTTATGACCGACGCAGTAAAACGCCGCCGTATCGTTCTTTTTCGAGAAGCTCTCGCAGGTGCGGCGCACAGCGTCAAGCTCCGTGGCTTTAAGCGCCTCGGCGGTGATTATCTTGTTCTCCGGCAGCTTGTACTCCCACGCCGCGCGCATAGTCCGAAGCGCGCGCCCGGCAGCCGCAACGCACACATCGCGGAGCTGTAACCGCGAACGCGCTTCAAGCTCGCGTTTCACCTTTTTTATGTCCGCTGATACCGCCTGTATGTCCTCGATCTGACCGTCCGCCATGGAACGCTTTTCGTGAACGACCGTTTCCATATCCAGTATCCTGCAGCCCTGAGAAGTCTTTTTCGCGAGCACTCCCACGACCGTCCGCGTACCGATATCCAGCGCGAATATCACGTCGCCCTGCGGATTTTTCCTCTGCACGGGGGGATCGGGCTTCTTTGCCGTTTTTGACTTGAGCTTGGATTTGTCGGGCTTTTTTCCGACAGCTTTCTTCTCGTCCATATTCTATCCTCGCATCTTCGCTTAACTTATTTGCCGTAACCGATTTTAAGAGTATTCCCGTCGACGGCTATGCCCTTGCTGAGCTTTATCGGCAGCTTCTGTTCCTCGGTAAAGCCTATCGTTTCGCCGCTGTTGAGAGTCGCGCCGGTTTCGAGAACATAGGAGGCTACCGTCAGCATAAACTCGCGAAGCTCGTTTAAGTCCGCCTTATCGGCGGGAACGTAGACCTCCATTTCCTCCTTGCCCATGCGCCGCATACCGTAGGTGTACACGCCCGTCATTTTGCCGTTGCCGTAAATTCCCATCCACACAAGGTTAAGCACCGGAACGTGTCCGTCTTTCAGCAGCCCCGCAAAATCGAGATACATCTTCGGCGGAAACACCGCGCCCTCGTTATAGAACGCGATAACGTTCTCCTGCTTCATCATGGCGCAGACGACCTTTACATAAACATTGCCCTTTTTGATAAGATTATTGTCGTCTCCGAGAATGGCGATTATTGCGTGCGCCTTATGCGAAGCTGTGATCTCGACCGCGTCCTGCCACATATAATTCGCCTTTGCCCAATACTCCGCTTCGCCGTCGGGAACGGGCGTCGGGATAAGTCCGATCACCACCCTGAACCCGTCGACCTCCGTATAGATAACGTCGTCTTCGGGCTTGGAGTCATCGGAAATATCAATACCCCAATCCTCCTTTAAGTCCGCGGCGAGCTTTCCTTTATCAATGCTCGGTTCGCCCAACAGCGCAAACCCCGCGAAATTTCCAACGTCGCCCTTCTGCCCCTCGGGAGAGGGTACGCTCGGTTTGTTTTCTCTTTTAAATAATCCCATATTAACTCCTTATTTGAATAGAAAATCCAAATGCTCGTCACCGCATGCTCACTTCGCTTCGCTCCGTTCGCCTTTTGGATTTTCCTGCGCCGACAACAGCTCGCTCTTTTTTAACATTGCCTGCTGCGAAAACGATATGCGCCCTTTTGCTGCTTACTGTGAAGCCGTAATTATGTCTTATAAAATACGTCTCAATCCGTTCAGGTCGGTAATGGTAAAATCCTGCCCGAAATCGGCGTTATCGCCTTTTCTGTCAATATGCACGCCCTTGCAGCCGAAGCGGTGCGCACATTCGATATCCTTTCGCTCGTCGCCGACGTATATCATTTCCTCCGGCGCAATGCCGAAATGCTCCGCGATAACGTTCAGCCCCTTTGGATTGGGCTTTCTCATACCGCAGGTTACCGACGAAACGTACAGATCGAAATACGGCAGCAGCTCGGGAATATAGCTTCGGTGAAGTTCGTCGGGCATTCCCGTCGCGACGTCCGTCAGCGCCGCAATCTTATACCCCGCCGACTTCAGTTCTTCAAGCGCCGCTATGCTATCGGGATAAATATACGCAGTCAGGTTAAACGCCGCGAAAAATTCGCCGATAACGCTCTCCAAATCAAACTTAAAGTCCCACTCCGCGCAAGCCGCCCCGAAGATATGCTCGGGCGTGTAGTCGATCTCGCGGTAGTTCACCTTTGGATTGAACGAACGCAAAATCTCCAGAGTGCGCTTTTTCCGCTCGTCCGTCAGCGGCAGAGCCAGCTTTTCAGCCGCCTTATCCAGAGCTTTCTCATAATAATCCAGCCAGCAGAACGGCATATCCTTATACTCCATAAGCGTTCCGCCGATATCAAAACCGATAACCTTTATCATAACTAGTCCTTTATTTTCAGCGCGCGGCGAAGCTCCTTTTCCGCCGAGTTCATCATAACGACAAGAGCCGCGTCACCTCCGAGCAGAATGGTTTTACCCGACGGAATGATCGTCCTTGAGCCGCGCGTAATGCACGCGAACAGGCAGCCCGCCGGGAGCTTCAGATCCATGAGCGCCTTTCCCTCCAGATGAGATCTCTCCGGAATGGTTATCTCCACAAGCGACGCGTCCTCGCCGTCAAGCTGAAGCAGCTTTTTCATCGCGCTGATATCGACCTCAAACTCCAGCTCCTGAATAATACTGTCCGTCGCCGAAATGACGATATCCACGCCCAGCTCTTTCAGCGCGTCCTTGTTTTTCGGGTTATTCACCTTGGCGATGGTCTTTTTCACGCCGAACCTCTGCTTGGCGATCTGACAGCACACCAGATTGCTTTCGTCCTGCCCCAGCACCGCGATAACACAGTCCGCTTTGTCCGCCTCGCACGCCTCCAGAGCTTCGACGGTCGTGCCGTTTCCGCAGCTCACCTCCGCGTCGAGATTGTTCGCGCAGTAGCGGCTCTGCTCTCTGTCCTGCTCGATTATAGTGATCGAATACCCGCGCTCCAGCAGCGTCTTGGCGAGATAAAACCCGACCTTGCCGCCGCCGACGATTATAGCCCTCAAGAGCAACACCCCCCGTTATGCCTTTTTGGCGAAGATCAGTTTATCGCCCTTGACAAAGTTTATCGGCTGACCCCGGTACAATATCAGCCCCGAACCCGCGCGGAGAACCCCGAAAAGTATCTCCTCGTTCTCGTACCGGATATCGTCGGGCATAGCGTCAATAAATTCCTCGGGAAGATCAATTGTCGAAAAATGCACCGTGTGATTCTCGAAATTCAACTCGTCGATAACACCGTCGTCGTCCTCAAGAGCCGCGCACGCCGCGCTTACCGTAAGCTTTGTCGGGCAGATAACGTTTATCCCCAGCTCCTCAAAAACCTTGCCCTTTTCAATATCGGTTATCCTCGCGAAAATCTTAGGCACCTTGAACGTCTGCCGCGCAAGCTGCGACACCATAATATTCATATCGTCCTGCGCGGTAACGGCAAACAGCGCGTCGCAGGTCTGTATACCCGCGCGTTTCAGCACGTCCTGATCTATCGGAACGCCCGTCGTCGTAAATCCGCCGAACCTCGACGAAAGCGAATCGAATTTCGCCTCATTCTTGTCGATGACCGAAACGTCGTGACCTTTTGCGTCAAGCGTCTCCGCAAGCGCCGAGCCGACCATTCCGCAGCCAATAATTAAAACGTTCATATGCTGTATCTCCCGAAATTATTTCCCCACGCAGAATCTTTTGAAAACCTCCGCGATGACCTCCTCGCTCGCTTTGCGCCCCGACAGCTCGTACACCGCGTCGAGCGCTTGTTCGAGATCTACGCCCACCGCGTCGGGAGTTATCCCCGACCGTACCGCGCCGAGCGCTCTGTTTACCGACTCCGCGGCACGGATAACGCAGGCGCGCTGCCGCTCGTTTGCGAGAAAACCCGAATTCGCGTTCAGACTGTCCAGATCGAGCCGCGAGGTTATCTCCCTGCCCAGAACCTCCGCGCAGTTTCCGTCCATAGCCGATATCGTCACGGCTTTTCCGAGATGATCCTCCAGCTCGTCAATTTCCAGAATGTTATCAAGATCGCTCTTGTTGACAACGGGAATGACCGTCTTTCCCTCCAGCAGCCCGAACAGCCGCCTGTCCTCCCCGGAGAGCCGACGCGAACCGTCAAACACCGCCAGCACGATATCCGCGTTACGAAGCTTTTCGAGCATTATCTCCACGCCGATCCTCTCCACCTCGTCCTCGGTTTCGCGTATGCCCGCGCAGTCCGCTATAAGCAGCACCGCGCCGCAAAGGTTCACCGTTTCCTCGACGATATCGCGTGTTGTTCCCTCAACGTCGCTGACTATGCTTCGGCGGCTCCCCGCGAGCAGATTCATTATCGTAGACTTGCCGACATTGGGCTTTCCCACGATAGCGCACGATATCCCGTCGCGGATAAGCCGCCCCGTATTGTAGCCCGAAAGCAGCTCGTCAAACTCCGACTTTACCGCCGTCAGCCGCTCGGTAAGCCACTCCCCGGTGACTACGGGCGTGTCGTCCTCGGGGTAATCTATCCACGCGGATATCTGTGCCGAAACGTCCATTATCATATCGGCGATCTTCTCCGCGCGGCGGTAAAGAGCGCCCTCGCGCTGACTGTTCGAGCAAGCCAGAAGCTGCTCTCCCTGTGCCGAGATTATATCCGCGACCGCCTCCGCCTGCGTAAGCGACATTTTGCCGTTAAGCAGCGCGCGCTTGGTGAACTCACCCGCCGCCGCAGGCTCCGCGCCCGCTTTCAGGCAAGCCGTAAGCACCCGCCGCGTGACGTAAATTCCTCCGTGACAGGATATCTCGCAGACGTCCTCGCCCGTGTACGAGTGCGGCGCTCTGAATACCAACAGAACGCCGTCGTCAAGGCGCTCGTCTCCGTCGCATATCTTTCCGTAGGCGGCGGTATAGCCGCGCATTTCAGAAACGGACTTCCCCGAAGCGGGCTTGAATACCCTCTCCGCGACGGCGAACGCGTTTTCGCCCGAAATCCTCACCACCGATATTCCTCCGACAGCCGCGGGAGTTGCGATAGCGCACACAGTTTCGTTCATAATTACTTTTTCTTTCCAAACAGTTTCCCGAAAAATCCCTTTTTCCCGGGCTCTTCCGCGTTATTTTGAACGGGCTTATCCGACAGCTTTTCCGCTTCTTCCTCATAGTCGTCGAACATTCCCATTAAAAGCGGCTTAGCCTTGAATTCCTCACCCATGTCGTTGAGCAGATATGTGTACGTCCGCGTAGGCATATCTATTGCGTAATCCGCAAGTCCGTCACATTCGAGGACCTCCTCCAGCTTCTCCGTCATTCGCTCGGGAATGGACGCGGCGGCGCTCTCGTAATACTCCTCGCACGCAATATTGTACTCGTCGGCGGGGTTTCTGCCCGCGACCTGCGTTAAGTGTATTCCCTCGCGAAGATAAGCTGTGTAGTCAAGATAGTCGCACCAGAACTCGTTCAGCAGCGCCGCGAGAACACGGTTTTGCAGTTTCTGCAATTCGTCCCCGGGGAATTTTTCAAGCGCCTTTTCGTACAGCTCCGGCGCGTTTTTCTGCCACATTTCAGAATTGAAGCTTCCGTCGAGCAGCGAGCTTCTCCGCGCAAACGTGATCTCGCGGTGCTTCTCGCCGATCATGGTGTATTTCATCAGATTGACGCGCTCGTCAAACGTATCACCCTCGGAGATACGCTGAACGCGCTCCGCTTCCTTCAGCAGCGTTTTATCCGTCAGCGCGCCCTCTGTCTTCTCGGAGGGATAATGCCGCCCCGCGAGTTTTTTCAGCTCGTTCTTCTGCATTATGCCGTCGTCGAGCGAGGAGAAAAATCTGCTTTCGCCGACGTCGCCCTGACGTCCCGCGCGTCCGCGGAGCTGCTTTGTGATACGCGCGCTCTCGCGCATGGAGGTCGCCAGAACCAACAGACCGCCGACTCCGGTCACGAAATCCTTGTCCGCGCTGTCAACTCCGCCTAGCTTGATATCAACGCCGCGCCCCGCCATATTCGTGGAGATCGTGACAGCGCCGCGCTCGCCCGCTTTGGCGATGATAGCCGCCTCCTCGGCGTTGTTTTTCGCGTTGAGGACAGCACATTCGATACCGAGCTTTCGCAAGTCATCGGCAATGCTCTCGCTTTCTTCAATGCTTTCGCTGCCGACCAGAACGGGTCTTTGGATATCCGCCGCTTCTTTTACCGCCGCGATAATCGCCTTGCGCTTTTCGTCCTTGTCGTAGTACAGCTCGAGCGGCTTGTCGATCCGCGCGCAGGGAAGTCTTGTCGGGATAACATCGGTGAGTATACCGTAAATTTTCTCGAACTCCTCGCGCGAATCCTCGGCGGTGCCTGTCATTCCCGAGAGCTTGGGGTACAGCCGCGCGAAATATTGCAGCGCGATATTTCCCATAATTCGTCCGCGCGACGTGATCTTCAAGTTATGCTTAGCCTCGACCGCCGCCTGCAATTCGCCCGGGAAGACACGACCCGGCGCGGCTCTACCCGTGAACTCGTCCACGAGCAGTATACTGCCGTCCCTGACGATATAATCCTTGTTTTCGGCAAGCTCCTCGCGCGCTTTCAGACAGGCGCATATTTTCGCAAGCAGCTCCGTACCGTCAGCCGCGTAGATGTTGCAGCCGAATATCTCCTCCGCCTTGTCCGCGCCGCTGTCGGTGAGGTAGACGTTTCGCGTGTCCTCGTCGACCGCGAAATCGCCCTCGCCGAGCGCCGCGACCTTTTCGTAAACCGCTTCAACGCCGCCGCTTTCCTTTACGGCAATGTCGCCCGCGATAACGAGCGGTATCCTCGCCTCGTCGATAAGAATGCTGTCCGCCTCGTCGACTATCGCGAAATTCAGCTTTTCGGGGAACACCGCTTCATCGCTCTCAAAGCAGACAAAATCACGCAGATAGTCGAATCCCGCTTCCTTTGCGGTAATATAGAGTACCTGCCTTTGATAGAGCGCCTTTCGTTCCCCGCGCGGAGTGCTCTCGGTAATGCAGCCCACCGAAACGCCAAGCTCCTCGTAGATCGGGCGCATCCAGTTACAGTCGCGGTCGGCAAGGTAGTCGTTGAACGTCAGGATATGCACCTGTCCGCCGTTCAGCGCCTCGTGACACGCCGCAAACACCGCACAGAGCGTTTTGCCCTCGCCGGTCTGCATCTGCACCATTCTGTCCTCGGATAGTGAAAGAGCCGCCGAAAGCTGCTCGTCAAACGGAGTTATCCCGAGTGTTTTTTCCGCCGCCCGATAACATCGCGCGAAAACGGATTCAAGCGAATTGTCCGTTTCGGGAGCACCTTGCGCAAGCGATTTTATTTTTGCGATAGCCGATTTTTTATCCAAAATTTGTCACCTTTTTGTTTTACGAAATATATTTATAAGCCGAAAACTCCGCAAACGCGCGAGCTTCCGACCGTAAATCAACTTGCCGAATTGTGCATTTTCGCACGGGAGGTTATCGCGTGAAGCTCCGCGCCCCGATTGTCGAGCCACCGCGCAACCGTGCGCGTCGTCTGACCGCACCTTGCCATTTCGCAAAGGCGCTCGAAGCTTACCCATTTAGCCGCGCATACCTCGATCGACTGCAAGCGCAGAGCGCTCAGCGGCACGTCCTGTTCAAGAATATAGAAATCGCGGAACATACTGTCGGTGGTAAGCGACCACTCGAGGTCTATCTCGTCCTCGTCCGCTTGTATGCCCGTTTCCTCGAAAAGCTCTCGTACGGCAGCCTCGCGGCTCGTTTCTCCCGCGACGGCACAGCCGCCCGAGCACTCCCATTTTCCGCCGCTCGTCTTTTCCGGAACGCGCTGGGTCAGCAATATCTCGCCGTTACTGTTTATCGTCATTACCTGCACGACGATATGATATTCTCCGTGCTGTATCGGCGCGCCTCTCATGACTTTTCTGCCTAAGGGCTGCCTGTTGACGGAATAGAGATCGAAAAACTCCATTATATGCTTTTCGCTCCGTTCTCGAGGTTTTTCCTGATAAGCTCGCAGCGCTGCTTTACGCAGTCGGCGGAGCGGTGAGGATCCTCGGGGGTATTGAACGTGTAGTCCATCAGCTTCTCAATAGTCGTGGAAGCGACGTGAAGTCTGGTGTCGGAAGAAGCGTAGTAGATGTAGACGTTGTCGTCCTTGACGATACAGCCGTTTGTGAAGCATACGTTGGAAACGTCGCCCACTCTCTCAATACCGTGCGGCGCGATAAACAGTCCCGACGGCGAAGCTATAAGCTTGGACGGGTCGTTAAGATCGGTCGCGAACACATAAATGACATAGCGCAGACCCGCCGCGGTATTTCTCACGCCGTGCGCGATGTGTATCCAGCCCTTGGGGGTCTTTATCGGCACAGCGCCCGCGCCGTTCTTTACCTCGGTGAGCGTGTGGTAAATTCTGGGGGAGATGACCTTCTCATCGGTGCAGAGCACGGGGTTCGTGATGTCCTCGCAGAGCGCGAAGCAGACTCCTCCGCCGCTGCCCGTTTGTATAAAGTCGTCCTGCGGGCGGGTGTAGAACGCGTACTTGCCGTCAACGAATTCGGGGTGCAGACAAACGTTGCGCTGCTGCGGCGACTTTGAGATGAGGTTCGGCAGACGCTCCCATGTAACCAAGTCCTTGGTGCGGACGATACCCGCCTGCGCTACGGCGGCGGACAAATCGTTTGAGGACGTGTCCTTGCTCTCGGAGCAGAACACGCCGTATATCCAGCCGTCCTCGTGCTGAGTAACGCGCATATCGTAGACATTGGTTTCCTCGGGGCAGGTATCGGGGAGCTGCACGGGGTAATCGCGGAAACGGAAGCCCTCGGTGGGCTTGTCGCTTTCGGCTACCGCGAAGAAGCTCTTTCTGTCCGAGCCTTCAACGCGCGCGATTAAGCAGTATTTGCCGTTAAGGTAAATAGCTCCCGAATTCATTACCGCGTTCACGCCCAGTCTCTCCTGAAGATTGGGATTGGTCGAGTAGTCGAGGTCGTAGCGCCAGAGGATAGGCGCGTGTGCGGCAGTGAGAACAGGGTTCTCGTAACGGTCGTAAACGCCGTTGTAAAAGTCCGCCTTGGGATTGGGCTTATCAAGCAGCGCCTCCTGCTTTTTTTCCAGCTCGGCGAGCTGCGCGTCAAATTGTTCCTTAGTAAACATAATCTTTTTTCCTTTCAATCATAGAAAATAATACATCTATTCTATTATAACATATCTTTATTGGAATTTCAAGGTTGACAGAGCATTTTTTATGAGTTATAATTAAAATATGAAGAAAATCCCGAAGAAAGTTTAAGCAATTAAAGTATAAAATTGCGGGAGGACGCTATGAAAAAGCATATCGCGTTGACATTCGACGACGGACCGAACACGGAAACGACTCCCCAAGTTCTGGGAAAGCTGAGAAAATACGGGATACCCGCCGCGTTTTTCCTTGTCGGCAATAACATAACTCCCGAGAGCGCCGAGGTATCGCGGGCGGCGTTTGAGCTTGGCTGCGAGATTTGCAGTCACAGCCGCTCACATTCGGTAATGACGGAGCTTACCGCCGGGGAGATACGCGCGGAGACAGAGTTCACCGATAATAAGATAAAGGAAATAACGGGCGCGGCTCCGAGATTTTTCCGTCCGCCTTATATCGCGGTCAACGACGTTATGCTCGACGTTATCGACAAGATATTCATAGCGGGCATAGGCGCGGAGGACTGGCTCGACGAGGTTACCGCCGAAATGCGCGCCGAAAAAATTCTCGCGCAGGCGGAAAACGGGAGCATTATTCTGCTGCACGATATGAGGGGAAATTCTCAAACCGTCGCCGCGCTTGACCTTATTATTCCCGCGCTGTTGAACGGCGGCTACGAATTTCTTACTGTATCGGAGCTTTTCGCCGCCGAGGGTATTGAGCCGAGGCGCGGCATTATCTACTCGAACGTATTGCAGACGGAGATGTACTAAGGAGGGCGTATGCTGCCGAAAAACAAACGTATCTGCCCGTGCTGCGGCAAAAAATTGGAGCTTATCCCACCAACAAAAGAGCTGCTGCCAAAGCGCACGTTATCGACCATCGGCGGGCGTGAATTCTATCTTATCTCAAAAAAGCGAATTCTCAGCTATACAACATCTCCAAAATCAAATTTTACATATCCGGCGGGATTGGACAAATATTCGCCCGCAGCAATTAAAGAGGATTATTGCTTTATCAACAAGCGTTCCACGCGAAACGATTTCCCGGGGATCGCCACCGTTTATAACACCCGAAAAAAACTCGCAAAGGACAAATTGTGGCTTTTCTCATGGGAAATGGTATTTCATTGCGGCAATTGCGGACAAAAGCTTGCGCTTGATTATAACCCGTTTGTCATATTAAACGATTGGTTATGGCTGCCGCTTATATGTTTGATTTTTCTGATATTCTTCTGTCTGACGGAGATTGCCGCGGTCTGGGCGGCTAATTCGGCGGCAACGTTTGCGGTGTTTTGCGCGGTGTCGGGGTTATGTCCGTTATTTGTTATTGCTGCGTTTTTTCGATTGGTTTACGCAAAACTGTTTCTCAGCAATTTCGTTCCCACAAACGAGGTCGATAACCTCGTCTATCCCCCGCCCGACATAAAGTTGGCGGCTCTCCGCTCGCCGTATCTGCGCGAGGGAAACGTCATCACCGCAAAGCTTGCCGACGGGAAAGTCCACATCTATCTTGTACGCAGAAGCGACAATTACGAATTTTCGATATGCTGTGAGAATAACGAGCGCGAACAATTGAAACAGCGCCTTTCCGAGTGCGCTGAGCTTGAACTGACGTTCGAGGGGAAGCATGTCGGAACGGCGAAAATAACGGAGGTGATTCGATGAAACTTATAAAAAAGCTGCCCAAATGGGCGATAGTGACCATTTGTGTCCTCGGCTTCGCGGCGCTTTATACCGCCTATTATATGGTGCTCGGAAATGCGGGGCATCTGTCGCAGACGCTCAAAGAGTACAACGATCTCCGCGACGCATACGAGATCCATGTCGCCGAGACCGCAAAGGGCGATCTGCACGACGACTTTTTTCTTTGCAGAATAGACAACATAGTCGTCGACTTCACCGACGAGGAAACGGAAAAGCTGCTTGAAGCGTTCGATATGACGATCCCCGAAAACGAGCCGAACGCCAAGCCCCGCTTGCTCGCCACCGATTTCGACAGCTATTATCTCGAATTCGACGGAATAACGGACCGCAAGGCATTCTACGATGTGAACAAGATTGACCGCAAGCGCTATTTTAAGTTTGACGGCAATTGGGACAGCGTTGACGATAACGGCGAGTACACGCATTATTTTGCGGTGCGCATACAGTTCAAGAGCGGCAGCGAGGAGCTGAAAAGCTCGTATGCCGCAAGGATAGAGCCGCTGTACAAGGAAATGTTGGCGGAGCATTTAAAGAGATTTAAGGAGCAGTTATGAGTTATAATCCGATTATTTTTGACCTTGACGGAACACTATTGAATACACTCGGCGACTTAGCCGCGGCGGGAAATTACGCTCTGGAGAAATCGGGATTTCCCATACATACCGAGAACGAATACCGTTACTTTGTCGGCAACGGGATCCCCAAGCTGATAGAACGTATGTGCCCGCCCGATACCTCCGCCGAGGTTCTGGAGCGCGTACATACCGTTTTTGCCGAATATTACGATCAGCACAAATCCGACCGCACCAAGCCCTACGACGGTATGCCGGAGCTTCTCGAGGAACTGAAAGAACGCGGTATCACCGCCGTCTGCAACACCAACAAGGACTATGTTTTTTCGGAGACGCTGCTGCGTTCGTTCTACGGTGATACACTTGCGGAGATAGTCGGCGCGGGTCTCGGCTACAATACCAAGCCCGACCCCGCGGCGGCGCTGTATCTCGCGAACAAATACGCAGTCGGCGGTGCCAAGCCGCTCTATGTCGGCGACAGCGGCGTCGATATGCAAACCGCGCTCAACGCGAGGATCGACGGCTGCGGAGTGCTTTGGGGATTCCGTGACCGCGAGGAGCTGGAGCGCTATTCTCCCGCCCATATTGCCGAAAACGTCGGGCAGCTTCGCGAAATAATCCTCGGAGGTACAGATTGAAGATCGATCATATTGCCATGTACGTAAACGACCTTGAAGCGGCAAAGGTTTTTTTCGTGAAGTACTTTGGCGCGGTTCCAAGCGACGGCTATCACAATCCGATAACGGATTTCCGTTCGTACTTTCTGAGCTTTTCCGATGGAGCAAGGCTCGAAATTATGACGCGCCCCGAGCTTGACGATATTGAAAAATCACCGTTCCGCACAGGTTATGCGCACATCGCGTTCTCGGTCGGCAGCAAGGAACGTGTCGGCGAACTCACCCGCGAGCTTAACGCCGACGGGTACGAGATCGTAAGCAAACCGCGAGTTACGGGCGACGGTTATTACGAGAGTTGTATTATCGGCTTCGAGGACAATCTTATTGAAATAACCGTATAAAAACGGGGGCGCAAAACCCCCGTTTCATTATGCTTCGTTTATCTTAGAGCCGCTCTTGAATACAAGCGCCGTGATAAGTCCGAAGAATATTGCCGCGGATATCCCGACAGCCGCCGAGGTAAATCCGCCCATAAAGATACCGATAAAGCCGTTCTGATCGACAGCCTTGCGGACCCCCTTTGCGAGCAGACTTCCGAAGCCCGTCAGCGGAACTGTCGCGCCGCCGCCCGCAAGGTCGATTATAGGCTGATACCAGCCCAATCCGCCGAGGATCACTCCCGCGACCACATAAGACGTGAGTATCCGCGCGGGCGTAAGTTTAGTCAGATCGATAAGCACCTGTCCGATAGCGCACAGCAGTCCGCCTATCAGAAACGCCCAGACATATTCCATAAACATATCCATAATATTTGCCCCCTATCAAGTGTAGCTTATTTCCACCGCGTGTGCGATACCCGGGATCGAGCCGCCCTGCTGCACCATGGTCGGCGACATCAGCGCGCCCGTTGCCACATACAGTATCCGCTTTAACTCGCCGCTTTTAACGCGTCCCAGAAAATGCGCGCACATCATCGAAGCCGAGCAGCCGCAGCCCGAGCCGCCCGCGTGAACGTCCTGACGCTCGCGGTCGTATATCAGCAGACCGCAGTCTTGGTGACGCTCCTTTAACGACACCCCGTCGCGCTGAAAAAGCTCGTACAGCATATCGCTACCGACCTGTCCGAGATCGCCCGTTACTATCACGTCATAGCTCTCGGGGTGAGTGCCCATGTGTTTGAAGTGCCGCGATATCGTATCGTAAGCCGCGCCCGCCATTGCCGCGCCCATATTGTTAAGATCGGTTATCCCCATATCCTGAATTTTCCCGACCGTTCCCGCGCGGATATACGGCGGCTTCAGCGCCGAGTTGAGTATCGCCGCGCCTGCCGCGGTCGCCGTCCATTGTGAAGTCGGCGTGCGCACTCCGCCGTAGTTCAGCGGAAAACGGAACTGCCGCTCCGCCGACGAAAAGTGCGAGCTTGTCACCGCCGAGCAGTTGTCAACATACCCCGCGTTCACCATACAAGCCGACAGCAGCAGACTTTCCGCGAACGTCGAGCACGCGCCGTACACTCCAAGAAACGGGATATAAAAATCCTTTAACCCGTAGGACGAGCCGGTACACTGATTGAGCAGATCGCCCGCGAATATCAGATCCATTTTTTCGGGGCAGAGCTTCGCCTTGTCCATGGCGTGCTGCAGCGCCTTTTTCTGCAGCTGCGCCTCCGCCTGCTCCCATGTGTCCATATTATCCTTGTTATCCGATAAAACCTCGTCAAACTCGTCTCCGTGAGGACCCTCGCCCTCGACCTTTCCGACTACGGAAGCCCATTCGGATATCGAAGCGTTGCTGAATTTAAATGTTTTTCCCTCGCAAACCGACATAATATCCTCCTTAGAAAAGCGTGGTAATATAGTAAATTATTCCGTAAATTATCGAAGCCGAAATGCCGTAAACTATTACGGGACCCGCGATAACGAACATCTTAGCGCCCAAGCCCAGCACATAGCCCTCGCTCTTGAAGTCCAGCGCCGGCGATACCACCGAGTTCGCGAAGCCCGTTATCGGCACGAGAGTTCCCGCGCCAGCGTGCTGCGCGATACGGTCGTAGAGCTTCAAGCCCGTCAGCAGTGCGGACAGGAAGATAAGCGTCATTGAAGTCCACATTCCCGATTCATCTATGCCCATTCCGAACGCCTGGTACATATTCAGCAGCGCCTCGCCGAGTACGCAGATACCTCCGCCGATAACGAACGCCATCGGAATGGTCTTGTACATCGCCGACGGGCGGGAATGGCGCTTGGCAAGCTCGCCGTATTCCTGATTGGATATATTCATAAAAGATCGCTCCTTTCATTTTCCGTTATACGAATATTTTGTTGAAAAAGAGCGAAAAAATACGATTTTGAAATATAGTAAAATTTGACTTTTCCTGTCAATTGTGCTATAATGAAAGAGTCGGCTTCCTACCGAGTATTTTCGGGGAGGAGGTGATTGACTTGGAAAATATATTCGACTTCATACTTTCCGTCATAGCAGGTATCTACTCATACTTCATCTGCAAATGGCTCGATGGTGAAAAGTAGTCGGCAAAGAGCCTAGCGTACACAAAAAAGATACCCCCGTACTGGCATACGGGGGTATCGATTTTTAGGTGACCGACTTTTCGGAAAACCTATTCAACTTCAATATCATTATAGCATATTATTTTAAAAATGTCAATACTTAAATACAAAAATCCAACGATTGACAAAAAATACACATTATGATATAATATTAAATAATTAACGACACGAGGTGATATTATGGAGCACAAGGGCACGGTAACGCTCGAAACGGAGCGGCTTATACTTCGCAGATTTACAGAAAGCGACGCGGAAGCCGCGTTTAAAAACTGGACGTCGAGCGACGCGGTAACAAAATATCTCCGCTGGGGAACTCACCGCGATATATCCTTAACGCGGGATTTTATAAATTCACGTCTGGAAAGCTACGGCAGACCCGACGCTTACGATTGGGCGATAGTGCTTAAAGAGCTTGGCGAGCCTATCGGTTCAATGGGCGCTGTCGAACTGAACGAACCGGCTCGGAGCGTCGAGATAGGCTACTGTATCGGCGAGAAGTGGTGGCGGCAGGGCTACACGAGCGAGGCTCTTTCGGCGGTAATTAGGTTCTTTTTCGAGGAGGTCGGAGTAAACCGCGTTTACTCGGAGCACGACCCGAAAAATCCCAACTCGGGAAAGGTAATGCTGAAATGCGGAATGAAGTACGAGGGTACTCTCCGTCAAGCCGATTTCAACAATACGGGTATCTGCGACACCTGCGTTTACGGAATTCTCGCGGAGGAATACAATGCAAAATCTTGAAACTGAGCGCCTGCTGCTTAACGGTAGAGATGACAAATGGGAAATCGTTCCGAAATCACTCGAAAAGCCTGTCGGCGAGATTAAAGTCCTCAATAAATATTCGGGATTTGTCACGCTGGAAATGGTTTTTGACAAAGACTGGCGTTTCGGGTTTACGGAGGAAGCGGTCAAGGAGATAGTGCGTTATTTTTTCCGGGAAACGGAGTTTCACACAGTCAGCTTTACGAACTCCGATATTGAAAAAGAGCTGCTGAACTGCGGATTTCGCCCGGAGATACGCGGACGCTCCGACTGCGGGTTCAGACTGCATAAGCTTGAAATGTACGTCTCCGCGGCGGAGCTTCTGGTGCTTGCGAAAAAAGCGTATGAAAACGGCGAGCTTGCCGAATTCCTTTGCGGGGAAAGGGGGTACGCGGTTCATGGCAACCGCGATATCCCCGGCAATATCCCCACGGACTTCAACAGAGTCGCCGACTGCATATACAAGCTGTACTCGGCGGAAAAGGACGAGAATATAATCGCCGAGTTCCGCCGCGTGATCGAGGAGCCGGACGATACTCCGCTCCGCGTCTGGGGCGCGTTTATGGCTTGCTGTCATCAGATCGGTCAGGAACATTCCATGTATCCCGCGCCGTTCAAAATAATAGATAACGCGCTGTTAAGCAAGCTGAGAGCCGCCCTGAAAAGAAACGAAGCGTCGCTCCGCGGCTGCAAAAAATGGCTGGGAATCAACGAGGAAAACGGATTGTGGGACTACATCGTCCATCTTAACGGCGTTTTCAAAGAGGAATACGGGATAAGCATATTATAAAATTCGGAGGTTAAAATGGAGCTTATAATCAAACATTTCTCGGAGCTGACCACCGAGGAGCTTTACGATATAATCCAAGCGCGTGTGGATATTTTCGTTGTGGAGCAGAAATGTCCCTACCGCGAGCTTGACGACAAGGACAGAAACGCCTATCATATATGGCTTCGCGACGAAAACGGAATTATCGCGTATCTGCGAACGCTTGACAAAGGAGTGGCGTTCGAGGAGGCTTCCGTCGGGAGAATAATCACCGTGCGGCGCGGTCAGGGCTACGGCGCGGTCATTATGCGCGAGGGCATAAAATTCGCGCTGGAGAAGTACGATACGGACAAGCTCAAAATAATGGCGCAGCATTACGCCAAGGGCTTTTATGAGAAATTCGGGTTCGTGCAGTGTTCCGAGCCGTTTGACGACGACGGTATCGAGCATATCAATATGATATTGGAGGTAAACCGGTGATGCGGTTCAGCGTCAGCGGACTTCTTAGAGCCTGTTTAGTATCTTGCCACGTGCAGATCACGCAGCAGATTTTTCGCCAAACGACGGCAATTTTTCGCAGGAATACTGTATGTATTTCAAGAAAAATTGCCTAAGTGTGGCGGAAAAGATGCAAGTGAGATGCGCGTGGCGAGATACTGAACAGGCTCTTACGACCTCCCCGACGAGGAGATCATAAGGGGGTAAAGTACGCTCTCGATTCGAAAAAGCCGCCGGAACAAACGACAAAGCCCCCGTAAAAAGGGGCTTATATTATAATGTGTGTATCATTTGCTTTTCCGGTTATTTTCCGCACAGAATCCGGCAAGCACACACTCGGAGCATTTCGGCGCTCTCGCAAAGCACACTCCTCTGCCGTGCCACACAAGGCGGTGACAGAAATACAGCCCCTCTTCGGGCGGAATTATCGCGCGAAGCTGCTTCTCCACCTGAACCGCGTCCTTGCCCTGCGAAAGCCCGAGCCTGTTCGTCAGCCGTATAACGTGGGTATCGCAGACCATGGCGGGCTTGCCGTACAAATCGCCGACCATAAGGTTCGCGGTTTTGCGTCCGACTCCGGGCAGCTTTACAAGCTCCTCGATAGTATCGGGAACTTCCCCGCCGTAAACGTCGCGCAGCACGCGGCACATCTCGACGATATCCTGCGCCTTGGTGTGATAAAGCCCGCAGGACTTTATGTACTCCTCGACCTCGGAGACCTCCGCCCCGGCGAACGCTTCTACACTCGGGAAGCGCTCAAACAGCGCCGGCGTTACAAGGTTCACGCGCTTGTCGGTACACTGCGCGGAGAGCCTTGTCGCGATAAGCAGCTCGTGCGGTTTATTGTACAGCAGCGCGCACTTTACGTCCGGATATTCCTTTTTCAGCAGCCCGATAATTTCGGCTGCTCTTTGTTTTTTTGAAATTCTCATTCCTCGTCCTCCGGAGGCTCGGGCATTCTCGCAGCCCGAATTTTAAGGATAGTTCTGTCCTCGACCTGTATAACGGTGAATCGTATGCCCTCATATTCCACAAACGGCGGCACCAGCTCCGTGCCCTCGGGGATATAACCCAGCTTGTCGGTAACGAATCCGGATATGGTTTCGTACTCGTGATCCTCCGGCAGCTCTACCCCAAACAGCCCGAAAACCTCCTCGGGATCCGCTTCTCCTGCGGTATCGTAGGTATCCTCGTCGATTTTGGTTATCAGCTGCTTTTCGTCGTCGTATTCGTCTTGAATGTTGCCCATGACCGCCTCGATAAGATCCTCGAGCGTGACTATGCCCGCCGTTCCCCCGTACTCGTCCACGACCACCGCCATTCCCGACTTCATCTCGGTGAGCGTCTTGAAAACGTCGGGACAGGAGCAGGATTCGGGAACATAGCTTACGTCGCGCAGAAAATCCCCGATCTTAAAATCGGACAGATCGGACTTTCCGATAAGGCAGAGCAAGTCCTTTACAATAATTATCCCGACGATCTTATCAATGGTCTCCTCATACGCGGGAATTCTCGAAAAACCTAAGTCCAGCGCCAGATATATTAGATCGTCCAGCGTAATGGAGTTTACATCTACTCCGACTATATTCGTGCGGTGGGTCATAACGTCGGCGGCGGTGCGGTTGTCGAACTCGAAGATGTTGTTTATCATCTGCGCCGAGTTCTCCTCGATACCGTCCTCGTCGTCGTCGCTGGCGAGCGCGTCCACAAGGTCGCGCACCTCGTCCTCGGTAACGTCCGCGTAATTTGCCCCGAGCGCCGACTTAAGCAGCGCCGTAAGACCCTTGTTGAGCCAGATAAGCGGCGCCAGCAGCACCTTTCCGACCTTGTGATCGTTGTTTGCCTGTTTTTCACTAATACTTCGACTGCCGTCAGTATCCATATATCCTCCGTTATAAATTATAAATTAAAGCCCATATTCTCGCCGTTGGGAGCAAATCCCAGCGACGCGTAAAGCGGTCTGCCGTTTTCGGTCGCGTCAAGAGAAACATAGCTCACTCCGCGTTCCCTTGCCTCGTCAAGCAGCATCGTCACCATCTGCCGCGCGATACCCCGCCGCCGATAATTCGCGTTGGTGTATACGTTCATTATGTGAGCGCGATTTCCTATCGGGTGATCGTAGGTCGGCATAAGCGTGATGTAGCAGATCGTCGCGCAGCCGATCGGCTTTTCGCCGTCGAACGCAAGCACGGTAGTCTGCTCGCCGCTCCTGAAAAACTCCTTGGAAAGCCGCGTGAACTCTCCCTCAAACTCCGATTCGGGCTTGTTGTAAATTCCGCAAAGCAGCTCGATACGGAGTTTAATAAAATCACCGATATGCTCGGGAGCCGCCTTTTCATACGTTATCATTTGTCTCTTCTCCTATCCGAATTCCCGCAGAAATCTCATATACCTTATCAGCAATATCGACTTCCACCAATTCTCGGCTAAGGTAAATTCCTTGTAATCGTTATACCATGTCCACGGTACGGGATATGAGCCGTCGCCGAGCTGACCTTCGGCGAGCAGCTCACATTCCTTTTCGACAAGCTCCTTGTTATCCTCATAGAACATACTCTCCCTGCTGTTGATAAACATCGAAGGGCGGCAGACGTACTCGGTTTTCCACCTTTCGGTATCGCGGCAGATGTCGTTGTTGATCTCCTCTTGCAGCTTTTCCGCGAACGTGCGCATATCCACAAGCTCTGAGCCCGTTTCCGAGAGATATTCGTATAATCTCATAAGGCAGTGTGCGTTATGATCGTCACCGACAGGCACTTTGGAAATAAACCACTCATACGCCTGCTTCGCTATCGTTTCCGCTTTTTTATACAAACGGCTGTCCTTATCCGCGAATTTCAGGATAAATCCCGCGAGATTGGCGGTCGGGTTATAGCCGAAATCCTCCTCGTTTTCGGAATAGCTCCACCACACAGCGTGTGGATAATCGTCATTGGACTTTACGGTATTGAGCCACTGGTTATGTTTTTCCGAGAAATCCGCGCCGCTGTCAAGGTAGCGAATAACCCCACCGATAATCGGGTGAGATCCGTCCTCAAAGCCGATCTCCCGCAGTAACTCGCAGGCTTTCCATGTATTCATGGGGTTGGAATTCGGATTGAAGTTATCCGCTTCAAGCCCGTGCCCGAAGCCGCCGTCCGCGTTCTGATACGACGCAAGCGCGGTGAGAAAGTCCCCGCGGTCTCCGCCCTCAAAATGATAACGCCAGCACGCAAGATCCAAGGGACGCGCGTTGCGGTAAATAAAAACGCGCGCTTTCCCGAAGATCCCATCGAACTTATTCATCTGTATCCTCCGTTCCGAAAAACAGTCTTTCCCCGTTTTTCCTCGCGGTATCTATCATTTCCTCGGTTGAAACGCCCTTTATCTCCGCCATTTTCGCGGCGGTGAACGCGATCATCGAGCTGTCCGAGCGCTCTCCCCTGTGCGGCACGGGCGCCATATACGGGCAGTCCGTCTCGAGCAGAAGCCTGTCGATCGGCGTTTCCGCGCAGGCAGCCCACGCTTTCTTGGAGTTCTTGAACGTCAGCACACCCGTAAAGCCGATATACATTCCGAGCTTTACGACCTCGCGGGCGGTCTCGGCGCTGCCCGAAAAGCAATGAAGCACTCCGCGCGGCTTATATTCCTTCAGTATCTCCATAGTATCCGCCGATGCGTCGCGCGAGTGGATAATTACGGGCATATCGAGCCGCCGGGCAATTTCAAGCTGCTTTACGAAAACCTCCCGCTGAATATCCCGCGTAGGTTCGGGATAATGATAATCCAGTCCGATCTCGCCCAGAGCGGCGACCTTTTCATGCTCCAACAGCTTTACCAACAAGCTCTCCCAATAGTCGGGAAGATCGGCGGCATATTCGGGGTGGATCCCCGCCGCCGCATAGATGTAGCCGTAGCTTTCCGCAAGCGCGATCTCCTCCATACTTGATGGAATATCGCACCCTACGGCGAGAACGCGCCCGACATTTTTGCCCGGCAATTCGGCGAGAATTTTGTCCAGATCCTCGCCGAAATCACTCTTCATGTAATGCGCGTGCGTATCGAATATATTGCCCATTTACGCCGCTCCGTTAAAATACGCATCGAGAACGAGCTGCTTTGTCTCGTAGCTCTCCAGCGGCAGACGTCCGCGCCCGCCGAACAGCTTTTCGGTGTCGCCGAACGCCGACAGGAACGAGCGCTCCAGCAGACTGGTCTTGTCTTCGCCGTCAATGCTTACGCAGTCGAAGAACATCAGCAGTCGCGCGGCGGTCTCGTCGGGCTGCCAGTATTCCTCGGTGTTCTCCTCGGCGGCGGTGCTTCCGTACAACTGCCGAAGCTGCGTCAACAGTTCCTCGGCGTACATCTTCGCTCCCACGCTCGGCACATTCCCCGAAAGCACCTCGCCCTGCTTTACGAACATCGCGCGGATAATATGGCTCACGCCCTTTGTCATAAGCTCTCCGCGGCTTTCGGGAGCGCCCTGCTCGTCTACCTTTTCGACCATATCCTCGGTGTTTTCCTTCTGCGTTAGATTGTTGTCGGCGGTCTGCTTCTGCGCCGACTTTTTTGTGTACGCGGGAGTAAACGCCGCCTCGGACTTCACAAAGCTGTCGGTATGCTCCGCGGCAAGCGTGCTCGTTTTGGTCTCCGTGCGCTGAGTTGAGGTCTTTGTCAATGTGGTCTGGTTAACGGAACCTATGTCCGCTATTCTTGAAATATCCATACTTCATTTCCCCCTTCCGTGGGTAAACTGCAAATATATAATTTATCTTGGCATATCCTCATGATCCTCGCCGCAAAGCTCGTCGTCGTGATCGTGCGGCTGGAAACCGAGAATATCCCTGCCGCGCGTATTGTATCTGTCGCGCTGCGCGTCGACATACTTTTCGAGCGTCGTCATAAACTCCCTCGGCTTTTTGATCGACTTTATCTCCTTTACGGGAGTGTCTACGTCCTTGCAGTTGAGTATTACCGTACCGCAGCCGAATATTCTCTGTCCGAGCGGTAGCCGCAGGCTTTTATCGAGGATACGGTACAGCTCCACCTCGTCCTCGGTAATATTCAGAAATCCCTTGCGGGTTATCAGCTTCTTTTCGGTGAGTATATATCTCGTGAACGACCACGGAAGCCCCAGAAACGTCCGCTTTTTATCCGTCCACACTTGTCCGGGAACAGGTTTAGCCATATCTTTCTCCTTATCTTAAAAGAAAATCCAAATGCTCGTCACCGCATGCTCACTTCGCTTCGTTGCGCTGCGCTGACGGCACCGGCTCTCTGCGCTTCGCTTCGTTCGCCTTTTGGATTTTCCTGCGACGACATCAGCTTGCTTGAAGTTAAGTTGTCTTACCTTATTGTAGACCCGTTCGGTACGTCCTTGTCGAGGAACAGCACACGAACGTCGTCCTCGCCCGCGTCGCAGGCAAGTATCATTCCCTCCGAAAGCTCTCCGCAGAGCTTGGCGGGCGAAAGATTAGCCACGAACACTATCTTCTTCCCGACTAAGTCCTCGGGCTTATACCACTTCGCGATACCCGAAACTATCTGTCTGCCGTTTCTGCCGTCGTCAACGGTCAGCTTCAGCAGCTTTTTCGCCTTGGGTATCTTTTCGCAGGCGGTGATCTCGCCGCTGCGCAGTTTGATCTCGGCAAATTGGTCGATGTTGATAATATTCGCCTTGTCCAGATCCTCGTCCTCGCGGATCGTCTTTGCGGGCTTTATCATCGCGTTAAGCTCCTCGATCTCCTTTTCGACGTCGATTCTCGGGAACAGCACGCCGCCCTTGTGAACGGTGACGTTTTCGGGCAGCCTGCCGAATTCTCCCAAAGTATCATATGCGACAAGGCTTTCGTCCGCGCCTATCTGCTCCCATACCGTAGGCATGGTGCGCGGCATAAACGCCGACAGCAGTCCCGAGCAGATGCGTATCGTCTCCAGAAGATTATACAGAACGCTCGCCAGACGCGCCTTTTTCTCCTCGCTCTTTCCGAGAACCCACGGCTCCGTTTCATCGATATACTTGTTCGCGCGGGAAACGACCTTGAATATCTCCTCCAACGCCTTGGAGAGCTGAGCCTCCTCGACAAGCGGAGCGACCGTTTCGCGCAGCGCTTTCGCCATTCCGATAAGCTCCTCATCGAGCGCTTCGGGCTGACGTTCCGCCGGCAGCGTTCCGCCGAAATATTTGTCCGCCATTGCGACGGTGCGGGAAACAAGGTTGCCCAGATCGTTCGCCAGATCGGAGTTTATGCGGCTTATCATTATCTCGTTCGAGAAGTTGCTGTCAGAGCCGTAGGGCATATCGCGCAGTATCTGGTAGCGTACCGCGTCCGAGCCGTAGCGCTCCGCGAGCACAAACGGGTCGATAACGTTGCCGATAGACTTGGACATCTTCTGCCCGTTAAAGTTTATCCAGCCGTGACCGTACAGCTTTTTCGGGAGCGGCTCGCCGAGCATCATCAAGATGATCGGCCAGATGATGGAGTGGAAGCGTACTATTTCCTTTGCGGTCATATGCATATCCGCAGGCCAGTACTTGTCGTAATCGTTATATTCGTCGTTTTCGTAGCCGAGAGCGGTAATATAGTTCGACAGAGCGTCCACCCAGACGTATACGACGTGACCGGGATCAAAATCCACGGGAACGCCCCATGTGAACGACGTTCTCGAAACGCACAGATCCTCAAGTCCCGGCTTTATGAAATTGTTGATCATTTCGTTGACGCGGCTCTTCGGCGAGAGGTAGTCCGTTTCGGTGAGGAACTTTTCCACCTTGTCCGCGAACTCGGAGAGCTTCAGGAAATATGCCTCCTCATGAGCGTCGATGACCTCGCGTCCGCAGTCGGGGCACTTTCCGTCCTTGAGCTGGCTTTCCGTCCAGAAGCTCTCGCAGGGCGTGCAGTATTTTCCGGTGTACTGTCCCTTGTAGATAAAGCCCTTGTCGTAGAGCTTTCTGAAGATTTTCTGAACGCTCTTTACATGATAATCGTCGGTGGTGCGGATATAGCGCGTATAGCTGATGTCCATAGTTTCCCAGAGCTTCTTGAAGTTCGCGACGATCGGGTCTACATACTCCTTCGGGGTAACGCCCTTTTCCTTGGCTTTCAGCTCGATCTTCTGCCCGTGCTCGTCCGTTCCCGTCAGGAACATTACGTCATAGCCCTGCATTCTCTTGAAGCGCGCGATCGTGTCGCAGGCTACGGTCGTATAGCAGTGACCTATGTGCGGTTCTCCCGAGGGATAGTAAATGGGAGTGGTTATATAATATTTTCCCTTTTGGTTCATTGGTATCTTCCCCCTTTTCCATTATTTGTAAATTTTGTAAAATATGCCAAAATCGCGCATACTTAGTATAATTATATTATAGTACATTTTCACTCATTTTTCAAGTATTGGGAAAAAAATCAAGAAATTTTTACATATTACATAAAAAAGACTTGATTTTTTTTGCATTTTTTAGTACAATAGAGATAGGCACAAATTTCGGGGGCTTGGACTGTGTATTTTTTACAAACCGAGGGGAAAGTCCGTTCCCGCAAAATTGGGACACACGCAAAATTTCGGAAAGAGGTAAACAAATGTCAAACAGGCTATTTCAGGGTATCGTCCATCAGATGAAGGACACAGTCAACAGAGTTATCGGCGTTATCGACGAAAACGGAACGATCGTTGCCTGCAGCGATCTCACAAGAGTAGGCGGAGGAAACGATTTCTTTTCCATTGAGCTCGGAGATTCACACGAGGTCTTTATCCGTGACGGATATACCTACAAGCCGTTCGGCGTACACATAAAGCCCGACTACGCGGTGTTCGTGGAGGGCACGGACGAGTCCGCGTCAAAATACGCGGGCATTATCGCTATATCTCTTTCCAGCATCAAACAGTACTATGACGAAAAATACGACAGGAACAACTTTGTCAAGAATATCATTCTCGACAACGTTCTCCCGGGCGATATCAGCCTGAAAGCCCGCGAGCTGCACTTCAACGGCGATATAAGCCGCGTTGTGTTCCTGATAAGCGTAATTGCGTCCAACGACGTTTCGGCGTACGACGTTATTCAGAATCTGTTCCCGGACAAGAACAAGGACTTCGTTTTCAATATCACGGAAACGGACATCGTGCTTGTCAAGGAGGTCAAGAACAACATTGACGTAAAGGATCTCGAGAAGCTTGCCCGCAGCATTTCGGACACGCTGTCGAGCGAGTTCTTCACCAAGGTGAACGTCGGCATTGGCACGCCCGTGCTCGGCGTAAAGGAGCTTGCGCGCTCGTTCAAGGAGGCGCAGACCGCTCTGGAGGTAGGAAAGGTTTTCGATACCGACAAGAATATCGTATCCTACGACAATCTGGGTATCGCAAGACTTATCTATCATCTGCCGACCACGCTCTGCGACACGTTCCTCAAGGAGGTGTTCAAGAAGAATTCGATAGAGAGCCTCGACCACGAAACTCTGTTCACTATCCAGAAGTTCTTTGAAAACAGTCTGAACGTTTCCGAAACGTCCAGAAAGCTGTTCGTTCACAGAAACACGCTCGTATACCGTCTGGACAAGATCAAGAAGCTGACCGGACTGGATCTGCGCGAGTTCGACCACGCGATAATCTTCAAGATCGCGCTTATGGTCAAGAAATACCTCGCGGCAAATCCGACCAAGTTCTGATAAAGACAATAACTTACGGCTGTTTGAGCGGCTGAAATTCCGCTCGGACAGCCTTGTGGTTTGTTATAGAACATTTTGCGGCGTTAATAATTAAAGATAGATAATAGACAAAAAACAGATAATTGGGAAATTACGCATTGCTTATCTTTAATCTTAGGGGGAGTAATGATCTTATGGTTGAAATGAAAAACATCAACGTCCACTATTCGAGCGGCGTTGACGCTTTGGTGGACGTAAATCTCCGTATCAACGACGGAGAATTTGTGTTCATAGTGGGCGAGAGCGGCGCGGGAAAGTCCACGCTGATGAAGCTGATGATGAGAGAGCTGGTGCCAAGCTCGGGGCGCGTTTTCGTAAACGGGTATAATCTGTCCAAGCTTAAGGGCAACAGAATTGCGAAGTTCCGCCGCTCTATCGGGGTGGTGTTTCAGGAGTTCAGGCTTATTCAGGACTATACCGTGTATGAGAACGTTTCGTTTGTGCTGAGGATCGCCGATCAGTCCAACAAGTACATCCGCCAGAGAGTGCCGTATGTGCTGAACCTCGTAGAGCTTGCCCTCAAAGCGAAGAGCAAAACTAAAGAGCTTTCGGGAGGCGAGCAGCAGCGCGTTGCGATCGCGCGCGCCCTCGCGAACGACCCGGGGCTGCTTATCGTCGACGAGCCTACGGGAAACCTCGACCCCAAGCGCTCATACGAACTGGTGGGGCTTTTAAAGGAGATAAACCGCTGCGGCACGACCGTGGTTATGATAACGCACGAGCACGAATTGGTGCGCTATTACGGAGGAAGAATAATCAATATCGACAAGGGCTCGATAACGTTTGACGAAACGATCGGAGGTAACGATGAGGGCGAGTAATGTAAGTTACCTGATAAAAAAGGGAATTTCCTCCGTCTGGAAAAATTTCGTGATGTCGTTCGCAAGCTTTTCGATATTGCTTGTAAGCCTCTTGCAGGTAAGTATCTCGGTGCTTGTTATGATGAATGTGAATATCATAATGGGCAATATCGAGGATACCAACCAGATAATCGTCTATATCAAGGACGGAGTGAGCGACTCCACGGTCGCGCATATAGGCGACGTTCTCAAAAACAACGCCGATCTTACCGATATAGAGTATATCTCCAAGGAGGACGCGGAAAAGGAATTTATTGATACGTATCTGGGCGAGTTCGCAGAGATCATGGAGTATCTGGAGTCTAACCCCATGCCCGAGGCGTATAAGGTCAGAGTTACGGACGTTGAAAAGATACGTCCCATAGTAGCGGCGATACAAACGCTGGACGGCATTGAAAAGGTGCGCGCGCCCTATGATTTCGCGGACGCGCTGGTGAATATCCGCAACACATTTTCGATAATCATTATCGCGGTGCTGCTTACGCTGGTGCTGGTGAGCATAGTGATAATCTCGAACACGATACGGACGAGCGTTTTCGCGCGGCGGAACGAAATAACGATAATGAAGTACGTCGGCGCGACGAACGGCTTTATAAAGCTGCCGTTCTTCGTAGAGGGTATGTTCGTGGGAATTCTCGCGGGAGCCGCCGCGTGGGGGCTTGCGTGGTTTATCTATGATTCCGTATTCTCGCTGTTTACGGGGAACTTTACGCTCTGGGAGATGTTCGGATTCTTCAATCTGATACCGTTTGACGCCGTAAACTGGACGGTGCTTGCGATTGACTGCGGAGCGGGCGCACTGCTCGGCGCGGTCGGCACGATTATCAGTATGGGCAAGTATCTTAAGGTTTAAGGCGCAGTAATATAAAGTCGATTTGCCGTTGGCGCAGGAAAATTCAAAAGGCGAACGAAGCGAAGCGCAGAGAGCCGGTGCCGTCAG
>CAYWIP010000014.1:0-38289 GCA_964458395.1 uncultured Ruminococcus sp.
GCATTTTTGTCGGATTTTCTTTTTCCCCCTCCCCGAAGGGTGTCCTCTCGCAACTGTGCGTCAACATTTTACTTAAAATAAACGAAACCACAACAAGCAACAAATTACAAAAAAGCACCAACGCCACTGCATTAAACAATAATTTACATATTTCTTTGCCAGAATTTTTTCAACACCGTTTTGTACTTGCAAAAACAGGGAAAATGTGGTATAATAAATTTATACTACAACAGGAGGTCACAAAATGATTGTTCAACCAAAGGTAAGAGGTTTTATCTGCACTACCGCGCACCCCGTCGGCTGTGAGGCGGCGGTAAGGGCGCAGATAGATTATGTTAAGTCCAAGGGCAGTCTGAACGGCGCTAAAAAGGTACTCGTTATCGGCTCGTCTATGGGCTACGGACTTGCCTCGCGAATATCCGCGGCGTTCGGCTGCGGCGCGGCTACTCTCGGCGTTATGTTCGACAAGGAGGGCGGCGGCAGCAAGACCGGCACCGCAGGCTGGTACAACACCAAGGCGTTTGAGAAATTCGCCGCGGCGGAGGGACTGTACGCAAAGTCCGTCAACGGCGACGCTTATTCCGACGATTGCAAAAAGGAAGTCATCGACATTATCAAGAACGACCTCGGCAAGGTGGATATGGTCGTGTACTCACTTGCCGCTCCGAGGAGAACCGTGGGCGAAACCGTCTACAAGAGCGTTCTCAAGACCACGGGAGCGCCATACACCAACAAAACGATAGATCTGCGGAACAACACGATCTCCGAGATAACGATCGAGCCTGCTACCGACGAGGAGATAGAGGCTACCGTTAAGGTAATGGGCGGCGAGGATTGGGAAGCATGGATAGACGCGCTTAAAGCAGCGGACGCTCTCGAAGATAACGCGGTAACGCTCGCGTACTCCTATATCGGTCCGGAGCTTACTCACCCGATGTACTACGAAGGCTCTATCGGCAGAGCTAAGGCTCATCTGCTGGCGACCTCAAGGAAGATCACCGAGAACGGCGTCAAGGCTTATGTTTCGGTGAACAAGGCGCTTGTAACGCAATCGTCGTCGGCTATCCCGATAGTGCCGCTGTATATTTCCATTCTCTACAAGATAATGAAAGCGCACGGCAATCACGAGGGGTGTATCGAACAGATGTACAGGCTGTTCGCGAAGCTCAGCAACAACGAACTGAACCTTGACGGCGAGGGGCAGATCCGCATGGACGATTGGGAAATGCTCCCCGAGATACAGTCCGAGGTCACAAAGGCTTGGGAGAGCCTGTCCGCCGAAAACTTCAGGGAGCTTACCGACATCGACGGCTATTGGAGCGACTTCTACGCGATGTTCGGCTTCGGTATCGACGGCGTGGATTACAGCGCGGACGTTGAAGTGTAGCATAGCTGTAAACAAGAATTATTTTCAAAAAACGAATCGGAGGGTATAAACCCTCCGATTTTGTTTTTGTGTACAAGCTGCACTGACTGCAAAACTTTATTTTGATAAAATAAGCTTGGCTGCTTACAAATTCCTTCAGCAGTTCCTTTGATTTTTTTCCGTAATGAAAAACACTTCCTTTCAGATTTTTCCTTGCTTTAAGTCTTGTCTGAGCGGAAGTGCCTTATTCGGTTTTACACAAAATTTACCGGGTTCTCTGTCAAAGCATTGCCGTGATTTTTATACATATTCCCGAAGCTTGTTCAAGAACCGTTCCGTAACCTTTGAATGAACCTGATATTTTTTCCACACGATGCTCATGCCCGCTTCTACCCTCGGCGACAGGGGACGAAAACAAAGCTCGCTGTCGCCCGACACATTGATTATTTTATCGAAGCATATCACATAACCCATTCCTTCGCTTGCCATTACCGAACCGTTGAACAGAAGATTATAGGTTGCTACAATATTCAGATTTTCCTGACCGCATGGGAAAAAATCCCGAAAATCGGAATTCTGAAACGCCTGACGCGAGATGATAAGCGGCTTGTCCATAAGGTCGGCGGCGGTGATCTCCTCCTTTTCGGCAAGCGGGGAATCACGGCGCATCATCACTCCCCAGATGTCATTATACGGCAGCCTGATATGCTCGTATTTTAAGGTGTCTACATCGCCGAATACTATCCCGAAATCAATAAGCCCCCTGTCAAGCTCTTCAATAACGGTCGCCTTGTCACCGCTTACTATATGCAGATGAATAAGCGGGTAGTCCTTTTGAAGATTTTGCGCGGCTCTTGCAAGAAATCGCACGCCGTCAGTTTCGCCTGTGCCGACCGTAATATCTCCCGCTATAAGCTCGTCGGATTGGGAGATCTCGTCCTCGGCTTTTTTCACAAGCTCCATAATTTCTTCGGCGCGCTTGCGCAGGATCATGCCCTCTTCGGTCAAGGTGACACGTCTGCTGCCGCGGATAAAAAGCTGCTTGCCGAGTTCTTCTTCAAGTTCCTTTAATTGGCGTGAAAGTGTGGGCTGTGAAAGATACAGCGACTCCGCCGCACCCGAAATGCTCTGTTCGCGCGTTACCGCGAGAAAATACTGTAATACTCTCAATTCCATAGCTATCCCCTCCTATTTTCTATTATACTACAACAAGCTATAGCTGTCAAGCATATTTTAGTATTTGATATAAGTATTTGCTATTTCCCGAAGCGTTTGCTATAATATAAACGTAAACCAACAAGCAACAGGGAGGCAGAACATGAAAAAACATATGATTATTTTGACAATGCTTATATTTCTGATAGCGGGCTGTGCGGACGGTTCATTATCAAGTGAACAAAGCATGCTGTTTCAAGAAAGTACAGGCAGCGGTCAGTCGAGTGAAGGCGCGGACATAAGCTTAAACGAAACAAATCCTCCGCTTACGCTTACAGCGGAAATAAAGCGGCTTGAAAACGGCTTGTCCGCCGTAAAATATGAGGGCGATTACGGTTTTGAGGAGTTTCTCGCAAACGGCGGCGCTTCCTCCGATGAGGACGTAGTTAAGTATTTGTCGGGCGTTTTGTCGGGAACGGATGGTTTTTCATTCGGGAATATGCCGTTCGGGTGTAGCACTATCTCGGTCGAAAGCGAGAACGGAGGATACTTGTTCGGGCGAAATTTCGACTGGAACAGATGTAACGCGCTGATAGTTCATTCCGTGCCGCAAAACGGCTATTCCTCGATATCCACGGTCAACACGGATTTTATAAATATGAGCGGAATGAAGCTGAACGCACTTCCCGACAACGCTCAAGCGATCATTGCAATGTACGCGCCGCTTGACGGTATGAACGAAAAGGGGTTGGCAGTCTCGGTGAATATGATACAGGATTCCGCGACGATCTCTCAAAATACCGACAAGCCGGATATAACCACCACAACGGCGATCCGCCTTTTGCTGAACAAAGCCGCAAACGTTGACGAGGCTCTAAAGCTGCTTGAACAATACGATATGCATGCTTCAATGGGATTTATGACGCATCTCGCCATTGCCGATAGCGACGGAAACAGCGTAGTCGTTGAGTATATCAACAACGAAATGCGGGTAATTGAAACGCCCGCAGTCACCAATTTTTACCTTGCCGAGGACGAAAAGCACGGTATCGGCACGGCGCAGTCGCACGAGCGTTACGATATACTTATGAACGCGCTTAACGATAAACCCACAATGAATACAGAGGATGTCCGCGACGCATTGAGCAGCGTCAGCAAGGGAAATTTCGGCGAGTTTGAGTCCACCGAATGGAGCATAGTTTTCGATCAGAGCAGCGGCGAGGTCCACTATTACCACCGTGAAAAATACGATAAGAGATATACGTTTTCGGTAAAGTGAGGTGTCTATGAATTATTTAAAGGTGCTTTTAGATTTATATGTTGCCAAAAGCAACGTCAAAAAAACAGCCTTTCAGATCAAGAAATTGCAGCGGAAAAAGCTGCGCAAAATGCTGAAATACGCATATGAACATTCCGCATATTACCGCCGAATGTTTAATGTTTCCGGCATTACGGCAAGGAATATCGGCACTGTTCCGCTTGAAGAATTTCCGACTATCGACAAGCAAACGCTGCTTTCGCATTTCGATGAAATAATCACCGTTTCGGATATATCGCAGAACGAGCTGCGGCGGTTTGACGAGAGCGCGGAAAAAGACCGCCGCGCGTTCAAAGGAAAATATCACGTCGTACATTCAAGCGGCAGCACGGGAAAGCCCGGTTATTTCGTGTACGACAACAGCGCTTGGAACGATATGCTTATAGGAATTATCCGCGCGGCGCTCTGGGGAATGTCAATGCCGCAGATTTTAAAATTCCTTGCGGATAAGCCGAGAATCGCCTATATCGCCGCAACGGACGGACGCTACGGCGGTGCAATGGCGGTCGGCGACGGAATTGACGGCGTGGGCGCTTCACAGATATTTCTTGACGTTAAAACTCCGCTGTCGGAATGGACGGAGCGGCTGCGCGAGTTCAAGCCAAATATGATAATCGGCTATCCCTCGGCGGTGAAAATACTCGGGGAGCTTGCCGAAAACGGCGATGTGAAGCTGAATATAGCGCGGGTAGTTACCTGCGGCGAACCGCTCGGAGCTAATCTGCGGCGTTATCTCGAAACCGTTTTTAATACGGATGTCGTCAACTTCTACGGCGCAAGCGAATCGCTTGCTCTCGGAGTCGAGAGCGATCCCGGACAAGGAATGATTTTGTTCGATGATATGAACGTTATCGAGGTATGCGAGGACGGTATGTATCTCACTTCGCTGTATAATTTCGCGCAGCCGCTTATCCGCTACCGTCTGACGGACAGCCTGACCTTGCAGAGCGCGGACGAGAGCTGTCCTTTCACAAGAGCGGTCGGACTTCTCGGCAGAAACGAGGATATTTTATGGTTCGAGGACGGCACGGGCAGACGCGAGTTTCTGCACCCGCTGGCGGTCGAGGGATTTTGTATCGAGGGAGTGATGGATTATCAATTCGTACAGCTCGGGCTAAGCGCTTTTGAAATGCGGGCGCAGGTCGCGGCGGAGGCTTCGCGGTTCGATATCCGCGAGGAGATAGTTGACCGAATGAAAAAGGTTCTGGACGAAAAAAATCTGGGGTTTGTTCAATTTTACGTTAAGTTCGTCAATGAGATCACACCCGACATTAAAACGGGAAAAAAGCGGCTTATTATCGGCACATCGGAATATGAAACGAGGAGAGCGGTATGAAAAAGGTTATATTAAGCGCCCGAAAAGTATGCAAGACATTTTCGCAAGGCGGCGCGGATACGGAAATTCTAAAGTCCGTGAGCGCGGATATTTACGAGGGCGACTTCACCGTGATAATGGGCGCGTCGGGCGCGGGAAAATCCACGCTGCTCTATTCGCTCAGCGGAATGGACGGAATAACGGGCGGCGAAGTCTTGTTTGACGGCGAAAAAATAAGCGGTCTTCCCGAGAAAAAACAGGCGAAGCTGCGCTCGGAGCATTTCGGGTTTGTGTTTCAGCAGACGCATTTGGTCAGCAATCTGACGCTGTTTGAGAATGTTGCGGTCGCGGGGTATGTCGGTAAAAAGCGCACGGTAAATTCGGTGCGTGAAAAAGCTCTTGAATTACTGCGGCAGATGTATGTTGACAACGCAAAGGACAGGCTTCCGTCGCAGGTTTCGGGCGGCGAGGCGCAAAGAGCGGCAATCGCCCGCGCTATGATAAATTCGCCGCGGCTGATTTTCGCGGACGAGCCTACGGGCGCGCTCAACAAATCGAACAGTGCCGAGGTAATGCGTCTGCTGTCGGAGCTTAACCGAAACGGGCTGAGCATTTTAATGGTAACGCACGATGTTCGCGCGGCGCTTCACGGAAACCGCGTTTTGTATATGGAGGACGGAAAAATTCTCGATGAGGTGAATTTGCCGCCATACGACAACGAGGAGCGCGAACGCGAACGGCAAGTCAGCGAATGGCTTTCCGCGCTGAGGTGGTAATATGGAGATACTTACATTATTATCGGCAAATCTGCGGCGGCACAAAGGCAGTCTTATCGGGATATTTTTGCTTGTGCTGATAGCCGCAGCGGCTTTTGGAACGGTGCTTTCGGTGTGGACAAATTCGGGCGCGTATGTGCGAAGCGAAACAGAGCGTGCGGGATTTGGAGAGCTTACCGCTTGGGTATCGGGCGTTCCCGATATTTCGGAGCTTTCGGCGGATATCGAAGCGGTCTCCGAGGTGGAGCGTGTTGAAGCGCAGCCGCTTATATTCTCGAATTACAAGGCAAACGACGGCGAATCGGACAGCGAGGGGCAGCTTATAACCTATTCTCCCGATGAAAACCGTTATAAGTTTTTTGCGGACGATCTGTCGGGTTATCGCGAGCCACCGAGTGAAATTCCGAGCGGCGAGGTTTACGTTTCGCCGTCAATGGCGACAATGCTCGATGTGAAGCTCGGCGACGAGATAACATTTCCGATAGCGCGTTCGGGAAGAAATCTCACGCTCACCGTAAAGGGATTTTACGAGGATCCTTTTATAGGCAGCTCGATGATCGGAATGAAAGGCTTTCTGATAGGCGAAGCGGATCGCGCGGCGGCGCTTGAAATCCTGCGAAACGCGGGGATAGACGCGCTTGCGCGTGACGGCGCAATGCTGCATATTTTTTCCGACAGCGGGCTTACCGTATCAGAGCTGAACGGCGTTATCAACGAAAAGACCGAACTCGCGAAATACGCGGAATTTGTTCACGGCAAGGACGCTATTCTGGGATTTATGGTGATTTTACAGAACGCGTTCTGCGGCTTGATGTCGGCGTTTGCGGCGGTTCTGCTGATAGTCGCGGAGGCGGTGATCGGGCACAGCATCGGCGGCACGATAAGCGCCGATTCGGTTAATATGGGAATTCTGAAAACGGTCGGTTTTGATTCGTGCAGGCTGCGGACGATTCAGCTTCTGATGTATCTTTTCCCGATCGTTATCGGGTCTGTGGCGGGAATAATTCTTTCCGTGCCGCTCGGCATATTTACGGCAAATGCCACGATAACCACAACGGGAATAAAAATTCCGACAGCTTTGCCTATCGGTCTGACAGCTCTGTTTTTCGCGGCTATTATAGTTCTGCCGGGTTTGTTTATCGTCCTGCGGACGCGAAAAATAATCAAAATTTCTCCTATGTCTGCAATTCGCGGAGAAACGGAAAAGGCACAGTTCTCTCCACAAAAAACGCTCTGCGCTTTCGGTCGCGGACTGAATTTCCGACTTGCTCTGCGGCAGCTTATCTCGGGAAAGCGGCGGTATATCGGAGCGCTTGCAACGGCAATGCTGCTTTCGTTTTTTGCTTCGCTCATCGGGCGAATGGACACTTGGCTCGGCAAGGACGGGAAAGATATGATGGACGCGTTCAATCCCGCCGATCATGATTTAGGCGTGCAGATATTCGGCAGCCTTACCGCCGAGGAAGCGGAGAAAACCGTTCTTGCTTTTTCGGAAATAACCGACAGCTATTGGCTCGCAATGCCGAGCGCGTCGGTGAACGGCATTGATTTCACAATAAACGTTATCGATGAGCCGCAGCGTTTTCATATTATCGATGGCAGGACTTGCACCGCAGAAAACGAGGTCGTGCTGACGGAATTTGTTGCCGCAGATTTCGGCGTTTCAATAGGCGATACGGTCACGGTGAGCGGCGGTAAGGGCAGCGGCGAATACACCGTTTCGGGAATTTACTCTTGCGCCAACGATATGGGCGACAATATCGGAATAAGCCGTGATGGCTGGTTAAAAATCGGCAATGACGATCCGCGGTTGTGGTGCAGGCACTATTTCCTTGCCGATCCGTCGCAAAAAGCCGCGATAACCGAGGCTCTGACAACGGCATACGGCGGCGACGTTCACGTTCACGAAAACACATGGCCGGGACTGTTCGGGATAATCTCCGCAATGCGAATACTGATCGTTGTTATGTATGTTATGACTGCGGCGTTTATTCTGATAGTGACGGTCATGACGAGCGGCAGAATTATTTCCGCCGAGCAGCGCGATCTCGGAATTTACAAGGCGATGGGATTTCGCACAGATCAGCTTCGCGCGGCGTTTGCGTTGCGGTTCGGGATAACCGCCCTTGCCGGCTCGGCTGTCGGTGTGATACTCGCCGCTGTTTTCACCGATCCGCTTGTATCGGCTGTGATGAAGCTCGCCGGGATAAGCAATTTCTCCTCCGCTCCGTCGGTCGGGAGCGTTTTGGTGCCGATCGGTGCGGTGACGGTGCTGTTCGCGGTATTCGCGTATCTTACCTCGAACAAAATACGGCATACCGATCTTACGGTGCTGATCTCCGATTGATATGCCCAAATGCTATGCTTCGATATGACTTATAAGTATTTGCTATATAAGGCGAAGTGTGGTATAATGTAATCAAGAAAAAAAGCTCTACAGAAAGGAACACGAAATGAAAAACAACTTTTTTAAGGTAATACCTTTAATGCTTGCCGCTGCTCTGACGGCAACAGGCTGTGCTAAAACCGACAGCAACAGCATCAGTTCGACAAACGCTTACACCCCCGTTGTCAACAGTTCAAGCGATAATTCCGATAACACGGGCAGCAGCGCGGAAAGTTCAAGCGATAACAGTTCCGAAAGCCAAAGTTCGGAAAGCACGCCCGAAAGCGATACAAGCTCTGCTGTTCCTGCGGACGGACAGTCCGAGGCGGGAACGCTGAAGGTCGGTTTCGGCGACAGAAGTAATCCGTTTACCCTTCATCTGTACGACAACGATACCGCTGCCGCTATTGCGCGGCACGTCGGCACGGCGGACTGGCAGCTCCCGATCTACCACTATGACGATTACGAGAATTGGGTGGTAATGCAGTATTACGATGTTCCGTCGAGATACGACATTCCCTCCGCCGCCGAAAGCGTTTCCTCCGAAAAAGCGGGCGAGGTCTACTACTCCGAGCCAAACCGCATAGTGCTGTTTTACGGCAACGCGCAGGTCAGCGGCGAATATACCAAGGTCGGTTACTTCGACTTTACGGAGGAATTCAAGTCCGCCGTCGAAAATAACCCGGTTGTTGAGGGCTGGGGAAACAAGCTGGTGTTTATTCAGCCGGGCGATTGATCGGCAAATTATATGAAAAGAGATGGTTTATATGAACGCCAACGATGAAAACGCAATTGTACAAAACCTGATAGACGCGGGCTGCGGACAAGAGTTTATCGCGGAATTTATGGAGGATTTTCGGAAGAAAAACATCTCCAAGGACTTAAAGCTTCTGGCGGCACACAGGCGTTTACTGTTGGACAATCTTCACAAGGAACAGAAACGCATAGACTGTCTGGATTACCTTGTATACAAAATGGAAAAGGAGAATTCGATATGAGAACGATCACAAACTTAACATTCGACGAGGAAAGGGCGCTCTACGGCGAGCGCGATATAACCGCAGACAAGTGCCGATTTGACGGCGCGGCGGACGGTGAGAGTGCTTTCAAGGAGTGCCGTAATGTGATCGCGGAGGATTGCTTTTTCAATCTGCGCTATCCGTTTTGGCACGATGACGGACTGAAAATTATCGGTGCGGAGATGACGGAGAATTGCCGCGCGGCGCTGTGGTACTCCCATAACGTTGCAATAGAAAATTCCAAGCTGCACGGAATTAAGGCGCTTCGCGAGTGCGGAAATGTCGTAATGCGTAACTGCGACATAATCTCCCCCGAATTCGGCTGGTCGGTGAGCGGTCTTGAAATGACCGACTGCACCGCCGAGAGCGAATATTTTATGATGAGATCCGCCGATCTGCGATTCAAAAATGTTCGGTTCAAGGGGAAATATTCGTTTCAATATATTGAAAATTCCACGTTCGAGAACTGCGTTTTCGACACTAAAGACGCGTTCTGGCACGCGAAAAACGTTACGGTTAAAAACAGCACGGTCAAAGGTGAATATCTCGCGTGGTACTGCGAGAACGTCACTTTTGAGAATTGCAGGATCATCGGCACTCAACCGCTTTGCTACTGCAAGGGTCTGAAGCTGATCGACTGCGAGATGATCGATACAGATCTGAGCTTTGAAAAATCCGAGGTCGAGGCTTGCGTTACAACGCCGATAGTAAGTGTGAAAAATCCGCTTTCGGGTCATATATGCGCCCCGAGCGTGGGAGAGATAATTCGCGACGATGAAAAATCGCGCGGCGAGGTAATTATCTGCGGCGAGTGTTGCTGCGCTTAATATGGAGAACCTATTCAAGGGAATTCTGATAGGGCTGATGTTTGGCGTCCCGATAGGCACAGTCGGCGCTATGACCGTTCAGCGAACGCTTGACCGCGGTTTTGGCGCGGGCTTACTTACGGGGCTTGGCTCGTCTGTCGCCGACTGCCTGTATGCCTGCGTAGGAGTTTTCGGGCTGACCTTTATTTCCGATTTTCTGCTGAAATATCAGACGATCATCAACATTATAGGCGGTGTTTTTGTGCTGATAATTGGGATAGGTCAGCTTGTTAAAAAGCCCGCCGAGGGCGCTCCGCAAAGACAGTCAGAGGGCGCAAAAATGTTTCTGTCGTCGTTTGCGGTCGGAATAACAAATCCCGCGGCGATCCTGACATTTCTTTTCGCGTTTACATATTTCGGCATTGCCAAGATTTCGGGAGAGTTGAACGGAATTTTGCTTGTCTCAGGTGTGTTTATCGGCACTTACATCTGGTGGAGCGCGCTTTCCGGAACGGTATGCTTTATTAAGAGCAAGACGGGAAACCGTGGGCTGCCTTATATAAATAAGATATTCGGCGTTATTTTGATATTGTTTGCGGCAGTTATTTTCGTGAAAACATTTGTTTGAGAGGGTGTGCATATGAGAAAAATTCTTTTGATTATCTTGGCGGCGGCAATGGCTTTTGCGACAGCTTGCAGTGATTCGGAAGGCGGCAGCGTGGATTCAACGCCGACAATAAGTTCAGATACCTCGCAAGGTGATGACTCGTCTGCTGCCGGTGATAAGTCGGAATCGGCAAATGCAAGCAGCAAGCCGATTTTCGAGTCGTCCGAGGAACAAAGTTCAACAGAGCCCAAACCGATATCAACAAATGAATCAACGAATTCCGCCAACACATCTGCGGATACACCGTCATCAACAGCCGCACCAAGCTCATCAAGCGCGTTAAGCTTAACAAGTTCAACAAGCAGTACATCAAGCTCCTCCGAAAGCTCGAGCAACACATCATCAACGGTCAATTCCTCGACAACGATCAAATTACCGGAATCATCAAGCTCGGCTTCGAGCAGCGGTCAAAGCTCCGAACCGCCCAACAAGGAGGAAAACGATTTGAATATTACGATCACGGTCAACGGACGCGCGTTTTCGGCAACGCTTTATGATAACGAAACGGCGAGAGCCTTTAAAGAGCGCCTGCCGCTCACGTTGGATATGAGCGAGCTTAACGGCAACGAAAAGTACTATTATCTTCCCGAAAGTCTGCCGAGAAATTCAAGCAGACCTTCGGGAATAAACGCGGGAGATATTATGCTGTACGGCAGCGACTGTCTTGTTATTTTTTACGAGAGCTTTTCGACATCGTACAGCTATACCCCGATAGGAAAAATCGACGATCCCGACGGACTGTCGGCGGCTCTTGGAAGCGGGAGCGTTCGGGTAGCCTTTGATTGACTTTATAGGAGGAACAAAAATGGCATACGGTTATATTGCTAAATTAAGCTTCGGTGGGTGTGATTTTGCAAATGTGTTTTACAAGTTCGACAAAACTTTCTCCAATAACCGCATAATTGCCAAACAGCACTAAAAATGTAAAAGTCAAGACCGCTTTCGCGTTCATTTTAGTCTTGACTTTTACATTTTTAGTGCTATAATGACAATGCGGTTATTGGAGAAATTTGTCATTCTATGGTATTTACACAGTTCAAAATTAAGACTCTAAAATTCGTTCTCTTAACGGGAGAGCGGTTAACCCCATCTAAAAAAATTTTTTTGTAAGTTTTTGTTTTATTTTACGTCACTATGATTGAAAGGGGATTTTTCCCGTAAATATATTTGGAGGTAAGATAATATGAAATCTAGAATTACGGTGGGCATTTTCAGCATGGCGATCGCTGTTTTATCTCTGTCGATAGGCGGCTGCTCGGGGAATAATTCCGAAAGCGGCGAGAGTATTACCCAAAGTAATATTTCCGGAATAATTAACGGTTCCGGTGATTTCACAACATCGGAAAGTTCAGGGAACGCTTCCGAGCTTTCATCGGAGAGCAGCTCCTCAGACGAGGACGGGAAAAGCGCTCCGTCCGTGCCGAGCGGCGAGCCAACGATCTTTACAGGTCCGGACGGAAAGCCGATTTACGATTCTGACGTCGTAAAGCTCATTAACTATTATGATACGGATTTCAGCAAAAAGGCTGCGGAGATCACCGCCGAGGACGAGGGCGCACAAATCATCTGCGAGGGCTTTCAATACTTTAAAGAACCTGCGGGAACGGCTTACAACAGCTACGAAGATCCCGAAATGTTCGACGGATTTGAATTTAAAGGCGAAATGCCCGAAAACAATAACGCCTGGAAATGCGTAAATGTCGGCGACGAGATATGCGGGCTGAAGCTGAAGAGCGCCGTATCGCAGTTTATAATCGGATACGGAGATGAAAACGATTTTGAAGAGCGCGGTACATATTACAACAGTGAGAAGCCGGACGTGTATCAATACGCCGAGAACGGCAAGCTTGTCGAGTTTGAAGGCAGTATCACGCTTACGGGATTTCTTTCAAGCTCTGCCCGGAACTATTACTTCCCCGACGGCGGTTTTATGGACTTCTGTCCCGTCGAGGACAAGCTGCCTATTATGTGCTACGACGAGTTTAAAACCAAGCCGAACACTTATTCGGTCATGGGCGGCAGCGAAGCGGCGTGCGCAGTCGGTGAAACCGGTATAATGATCAACATAAAACAGCAGAGCGACGTTAAAAATCAACAGGAGATCGAGTTTGTTGATGACAAGCCCGGGATCGGCGATACGGTTTTCGCGCGCGTTACGATCTCCAATATAACTTATGCTTATGGTTATTACTCGGCGGACTTTTCCAACGTTGAGATTTTGTCCGGCGTATTGGCGCATGAGGACGACGAGATTTGAAACGCATTACAAAACGGGCGGATTTTTCCGCCCGTTATCGTTAATGAAACCCGTATAGCTGCACCTGCTCAAAGCCGTCCAGCAGCGAATCGGACATCTTGAAAGCTTCGTCAACGCCCCTTGCCACACACTCGATAGGATTGTCCGCGATAAAGCACGGCGCGCCCACTCTGTCGGTTATCAGCTCGGAAAGTCCTCCGAGGAGCGCTCCTCCGCCCGTCAGCAAAATACCGTTGCTGAGGATATCGCCGACCAGCTCGGGCGGCGTGGATTCCAGCACCAGCTTTACCTGCTCGACTATCTCCATTGCGTTCTCGTGAAGCGCCTCGTAGGTGTCGAGGTCGCTTATCTCAATGCTCTCGGGCAGACCCTTGAGCAAATTCCTTCCGCGGACGATCATCTTTTTCATTCCCGTGGGCTTGAACACGTTCGCGATCTCCATTTTCGCTTTCTCGGCGGTTTTTTCGCCGATCAGTATTTTATACTTTTGTGTGACGTGACGTATTATCGCCGCGTCCATTTTGTTGCCCGCCATTTTCACGCTTCGCGACTGTACGATACCGTTGAACGACACGATAGCAACATCCGACGTTCCGCCGCCGATATCCACGACCATTGTGCCGTTCGGACGGGAAATGTCGATCCCCGCGCCGATAAGTGCCGCGATAGGCTCCTCTATAAGGAAAACCTTTCTCGCGCCCGCGGACAGCGCCGCCTCGACAACGGCTCTGCGCTCAACATCGGTAACGGAACTGGGCACGCAAAGCACGATCCTCGGCTTAACCATAAAGCCGCCGTTCACTATGCCGATAAACTCCTTTATCATCGCCTGCGTCATATCGTTGTCCGAAATAACGCCGTCCTTTAACGGGCGGACCGCGACGATATACTCGGGCGTTCTGCCTATCATTTTATATGCTTCCGCGCCGACCGCGACGACCGCTTTTTTCTTTCTATCGTAAGCAACGACAGACGGTTCGTTCAATACGATACCTCTGCCTGCAATTGTGATTATAATATTTGCTGTTCCAAGATCGATTCCGATATCTAATGCCATTTTTTACTCCTGTTAAATTCGCGGCGGATTGCCACATTTTGCCTGAATATTCCTAACTAACATATTATACCACAATTTACCCGAAAATTCAACAAGTAAAAATTCCCAAATTATTCATCATGGAAGCAGCGTTTTTTGTTACCGATAAGCTCCTTGATCATTTCCGAAAGCACGATCTTGCGCACCGGCTCCATTCTTTCGCGAAGCTCGCGCTGACCCGACCGTGCAGTCTTGTTTATCCTGGCAAAACGCGCGGGAACTTTTTCGGAGATCTTCCGCGAGAACACCTCAACGCACTTGTGACAGCTGCACGCGTTAAAGCGGTCAAGTATTTCGGGAGCCTCATACTCGATCGCCGCTTCCGTTAAGTTTACGACTACCGAATCCTCTCTGTCGGAGAACTCCTCGCCAAGCTCCGCTCTCATCAGCCGCGACAACGGCTCGCGCCCGCGAAGCTGCTTCGGAACTCGGCTCTTCCCCGCCAGAATGACAGGGTTTGCCGAATCTTTATTCTGTTCGATCAGCCGCATTACCTGCGGGGTCTTGTTTCCGGAATTTCCGATAACCTCCACCGCCTTTTTCCTCGGCTTGGCTTCGGTACTGTGCGATTTTCTGCTCATTGCTTAGCTCCGCTTTTCTTTGGCTTTGTTTTCTTGTTCGATGTTCCGATAAGCTCCTTGATGAACGCTTTGTATTCCGTTGCAGCGCGGCATTTCGGCGAGTAGGTGATAATGCTCTCTCCGTGCGCGGGGGCTTCGGCAATACTTACACAGGCGCTTATCTTCGTCTTGAATATGGTCGTGTCGAGCTGCTTGGCGATCATCTCGGCAAGCTCCTCGACCTCCTTTGTAAGCGTGTAGCGCGGATTATACTTGTTCAGCAATATCCCGCGGACACACAGCGACTTATTGTAGTAACGCTTTACGGCGAAAATTGTCTGTTTGAGCTGCGCTATTCCCTGTAACGACAAGATCTCACAGAGCATTGGAATTACAAGCTCGTCCGAAGCGGTATAGGCGTTTATCGTCAGCACCGACAGCGCGGGCGGCGTATCGAGAATTATATAGTCGTATCTCTTTGAAATATCGTTTAACTGCTCACGGAGAACATACTCGCGTCCGACGCCCGTCATCTCCAGCTCCAGACCGGACAGCAGAATATTTGACGGCACTACGTCGCAGGTCTCGCCGCTGACTATCGCGTCGGCAATATCACAGTTGCCTTTCATCACATCGTAAATGGTGAAATTATCCTCGACCTCCACCCCGAGGCTGAAGCTGAGGTTTCCCTGCGGGTCAAGATCAATGGCGAGTACCTTGTATCCCAACTCGGCAAGTCCTCCGCAGAGAGCGCTGCAGGTTGTTGTCTTTCCGACTCCGCCTTTTTGATTAGTTATCGCAATTACCTTTGCCAAAACTACTCCTCCATTTTTATAGCTTCCATTAACAAGGGCGCACAAATTTTTATCCGTGCGCCCCAGCTGTTATTGATTTACCGCATAGCCGTAAGTGACGGAGCAATACCGATCATTAGTAACCCTCTGGATCGATATACTCGCCGGACGCGCTGTCCTCCGGAACATAAACGTGGTAGTTGGTCTTACCGTTCTTTTTAACGAAATACATCGCCGTATCCGCAAAGGAGATAAGCTCGTTTACGTCCTCCGTATGGTCGGGACAGTAGGAGATACCGATAGACGCTCTAACGTTGATAAGCATACCCTCGGCGGTAGTGTAGCCGACATACAGCTCGTCGATGATGTCCATTGCGATCTGCTCGAGATTGGCTACGTCGCCCTGATCGGTATAGCAAAGTACGAACTCATCACCGCCGAAGCGTCCAGCAAGACCGCCCTTGTCGTCGACCTTTTTGCGTATCGTATCCGCAACGAAACGGATAACCTCATCACCGACAGTGTGTCCGTAACGGTCGTTGATAAACTTGAAGTCGTCGACGTCTATGAACATAACGCCAAGCTTCTTGGGACCTCTGCGGTCAAGCTCGGAGGACAGATGTCTGATGAATGTGCTTCTGTTGTAAAGCTGCGAAAGGAAGTCGTAGCTTGCGCGCTCGGAAAGCTGAAGCTCCATTTTCTTCTCGTTGTCTATATCCGTCATAACGCCGATAACACGAAGCGGCTCACCCAGACGATCGGAAATACAGGTCGCGCGGAACGATACCCAAACGGTAGCGCCGCTCTTTGCCTTGAGCTGATACTCCGCACTGTAGCCCGACTGGCTCTTGAGCAGATTGTTGATATCGCGCTTGTACTTTTCCGCATCCTCGGGGCTCATAAGGGAATCAAGGAATTTACCGTTGGAAAGCGTAGCTCCATCGGTGTTCAGATCAAATTTCTGAAGTGTGTTGTCCGAAACGTACATGGTTTCCTTGTGGAAATCCCACTCGAACAGCATATTGTCGGACAGCTCGGCAATAGTCTTATAGCGCTCGCCGTTGATATAGACCTCATCAAGGAAGTCGTTAAACGAAGCCTGGATCATCTCCAGCTCGCTCTTGCCCTTCTTTATGTCGAAGCGCAGACCCGAGATGCCCTCTTCGGTATTGATATTACTCATTGTTTTCAGCATATCGTGCATTCCGCCGACAAATCTGCCGATAACGACCATTGCGATGACCGAAGCCAGAACCGCCATTATGACGATTGCAACCCAGCCGATAATGTTTGTCTTGAACGAGAACGCCGAGAATGTAGAAGCGTCCACCAGACCGATCCATCTCCATGTAGTGACATTGGGGATAATGCCGCATACATATGAATACTTGCCCGCCTTGCCCTGAGTGGGCGAGGAGGTTTCGCTGCCGCCCGCAACGTTTGGAGTTGCATCGAACATTTTCCCGGTCTCTGCCGCAAGCGCCGAATCGATCTCGCTGCTCTTCTTGGCCGAGCCGCCGTTGTCGAAGTTCAGCATATTGCCCTCGCTGTCGATAAGCGCAAAATAGCCGTTGGTGTCAAGGAAGTTGCCGGAGAGCGCTTTCATAAGCGTGCTGTCCGATTCGGGCGAGAGTACCAGGCAAAGATAGCCGAGCTTGCCGCCGGTCTTGTTGTCGGGATCGGCGTAGATCTCACGGCATATGTACATAGCGTCAAAGCCGTACTTCTCCCATGAAACCAGACCCGAAACCAATGGCATTCCGTCCGCGTTGAAGTGCTCAAAGCTGCCTGTTTCGAGCGATTTTGACGAGATAAGAACATTTCCGTTTGTATCGACAATAAGCGTGTCGTAAATATCGGAATTGTTTTCGGTAAACGCGTTTATGGTATCCCAAGCCACGCCGTCGTTATTTTTCGCGTTCTGGACAACGGTCGTCATTTTCGACAACGCTGTCGCGTCTGCTACATAATCCGACATCAGTGTATTTATTGAGCCTGCCTTGGACTGCGAAACAGTCGAAAGCTCGTTCATTCTGACATCATTGCTGTAACCGATTACAGAAAACGTTCCTACTGCCCCCAAAATAAGAACAGGAGCTATCGCGAAGATAAGCAGAATGCCTATCAATGCAAATTTAAGAGTTGATTTTCTCATCGTCTATCCCCCTAAGATATAAAAAATTATATGGCGGCGCTGCCGCAAACTGCACGGTAACGTCAAAACATCTCTTCTCTCGCGGCAACTCTCTGCCGTTCCTCCGACTGCACCTTGTAGATATACCGCCCGATGTAGTCCTCCTGCGCCGCGGTCAGCCCCTGGAACTCACAGCCGTAGCCCTTGATATTGCCATCGGCGTCGCGCTGTATTCTCAGCACCCGCACCGCCGCGTTGAGCGGATACTCCTCAAACAGACTTATCTCTACGCAGATCAGATCGTCGGGAACAAACTCGACCGCCTCCGGATCGCAGGTAAGGAACACGCCTCCGACGTTGATATCCAGCACCTCTATCGGCACCGGCTCGTCAAAACGTATATTTTTCTCGTCCCGTACGTAGAACAGTGCCTTGCCGGCTTCTCTGACCTTTATCTTAAAGAACCTTCTGCGTTCTTCAAGCACCTTATTGTCACTCGAACGCAAAAGCTGGATATTCAGCTGCACCTCCATTGAAACCGAGACCGCGCCCATGTATTTAATTCTGTCTCCGCTCTTTGTCGTCATAACAACGGAAACGATCCTGTTATGGTCAAGCTCGGGAAGTCCTCTGCCCTTTATCATCACGATCCCGTCGTCATCGGGCGACGAGCCCTTCGGAACGACAAAATTTTTCTCGGACGCGAGCAGCAGCGCTCCCTTCTCATCCAGCACCTCGACCTTAATGACCTTGCTGCCAAAAATCAAACGCATCAAACCCTTTATTACCGTATTTTTTGCGAATTCAACAATATTCCGCGAAGAATTTTATAAACAATTACACCATTGTGCAGAATAATCCTTCTATCATTATACAATATTCACTTAAATAAATCAAGTATTATTTAAAAAAATCTAAAAAATTAACAGTTTTTTTTTATTTTTTTGGCTAACATAACAATTAAATTGCCGAAATTGAAAATTTGTAAATTTGTTCATCAATAAGCCCTTGAGCGAAAATTCTGAAAGAATAGGCGTTATCGTCCTTTTCAAATATGAACTCGCGCTGCTCGCAAACCGCCTCCCCGCCCGCCTCGGTGAACACCTTGATATCCGAGAGCCAGCCGCTCACGCCGTTCATATCCTCCGCAGAAAATGAGCTTTCGGTGTAATACTCGTTCAATCGGTACTCGAAAATCGTGTTGTCATGCACCGTCTGCGCGAGTGATTCCACGGTAAGCTCCTCATTCGGGGTGCCATCCATGGGCTGCATTGAAAACAGCGCCAGCGCGTCCTCGGCGGGCGATTCGGCGTAGACGATATACCGCTCGCCGTTGCCCTCAACGTCCTTTTTCAGCTCCTCGGCAGAAGCATAACCATCGGGATTGCGGTTGTATGTAACTTCATAAATTTCATTACCAGTGAATATTTCCCAGTTCTCCGCGAACTCGACCCTTACACCCGCCTCCGAAATATCCGCAGCACTGCCGTTCAGCGTTACCGCTTCTCCGGAACATCCGCTCAGCATTACCGCTGCCGTGACCGCCGTTAACGCGCTTAATAAACGTTTTTTCATTTACTCTATCAGACTCCTTATATCTTCCGGCAGCGGGCTTTCCAGTTCAATGCGTTCTCCCGTTACGGGCTGAACGAACGCTACCCTCCCGCAGTGAAGCGCCTGCCTGTTTATTGACGAGCAGTCGCCGCCGTAAATTTCGTCGCCGCACAGCGGATAGCCGATATGCGAAAAATGTACGCGTATCTGATGCGTCCGCCCCGTGAGCAGCGTTATTTCCAGCAACGTCCTGCCGTTTTTATGCGCGGCGGCTTTATAGCGTGTGACGGCGGGCTGTCCGTCCTCCCTTACCATGCGCACGATTATGCTGTCGCCCGTCCGCGCTATCGGCAGGTTTATTTCTCCGCTGCCCTCGATAATGCCGTCGATTACCGCGTAATAGACCTTGGAAACGCTTTTTATCAGCCGGGGCGCGGCAAATCTGTTTTTCGCGCAGACGCACAAGCCCGAGGTGTTGCGGTCGAGCCTGTTCACCGCACGGAACGGAGCGTCGGGGAACATCGCCGCGTACAGGTTCGCAAGAGTATCGGAGCTGTGACGTATCGACGGATGAACGGGGAGAAACGGCGGCTTGTCGAAAACGATAACGTCATCGTCCTCGTATACCGCCGCCGCGTTTATGTCCGGGTTTGGCAGAATATCTTCATTGCCGCTGTCACACATAACAACACAAATTTCCTCGCCCCCGCTTATCTTGTCGACCGTGCGGAGAAGCTCTCCTCCGCGCGTCAGACCGCCGCCGTGCTTGAGCTTGGTGATGTTCCGCTGAGAGAACCCGTGCTTTCTCAGGAAATTCAGCGCCGTTGTCCCGGAATCCTCCGCGCCAACGATAAACGTAAGCTCTCTCATTTTGTAAGCACCAGCTTGGCGATATTCTTGTCCTCCGAGAAGCCGATAACGTTGAACACGAACAACGCCTCGGTATACTCGTCAATTTTTATCATATTGTTCAGGCTTGTGTTGATATACCGCATATCCACCATCGTTATCTTGCTGTAATGCTTTGACAGGAACGGCACGAGCGAATGTGCGTAGCTGTCCTTGATAACCAGAAGATTTTTGCCGTTGTCAACGTTAGTTTCGATCGTCACAAGCGGCACGTTGCTGCCCGTGTAGGACGAGTATTTATCCTTGACCTCCAGGAACTCGCGGACGTAAAGGCTGTCGTAGACCTTTGTTTCGCGGTCGTCGCGGCAGGACATCTTAACGGTCGGCTCGCCGTTCGCGAGAAAATAATACTCCATAACGTCGGGCTTGACGCTGTCATCGAGCGTGCGCGAATAAAGCGTTCCGCGGAAGTCGCGGCTGGCGGTTTCAATATTGAACGAATTCATTCCGTACGCGCTGTAATTCAGCGACTTTGCGGCTGCCTGATACGCGTAGAACGCGCCCAGACTCGTCCAATGGTGATCGGTGCGGTAGTAAACATACTCGTTGGAATGTCCCATAATATTGCTCAGCGCGTCGATCGTGCCGATGTTCTCCATTTTTGAGTAAACGTCCTCGACAAACGCCTTTTCGCTTATCAGACCCGCATACGACGGTATCCGCGAGGAAAACACCTCCTGCGCGGTCGGCGCGAGCATAAGGTACATCGGTATATCGGGAAAGCGTTCGGCGAACGTGTTCATCGCCTTTATCGAAGCCTCGACCGTCTTTTCGTCATAGCCCTTGAAGGTCTGCACGAGCTGATTGTCGAGCATATACACGTCGTTTATCTCACGCTGCCCCGAGAGGCGCGTCAGGTTATTGCACAGCTTGACCCACGTTTCTCTGCCCGCCATATGGTCGCAGAAAAACGTTTCAAAGTCGTCCTTGAACGCCTTGCCCTCGCGGTTGTTGATATATTTCCACTTCACCGCGCCGAGGTAGTCGTTTATATTCTCCGCTTTATCCCACTTGTTAGCATCGACAAGCGTAGGCATTTTCGCGAGAGTGCGGTTTTCGTTTTCGCTGCGCTCCTGCTTCGGGAGAGCGGCGGTCACTATCGGTATAACAAGCAGGACTACCGCGAAAAGCGCTATCATCAGCTTGTTTGGCGTCATTTTGAAATTCACGGTAAGACCCCCTTAAAAATTGAAATACAGAAACGGATGATAACTCGAAGTGGTAATAAACGCCACGCTCGCGAGCATTACCGCAGTCTGCGCTATCGGATAGCCGTACTGCACCCAGCCCGGCGCTTTTTCCTTGATTTTTCCGATTATCGTTTTCAGCGCGTCGGTGCTGCCGAATATCGCTATCGCGAACATCACGCCGTAGTTTACGAAAGCGTTCGTTGCGAAGTTGTCCGCGAACGTGCCGTTAGCACCGAACATCGCTCCGATATAGGTGAACACCTGACCGAACATATCGCCGAAATCCACCGTTCCCGGAGCAACGCCGTCAAACATTATCCACCCGAAAACCACCAGCACAAATGTGTACAGCCAGCTGAACACGGACGGTATCTTCTCCAGCCACTTGCCGAGAAACAGCTTTTCGAGCACTATCAAAACGCCGAAGTATGTTCCCCAGAGCATAAAGTTCCACGAAGCGCCATGCCATACGCCCGTTATCGTCCAGACTATCAGCAGATTGATAACGGTGCGCGCCGTGCCCTTTCTGCTGCCGCCGAGCGGGAAGTAGACGTAGCTCTTGAACCAGCCGCCGAGCGTCATATGCCAGCGCCGCCAGAACTCCGAAATACTCTTGCTCATATACGGATAATCGAAGTTTTCGGGGAAGTTGAAGCCCATCATCTTGCCGAGACCTATCGCCATATCGGAATAGCCGCTGAAATCGAAATAGATCTGAAACGTGAACGCGAGTATGCCCAGCCACGCCGTCGCCGCCGAAAGCTCCGAGTATTCCATCGCCTTTACGGTCGTCCAGAGCATGCCGATATTGTCCGCGATAAGCACCTTTTTGCCGAGTCCCGTGATAAAGCGCGAAATACCGCTGCCGAGCATATCCTCGGTGATACTGCGCTCGTCGATCTCGTTCTGGACGTCCTCATAGCGCACGATAGGTCCTGCGACGATCTGCGGGAACAGCGTCACGAAAGCCATAAAGCTCGCCGCGTTCTTCTGCACCTTTATCTTGCGGCGGTACAGATCGATAGTGTACGACATCGACTGAAACGTGAAGAAGCTTATTCCGATAGGCAGCGGCAGACTGTCGATCTTGCCCGTAAGCCCGCCCAGACAAGCATTGTACGCGGTCACAAATGGATTCTGTATCTCCAGACCGAACCAGCTGTTGAAAGAGCCGATAAGGAAGTCCGAATACTTGAATATCCCCAGCAGACCTAAATTCATCACCAGCGACACGATAAGGCACGCCGTCCGCACCTTCGGCTTGTCGTCGTTCTTGTCGATAACGCGTCCCGCGGTGTAGTCGATAAACGTGCTGAGTATCATAGCCAGCACATAGATAGGCTCGCCCCACGCGTAGAACAGCAGACCGCTCACCAGTATAACAACGTTCTTGAGCTTTTTCGGAACGATATAATAAAGTATAAGTGTTATAACAAGAAACGCAAATAAAAACGTTAAACTCGAAAAGACCATAAATTACTCCTAGATCAACTCAATTTCCCTGACCGCAGCGCCCAAACTGCCCGAATCCCACGTGATATCGCCGACCGCGACCCTGACCTTGACGTACATATCGCCCTCGCGCAGCTCGCTGTCGAAATCGGCGATATTTCCGAGGAAGAGGGAGCCGCCGTCGCCGTACCAGCCGTAAAAGCTGTTTTCGACACTGCTGACATAATGCCGCGCTTTGTCATTTTCAAGATCTAAATCAAATTGCGCGCGGGGTATCTTTACGCTCGAAGCGCTGTCCGGGTAGAAGAACGTATTTCCGCCCGTTCCGGGATAAAGCTCGTGTTCCTCGTCCACAATGACGAATCCCGTAAGCTCGAGTTCGCCCTCAAACTCGATATTGCCATGTGCGTAATACTGTTCCGAACCCTCGTAGCCGGAGGGTTTAAAATAAGAGCTTGCGGATTTAACGGTGAGACCGCCTATCTTGTCGCCTACGTTTACACGCGTAAATTCATAGCTGTCGGGCAGTTCCTCTCCGATGTAATAGTGGTATTTCCCGTCCTCGCTCGTTTCAAAAAGCTCGGGGTTTGCCATAAAGTCCACCGACGGACGCGGAATGTAAACGTATGTAAAGCCCTCGCATAACGCCGAAAAGTTTTCGGGATCGAGCTTGTCTGTCGGAATCTCTTCTCTCTTTTCGAGGTCGTAGGCGGTAATTTGCGTTATCTCGCTCGTATAAATCGGCTCGCCGTCCAAGCCTATCAGAAACGTAGGCTCGCCGTCGGGCTGCCGCTTTTCGGGAACGTCGGAAACGCTTTCCGAGCTTTCCGAGCTGTCCGAGCTTTCGGGAGCGCTGTCCCCGGAACTTTCGGGCTGTGACGGAGCTGTCGGGCTTGACTGCCCGACCGGATCTGGCGCGCTCTCCGAATTTCCCTCCGCATTATTGCACCCCGTAAGCGTCATCAATAAAGCCGTTGTCAATAAAATTGCTGTGATTTTTTTCATAATGAATTCCATATCCTTCCATAAAAATTGGTAAGACTTGACCTTACTCAACAATTATAGCATATCCGTACATGCAATTCAATTACAAAACGGTTACAATCCGGTTACAAAACGGTTACAGTTTTTCAAGCTCCGAGAAAAATTCCTCGCGCGAATACATTACGTTGAGGATCTCCAGAAGCATATTTGCCGAGAGCCGCTCGGGAAGCCCGAGTCTGCGCTGAAGCCCCGCGCGCTTTTCCGCGGAATTCTCGCCGCCGACAAGCCCGCGCTCCATAAGGTCGGCTTTGGTTATCGGGTTTTTTGGTGCCGTTCGCTCCTCGGCGAAAACTCCAGCCTTGCGGAACGCTTCAAGCAGGATCTCGTCAGAAACGCCCTCAACGCCCAGCTTACCCTCCGCGGAGGGTAAGCGTTTGCGGCGCTCCTTGCCCTTGATATCGGGGATATAGACGTTGACGACCTCGCAGCCGCGGGTAATGCTCCGCAGCCGCGAGCGTATCTGAAAACCCGCGCTGTCGCTGTCCGTCAGAATTATTATACCCGTTTTTCTCGCCAACATTTTAATAAGCTCCGCGGTTTCTTTATCCTTATATAACGCGAAGCCGTTGGTCGGGATTATTACGGCGTCGACAAGGTTTGACAGACGAATTTTATCGTATTTGCCCTCTACTATTATGGCTTGTTTTATTTTCAGCATAACTTTTATTTCGGCAAAGCCGCGATCTCGATTATAGCCTGTTCAATAAGCTGACGCTTGTCCGCCCTGGACGAATTGAGCAGCTTGTTTGTTCTGTACAGTACCGCCACGCACTCGCCGAGATAGCGCTCGGAAAGCCTGCTCACACTGCGGTACGCCCCGTCCATCACAAAGCTTCTGTTGGGCGGATAGTTGAAAGCCTTAGCCGCGTCGTAGGAGGATTTCCTCGCGAGCTGACCGAGCTTTGCGCGGTACAGGTCCGTGAAATGCCCCGACATTGCCGCCAATATCATAAACGGCTCGGTACGCTGAACAAAAAGCGCGTTCAGTATCTCCAGCGCGCTGCCCGTCCGTCCCGCGAAAAGCTCCTTCGCGAGATTGTAGATATTCGAGTCGATCCGCTTGGGAACGAGCGCTTCGATATCTCCCATGGTAATCTCGCCGCCGTTTTTGTAGGCGCACAGCTTGGAAAGCTCGTTGTCAAGCTCCGTCAGACTATTACCGCACTCCTGCGCAAGATACGCGGCGTTCTGCGGCGACAGCGAACAGCCCGCCTTTGCCGCCTCGCGCTGCGCCCTCTGCGCCGCCTTTGCCGCCGACAGATACTTCATCTCACACGAAACGCCCGCCGCCTCGACCGCCGCAATGAGCTTCTTGGTCTTTGCTTTGAGCTTCTTCATATCGTACTCGATATTCTCCTGCGCGATAACAAGAATACTCGTTTCGGGGATACTTTCGATAAGCGCCAGATACGCCTTATGCTCGGCGTTGTCCATGCCCTCGATATCCAGATCCTTTATCAGCACGCACTTATACTCCGAGAAAAAAGGCATATTTTCCAGCTGATCGGACAGCTCGTCCGCTTTCGGAGTTTCCGTATACCTCGTGAAATTCATATCCCGCGCGTCCTCGGGCACGGCAAGCCCGACTATCTTGTTTGCGAAAAAACGCACAAGATAGTCCTCCTTGCCGTACAGAAAATACACTCTCGCAAGCTGCCCCGCTTTTAAGTCCGCCTTTAAGCGGTTTTCGTCGATCTTGCCCATTATACCATACTTCCGTTAAGCTGCTTTCCTCCCAGAATGTGGAAATGCAGATGCCGGACGCTCTGGCAGCCGTGTTCTCCGATATTGGACACCACGCGGTAACCGTCGGTCAGACCTTCCAGCTTTGCGATCTCGGCGATCTTTACAAAAATATGTGCCACGACAGCCGAATTCTCCTCGGTGATCTCGTCCACACCGCCTATATGCTCCTTTGGTATCACCAGAATATGCGCGGGCGCCTGCGGCGCGATATCACGGAACGCCAGCACCTCATCATCCTCATACACCTTAGTTGACGGGATCTCGCCCGCCGCGATCTTACAAAACAAACAATCCATTTTAACTCCTATTCTAAATGTAAAGCCGCGCACCGTTCGCTTCGCTCACTAGCCAAGTGGTAATTCCTCCGCCTCGCTTCGCTCGGCTCCGTCATCACCACTCACTTGCGCGTTATCTAAAAGCAAAGCCGCGCACCGTTCGCTTCGCTCACTAGCCGAGTGGTAATTCCTCCGCCTCGCTTCGCTCGGCTCCGTCATCACCACTCGCTTGCGCGCTTTGCCCTGCGCCGACAGCGCGTCGCTTTTTATTATTAAGTTACCGACCGAAATCTAGCCTGTTGTTACGTCACCAAGCCGCCATCGCCGTTTGAACTTTCGGGCTGCGAGGTATCGTCCTGTGAGCCGCTTGATGTGCTTTCATTCTGCGAATCACCGCCTGCCGGGCTTTCGTTCTGTGAATCTCCGCTCCCGGAGCTTCCGCCCGACGTATTTATCGACGGTCTGCGAGGGTCGATGCTTACGAGCGGGCTGTTCGGGTCGTCGATATTCATTCTTACGCCGTCGAACTCCAGCACAAACTGACGGTATTTTTTGTCCAGCTTGTAATGCTTTATCAGCAGCGTATCCTTTGTTCCCTCAACATTGAGCAGAACGTCGTTCTCCATATAATCATATGCCTTAAGCTCGTCCGCCTTTATACCGTCAAACCTTATAACATTGTTTCCGCTGCCGTCAATGATCATCTCGCTGCCGCTGCCCTTGGCGAATACATAAACGTCGTCGCCCGCGTTGCCTTGCAGGCAGTCGCTGCCCTTGCCGCCGTCAAGAACGTCGTTTCCGTCGCCGCCGATAAGCAGATCGTTGCCCGTGCCGCCCGTGACCGTATCGTCTCCCGCCATTCCGTAAATTATCGTCGGAAAATCGTCGCCTTTAAGCTCGTCGTTACTGTCCGAGCCGACCAAAACACCGAACGCGGCGTCATCGACAAGCGCCAGATATTCGGGAGCGTTCTCCTCGACGTACACCCGAAACTCCGAGAACATACGGTAATTGCCTCCGCCGATCATTCCGTAATACGACAGGTAGCGGCAATTGTCGACAAAATCCTTTTCGGAGAGCGTTCCGTTTTTCCTGCCGCCAACCATATGCTCGTTGTAATACTGCATATACGCGCTGGTAGTGCCGTTCGACATGGTGTCGATCCTTATCTCGGAAAATACGTCCAGAACCATGCTGCCGATCATCGAAAACGCGTAGCGCTCCAGAAGATACCTGTACGCTTCCTCGCAATACGCCGCCTGTGTTTCGTTCGACGGCGCGGTGAGCGAGCTGTCGCCCCAGAACTGACGAAGAATATGCATTTTCTTTGCGTCGAAGATACCGCTTGTTTCCGTGATCTCATTCGCCTTGCAAAGGATATGCAATATGTCGTCCGTAAGCGAATAGCGCTTTTCCATATCCGTTTCGTTCATGAACTCCCCGAGCAGACTTTTCAGGTCGCCCGTGCCGTCCGCCTTGACCGCGTCTGAAAGCGCCGGGAACAGCGTTCCGCCCATAACGTTCGGCAGTCCGTCCGCCATTTCGGTCAAGCCCGGGTCGTACCATCTTACCTTTTCGGCAACGCCGGCGAAGCCCGCGTCACCCTCAACCGTGGGATTATTGTTCTTGCTTTCACTTGTTGAATTGCCGCCGTTCGTTGAACTGCCGCCCGATGAATCGCCCTCGGACGAATTCCCGCCCAAAGAGCACGCCGTTGAAAATATTATGACAGCCGCTGCCAATGACGCCGAAAGTAGCTTTTTCATCGCGTTCCCTTTCCAGAATATACTAAACTAAATGCTTATTTGATATACTTTGCCGCGATATCCGCCGCAGCGTTCAGCGCGTCGCCGATCTTTGAAGCGTCGGGAACTCCAGCCATAGCCTGATCGGGCTTTCCGCCGCCCTTGCCGCCCGCGACCGCAGCCACCTCGCGGACTATCGTTCCCGCGTTCGCGCCCTTAGCCACCGCGCTTTTGGAGCACTTACAGAGGATATTCGACTTGCCTTCGTTCGTACCCGCAAGCACCGCGACAAAGCAGTCGTACTTGTCCGCAAGCGAATCGCCGACCTTGCGCAGACCGTCCGCGCCCGTATTGTCAAGCGCCGCAGTGATGACCTTAACGCCGTTTACGTCCTTTTCGTCGAGATTGCCGAGCTGCGCGTTGGCAGCCGCCTGCTGCATGGCCTCGATCTTCTTGTCCTTTTCGCGAAGCTCTGCCATTACACTTTCGCAGCGGGTCACTATCTCGTTCGCGTTCGGAACCTTAAGAGCTGCCGCCGCCTTATCGAGCGTGTTCAGAGTGCCGTTGAGCATTTCGAGAACGCCCTCGCCCGTTACCGCTTCAATACGTCTTACGCCGCTCGCCACGGAGCTTTCGGAAACGATCTTGAACAGTCCCGCCTGCGCGCTGTTCTTCAAATGCGTACCGCCACAGAACTCGGTGGAATATTCACCGACCGAAACTACGCGCACAACGTCGCCGTACTTCTCGCCGAACAGTGCCATTGCGCCCTTTTTCTTCGCCTCCTCGATAGGAAGCTCCTCGGTAACTACGGGAACAGCCGCGAGAATTACCTTATTTACATACTCTTCAACGCGCCTGATCTCGTCCGCGGTCATGGCGCTGAAATGACTGAAGTCGAAACGGCAGCGGTGCGGGTCAACATACGAGCCGCTCTGGTGAACGTGGTCGCCGAGAACGCTCCGCAGAGCCGCCTGCAAAATGTGGCAGCTCGTATGGTTGCGCTGAGTAGCCATACGCGTTTTCTCATCGACGGCAGCCGTTACCTTGTCGCCGACGGAAAAACCGCCCGCCTTTACAACGCAGCTGCATACAAACTGTCCGCCGCCGAGCTTCTGCGTATCGAGAACCTCCATAACGCTGCTGCCGTTCGTGATCGTGCCCTTGTCGCCGACCTGACCGCCCATTTCGGCGTAGAACGGAGTGTCCTCGATAACGACGGTGACTTTATCGCCCTCGCCGCACAGTTCGGTCATTTCGCCGTCCTTGACAAGCGCGAGTATCTTCGTGCCGCAGGTCATTGTAGAATAGCCGACAAAATTGGTCTTGAACGCGTCAAGTGCGGAATTTTTCGCGTTGTCCCAGCCGCCGCCGAGCTTCTTGTTCTCGCGCGCGGTCTGCTTCTGAATCTTCATGCACTCCGCGAAGCCGTCCTCGTCCGCCTCGAAGCCGTTCTCGTGCAGTATCTCTTTGGTGAGGTCGAGCGGGAAACCGTAGGTATCGTGCAGCTTGAAAACGTCCTCGCCCCTGAGGGTCTTTTCGCCGGACTTTTTCATGTTTTCCATCATATCGGAAAGTATCTCCGTACCCTTGTCGATAGTCTTTGCGAAGCTCTCCTCCTCGGTCTGAATGACTTTCTTGATATAGGCGCGCTTTTCGCCAAGCTCGGGGTACGCCGACAGATTCTCGTCGATAACGGTATCGCATACCTCGTTCAGAAACGGCTTGTGATAGCCGAGCAAGCGTCCGTGACGAGCCGCGCGGCGGAGCAGTCTGCGCAGAACGTAGCCGCGCCCCTCGTTGGACGGAAGTATTCCGTCGCCTACCATAAAGGTGGTGGAACGGATATGGTCGGTGATAACGCGTATGGAAACATCCTTTTTGTCATCGTCGTGATAATTAACGCCGATGATAGAGCATATCTTGCCCATAATATTCTTTACGGTGTCGACCTCGAACAGGTTGTCAACGTCCTGCATTACGCACGCAAGACGCTCCAGACCCATTCCCGTGTCGATGTTCTTGGTCGCGAGCTGCGTGTAGTTGCCCTTGCCGTCGTTGTCAAACTGCGTGAAAACATTGTTCCAGATCTCAATAATGCGGTCGCAGTCCTCCGCCTGCTCGAAGCTCTCAAGAGGACCGTATTTCTCGCCGCGGTCAAAGTGTATCTCCGAGCAGGGTCCGCACGGACCGCTGCCGTGCTCCCAGAAGTTGTCCGCCTTGCCGAGCTTGATGATCCTGTCCTTGGGTACGCCGATCTCGTTCGCCCAAATCTCGCCCGCCTCGTCGTCCTCCTCGTAGATCGTGACCCACAGCCTGTCCTCGGGGATCTCGAGAGTTTTGGTGAGGTACTCCCACGCCCACGCGATAGCCTCATGCTTGAAATAATCGCCGAACGAGAAATTGCCAAGCATTTCAAAATAAGTTCCGTGACGCGCGGTCTTGCCGACATTCTCGATATCGGGCGTGCGTATGCACTTCTGACAGGTCGTCACGCGGTGACGCGGCGGCTCCTCAATTCCCTGAAAGTACTTTTTAAGCGGCGTCATACCGGCGTTTATCAGCAATATCGAATTATCGTCCGCGGGCGGCACAAGCGGAAAGCTCTGCATACGCAGATGCCCCTTGCTCTCGAAAAATTTAAGATAGCTCTCGCGAAGCTCATTTAATCCCATCCATTTCATAATTGTTTCCGTCCTTTATGTTTAATTATTTACAGTTATTTCCATTTTAGTCGTTCAATTTGAAATAACGCATACATTATTATTATAACTCATTTTCGGAAAAAGTCAAGAGGTAAGACGAAAGAAGTCGGAATAATTGTGCTTCTTTGCTTATGCCCATACAAAAAAGCTGCCGAAAAGGGAATCGGCAGCTTTATGTTTTGTTATGCTTTTTACTTGATGATGCGGATTCCACCGATAACGGGCAGCGGTTTCATCTGACCCTGAGCGGCGTGAACTATTCCTATGATCATCAGTGCCAAAGAGCCGAGACTTACAGCGGCAGTGACCAGACCGCCAATGATCGCGCCGACAACCGGAACGAACATAAGTATCGCCGATACGACGCCCGCTACGATACCGAGGATCACTTCCGCGATAAACAGCACCAGCCCCTGATTTGCGTGGAACTTTGCAAACTCCGTCTTGCCTGCGAGAAGTCCTACCAGCCACAAGATGCCGAAGTACGACAGCACGCCGTATACCTTGTCATTTGAATCTTCCATTTCAGAAAACCCTCCTAAAAAATATTACTTGCGGCGCCACTTCCGCATTATCTTAAATATACCAAAAAAACACGGACTTGTCAAGCAGTCAATCCACAATTAGCGTCCTAATTGATACACTTTTGTGAATTTTAACAAAATTTTCTCCGGCAGCATTAAAACAATCGTCAAATTGATATGGCATAATCACCCGAAATATGGGTTGCCGCGCTTTTCCGCTTCAAGCTCGGTTTCCTCTCCGTGACCGCACAGCAGCAGCCAGTTTTCGTCGAGCGACGCGATCTTTTTAAGGCTCTCCGCCATTTGTCTGTCGCTGCCCGAATAGCCGTCAGTTCTGCCTATGCTCCCGCAGAATACCACGTCGCCCGTGAGCGCCGCGCCGTACTTTTCGCAGAACAGCAGACAGCTCCCCGCCGTGTGTCCCGGGGCAGCCATTACCCTGAACGTCACGCCGCACACCGAAAACTCCTCGCCGTCCCGAAACGTCTTGTCGGGCGCTACCGGGGCAAACGGCACTCCGCGCATAAACCAAGCCCAGCATTTGTCCGCGTCGGCGAGCATTTCCGCGTCCGCTTCGGGAGCGTATACGGGAGCGCCCGTCCGCTCCTTCAGCTCCGCCGCGCCCGCGAAATGATCGAAATGTCCGTGCGTTATGACGATCGCGCCAAGCTCCGCGCCATTCGCTTCGAGAACCGAAAGCACCTCCGCCGCCGACGCGGGGTCGACCGCTATCACCTTATTGTCCTCGCCGGGAATGAGGTAGCAGTTAGCTAACAAAGCCCCCAGCGGCAGACGCATTATTTTATCCATAAAAGTTATGCCTCACTTTATTTTTGTAACTTTCGCTCCGCCCTTGGTTTTATTATACGACTCGGTTGCCGAAAACGCTTCAATAAGCGACGTTTCCATATCGTTCAGCCGCTTTGCCTTGACGGGAACTATGCGCACGTACGCTTCCTTGCCGTACTTGATATCCGCGTAAACGTCGCCCTTGCCCTTTCCGTTGAAGTGATTGTGAACGCGCTGACAGACATTTATCGACTGCCCGATATAGATGTTCTCCCAGCCGTAAAATCGTCCGAACCGCACGGGCTTATCGAATATCATTATTACATAGCAGCCCGGGAAATCGTTGTACTTACAGCCCGTGCGCTCCTTTTCGTCGATTATCCAGTTCTCCTCGAACCGCGTCCAGTGCGTAAACCCGCCCCTGCGTATCTTGCGCCGAAGCCGCGCGTTTTTCGCTTTCGGAGTGCTGCGCGCTCTTACCCACAGAACGATCAGCACAAGCAGAGTGCCGAGCAGCAGGATTTGTTGCAGCTCCATGGCTCCGTTACTGCTTGCCCGTTCTGTCCGCCGAGATAACGCCCGGTATTTTCTGCAGCCTCATCATCACGTTCGCAAGCTGCTCCACGCCCGCGATCTCAATGGTTATCAGAAGATTGGTGTTGCCGTTTTTCAGGCGGTGCATATTCATTTCGTGCATGGGGATATGGTTTGCGGCGATAGCGGCAGTGATATCGGCGATTACCGAGGACTTCTGCTCGGCGATAATATCTATCGTCGCGCGGTAGGTCGTGTCGTCAACGCCCGCCCACGAAGCCTTTATCCACCTGTCCTTGTTCTCCTCGCTGTCCATATTGTTGATGACGTTTATACAGTCCTGCTTGTGAATGGACACGCCGAAGCCGCGTGTTACAAAGCCGATTATCGGGTCGCCGGGCAGCGGATTGCAGCACTGCGCGAACTTCACCATACAGTTGTCCACGCCCTCGATTATTATACCCTTTCGGCGGGCGCGGCGGTTGGTTTCCTCGATATTCTCCTCGCCCGTCGGAAGCACGGCGTTCTGCTCCTTTTGAGCGCGGAGTTGGCTCTCCTTGATACGCTGTATCACCTTGGACATTGAAACGCCGCCGTAGCCTATGCTCGCGTACAGGTCGTCTATAGTTTCGACTCGCGCGCGCTGAGCCGCTTCCTTTAGAATTTCTTCGTCAAGCGGTATCCCGTTTCGCCTGAATTCCTTTTCCAGCTCCTCTTTGCCGCACTGTATATTCTCCTCGCGGCGCTCCTTTTTGAACCACGAGCGTATCTTCGCCTTAGCCTCGGTGGTCTTGGCGATCTCCAACCAGTTTCTGTTTGGGCCGTAGTTCGGCGAGCCGCTGGTGAATATCTCGATAATATCGCCCGTTTTCACCTGATAGTCGAACTGCACCATACGCCCGCCGACCTTTGCGCCGGTCATTTTATTGCCGACCTCGGTGTGGATAGCATACGCGAAGTCAATAACGTTCGCGCCGAGCGGCAGAACGAACACATCGCCCTTGGGAGAGAAAACGTACACCTCGTCCTGCGCGAGGTCGTTCTTGATAGCGTCGGTGATCTGCTCGACGTCGTCCGCCTCCTGCTGACGCTCCAGAAGCTGACGTATCCAGTCGAAGCGCTTTTCGCCCGCCACGCTGCCCTTCAGGCCCGCCTTGTATTTCCAATGCGCGGCGATACCGTACTGCGCGGTGTTGTGCATTTCCATGGTGCGTATCTGCACCTCGAACGGAATTCCCTCCTTGCCGATAACGGTCGTATGCAGCGACTGATAGCGGTTGGGCTTCGGGGTGGCGATATAGTCCTTGAAACGGTACGGCATCGGGCTGAACAGATCATGGATTACTCCGAGAACGTTATAGCACTCGATGACCGACTGCACGATGATCCTCACCGCGTAGATATCGTATATCTCGTCGAACGGCTTGTTCTTGACGTACATTTTCTTATATATGCTGAATATCGACTTCACTCTGCCCTCGATTATCGGTTCGGGCTTGATGTCGTTGATACGTCCGCGAATTCTGCCGATGATCGTGTCGATAAAGCTGTCACGCTCCTCCTTGTGGAGATCGAGCAGCCGCTCTATCTCCTTGCAGCCGTAAGGGTCGAGGTAGCGAATGGCGATAGCCTCCATTTCCTCCTTGACGTCGCTCATACCTAACCTGTGAGCGATAGGCGCGTAGAAGTTCATCGTTTCGAGAGAGGTCTTGCGCTGCTTTTCGGGAGGTCTCGCGTAGAGCGTCCGCATATTATGAAGTCTGTCGGCGAGCTTGATGATTATTACACGGATATCCTTGCTCATCGCCATGAGAATTTTACGGATATTCTCCGCCTGCTGCTCCTCCTTGGTATTCAGCGGCACCTGACCGATCTTCGTTACGCCGTCAACCATAAGCGCCACGTCCTCGCCGAACTTTTTGCGTATCTCGTCTAGCGAGGTTTCGGTATCCTCCACCACGTCGTGCAATAAAGCCGCGCACAGCGTATCCGTATCCATGCAGTAATCCAGCAGAATGGACGCCACGGACAGCGGGTGAGTTATATACTTTTCGCCCGAGGAGCGCATCTGCCCCTCGTGAGCTTCGTCGGCAAGGCGATACGCGCGCATGATCTTATCCGTATCATACGGCTTATCGGTAGCCGCGATCTTCTCCATTAACGTATCTATCGTTATAGTGTCCATTTGTTGGTCTCCCGTCGGATTTATTTTTGAAATTGCTTGTTAAGCTCGTACAGCAGCCCGCTCGCGAACAGATCCCGCTTTTCGGCAACGGGCAGAATTTTCGGCGTGCAGCCCTCGCCAAGCTCCACCATTTTAGCTTCGGCGAACGCGTCCAGAGTTATTCTGAGCATACAATAATTCACGCTGCCGTCAAACACTGCAAGCTCCTCGGCGGTGCGCTTGCCGCCGCTCTTCTTCACGAGATCATATATCTTCATTAACTCTCCGCGGCTCTGCGGGATAACTCTCGGCGCAAGGCGCTTGTCGCAGCCCTCGCCGCGGCATATCTCCTCGTAAACGCGCTCCGCCGCGAAAAATCTGTCCTCCCGGAATCCCGCCGGACGGTAGTCCACAAGCCTTAGTTCCGTGCTTTCTTTGCCGTTGTACTCGTTAATTTCGGCCGTCGCTATCATATCTATTTTATCACCGACGTTCGGCAAAAACCTGTCGAACGGCAATCTGAACGTTACCGCCCTGAGCGTCACGCCGCCCGACTCAGCGTCAAACGACGTATACAGACCGTCTTTCATCGCGCGCTTAGCCTTGACCGTGCAGTCTCTCAACAGGAACTGCGGCATGGGATTTCGCTCGCCGAACGGCTCTATTTTGGACAGCAGCTTCACCTTTTCGGGAGTGAGATCCGCGCAGGTCACTTCCATATCGGCTGCGATATCGGGCTGCGGCATTTTCGGATAAAACTCCCTCGCGTACTTGTGGATAAGCGCCGTAAACTCTCCGACCTTGTCCGCGGGCAGCGAGAAGCCTCCCGCGCCCGGGTGTCCGCCGAACGTCGTCAGCGGCGCGGAACATTCCATCAGCATTTTATGCACCGAAAAGCCCTCAATGCTCCTAACCGAGCCGCGAGCCTTGCCGTCCTCTATCGACATCATAACAACGGGCTTGTCATACTTTTCCAGAATTTTCGAGCAGACGATACCTATAACGCCGTGATGCCAGCCCTCTCCCGCCAGCACGATAACGCGCTCCTTGACTATGCGAGGGTTCTCCGCAAGCTGCTTTTGCACGTCCGCCAATATCTTATTTTCCTCGGTTTTGCGCTTGCTATTCAACAGCTCCAGCTCCTCGGCGAGACGTTTTGCCGTTTCCACGTCGTCCTCGCACAGCAGCAGCCGAGCCGCCTTTTCCGCGTGAGATATTCGCCCCGAAGCGTTTATTCTCGGGCAGACCGTAAACGCGAGGTCTGTCGCGGTCATCTTTTCAACGGGTCTGCGCGCCGATTTTATAAGCGCGGTCAATCCTGCGTTCTGTTCGTTGCGTATGTTCTCCAGACCGCGCTGAACTATGTAACGATTCTCACCCTTAAGCGGCATTACGTCGCCGATTGTCGCCACAGCCGCAAGATCGGCGTAGCTGTCAAGCACGAACTCCTCGTCCTCCTCAAGCGCCGCAAGCAGCTTCAGCACTACTCCCGCGCCGCACAGATCCTTGAACGGCGACGGGTCGTCCGTGCGGTTCGGGTCGACGCACGCGACACATTCGGGCAGGCTCGCGTTCGGCTGATGATGATCGGTTATAAGAAGCTCAACGCCCTTGCTCTTTAAAAACTCCGCTTCCTTGACCGCCGAGATACCGTTATCCACCGTAATCACAAGCTCCGTGCCGTTAGCGGTGATCTTTTCGAGCGCGCCGATATTCATTCCGTAGCCCTCGCTGCGGTCGGGGATATAGAAATCAACGTCCGCGCCCTGAGCCTCCAGATAACTGTACAACATTACCGTCGCGCAAACGCCGTCGCAGTCGTAGTCGCCGAACACCGTGATCCGCTTGTCTCCGTCCAGCGCCGCGCGTATCGTTTCCACCGCGGGCTTCATATCGCTCATCAGCATAGAATCGGACAAATGATCGCACCCGAAAAACGCTCGTGCGCCGTCCAATGTCACGATTCCGCGCCTAATCAATATCCCGCCGAGAAAATCGCCGAATTCCCCGATGATCTCATTATTCGCCGCCGCTGCGGCAGTCGGCAAAAGCCATTTTTTCATGAATCACAGCGCTCCTTAGTTTTGTTCATTTATATTTTTATACGCTAAGCTCCGCCTTTTCACCCAGAAGCTCCTTATTCTTCTCCAGCAGCGGTCTGATGAATTCCGCGAGGAACTCCTCGGTCTGCTCGGGCGCTCTGCCGACATAATTCCCGGGGATAAGCAGCGCTTCGATCTCCTCCTTGGTGATCTTAAACGCGGGATCGTTCGCGATACGCTCGGTGAGATCGTTCTCGCCGCCCTCTCTCACACGGGCAGCCGCCGCATGAGAATGACGGCGTAGCTCCTCGTGAAGCTCCTGACGGTCACCGCCGTTCTCCACTGCTCTCATCATTATATTCTCTGTTGCCATAAACGGTAGCTTTGCCATAAGGCGGCGCTTTATCATCTCGGGGAACACGACGATGCCGTCGGTTACATTCATCATTATATTAAGAATAGCGTCCACCGCGAGGAAACCCTCGGCAACGGAAACGCGCTTGTTCGCGCTGTCGTCGAGCGTTCTCTCGAACCATTGGGTTCCCGCCGTAAACGCGGGGTTAAGCGAATCTATCATCACATAGCGCGCCAGCGACGTGATACGCTCGCTGCGCATGGGGTTGCGCTTGTACGGCATTGCCGACGAGCCTATCTGGTTCTTCTCGAACGGCTCCGCCATTTCCTCGAAATTCTGAAGCAGACGCAGATCGTTGCTGAATTTCGAGCAGCTCTGCGCGATTCCCGAGAGCGTGGCAAGCACCTGACTGTCTATCTTGCGTGAATAGGTCTGTCCGCTTACGGGAACGCACGTCGAAAAGCCCATTTCCTCGGCGATCATCTTCTCCAGCTCCTTGATTTTCGAGCTGTCGCCCTTGAACAGCTCCACGAACGACGCCTGTGTGCCCGTCGTGCCCTTTTGTCCGAGTAGCTTGAGGTTGTCGATACGATACCCGACCTCCTCCAGATCCATAAGCAGCTCGTTCATCCAGAGCGTTGCGCGTTTTCCTACGGTCGTGGGCTGAGCGGGCTGCAAATGCGTATACGCAAGGCAGGGCATATTCTTGTATTCCTCCGCGAATTTTGCCAGATTTGCGATAACGTTCAGCAGCTTTTTCTTTACGAGCAGCAGCGCGTCGCGCATTATGATTATATCGGTGTTGTCACCGACGTAGCACGATGTAGCGCCGAGGTGGATAATTCCCGCCGCCTTGGGGCACTGCTGTCCGTAAGCGTAAACGTGGCTCATTACGTCGTGGCGGACTTCCTTTTCGCGCTTTTCGGCAACGTCGTAGTTGATATCCTCGATGTGTGCTTCTAGCTCGCTGACCTGCTCCTCGGTAATTGGCAGACCAAGCTTCATCTCCGCTCTCGCGAGGGCTACCCAGAGCCGTCTCCATGTGGTGAACTTCTTGTCCGCCGAGAAGATAAACTGCATTTCGGGGCTTGCGTAGCGCGTGCAGAACGGGCTTTCATATGAATTATAATTTTTTGACATAAGAGTTTTTCTCCTTAAAATGATAATTATTCAATATACATTGTACCACATTTGCCGCATTTATACAAGTACTTGATTCAACAAAGATTGACAGTGAAACGTAAAAACTTTTGTATTTCGGCGATTTTAACAAAATTTTTATTCCTGATTTAGGAGTATTACATATATGTTTTTTATTACGTTAAATTTGAATTTATTGCAGTAATGCTGCGTTGGGATTTTTGTAATCAGTTGCTTGTTGTGGTTTCGTTAATTTTAATTAAAATGTTGCCGCACAGTTGCGAGAGGACACCCTTCGGGGAAGGGGGGAAAAGAAAATCCGACAAAAATGCGGATTCCCCCTTCCCCTACGGGTTTCCTCTCGCGCTCTCCTTCCCATCTCCCTATCCCCCTTCCGCATTTTTCGGTTGCCGAGAGCGGGTTCGTTGTTTTCATATTGCAGAGCGTACCACACACGCTCCTCGTTCGCCAA
>CAYWIP010000015.1:0-36081 GCA_964458395.1 uncultured Ruminococcus sp.
CTTGCCCTTTTGCTGTCATGCTTTGCCCATTTTCCTTGAAATACATACAGTATTCCTGCGGAAAATGGACTTTGCCTGACAGCAAAATTGCTGCGTCATACGGCGCCTCTCCAGTTTCCGAGGAGGTCTATTGTACGATCGTCAAGCTTGTATTGAACTGTCACCCGTTTGCCGATCAGCGTTATCGCCTGTTTCGGGCACTACGAGAAGCAGCGGTAGCACATCGTACACTTGTTTCCCGAGAACGCCCTGCCGTCTTTGATCTTGATGTTTCCCATAGGGCAGAGCCTTTCGCAAGCGCCGCAGCCGATACATTTTTCACCGTCGATCTTCGGCAAATTCGCGTAATTCTTGACCTTTCCGCCGAACCACAGCCGCTGACCGAACAATCCCGCGATCCGGTGAAACACGCTGAGTCCCTCGCGCGGCGGCTTGCCGTTCCGGTAACGCTCCGCCGCATAGTCTGTCTTTTGAGCGGCTTGTTTTATAATCTCCCGATTATCGTCGGGGGATTTTTTTAACAGTCCGACGTCGCCTATGCAGTCGGGCATTTTCAGGTGAAGTCCGCCCGATATCTCCGCGCCGTATTTCTTGAAAAGCCGCGCCGAAACTCCCGCGCCGTCGCCGCTGAACAGACCCATTGTCGCGATTACAAAAACGCGCTTGCCCTGCCACAATGTTCTGTTATTTTCGATAAAATCCCTTACGATCTTGGGGATACTGCTGTAATAAACGGGGTACGCGAAAACTATCTCGTTGTCCTCCGTTATTGCTTGTACAGCCGCCGCGTTCTCGATCGGGAACGCGCGTTCGTAAGCCCCGAGTTTTTCAAGAAAGCGCTTTATGCAGTAACGCGTATTGCCCGTTCCGCTGAAATAGATTCCTGTCATAAAGCGTTATCCTTTTCAAATTCGTGTGTTTCCGTGATGATAAATCTCGATATCATTTCGCGGTAAAGCGCTTCGAGCATATCCGCATCCGCGCCGTATTTTTCGGCTTCTCCGCGAACCTTTCGGATAACGGCTTCAACGCGGTCGGGAGCTTTTACGCCGTTCGTATTCGTTTTGAATTTCGCCGCCTGTCTGACGTAATCCGTTCGCTCGGCTATCAATTTGATAATGCCGTCGTCGATCTTGTCAATATTGGCGCGAACCTCTTCAAGGCTTTTACATTCCATATAACCGCTCCTTTCCGATGATCAGCATTTTATTGCCGCCTTTTTGAAATTCGTAGTCCGTGCTGACGATCTCAACACGGAACATCTCGCGAAAATGAGAAATAACTTTGTCGATCAGCTCCGTTTTTTCAGCGTCAAGATCGACTGTCGGGAACACCCGTATTTCTCTGCAAACCCGCAGCATTTCGGTCATCGCCGCGACATGAAAATCATAACCGAGCGACGTATACATTAACAGAAAATGCGAGCTTAGTCCGATATCGAAATGGTCGGCTTCAAACGGCAGTCTGTCGGGAAGCTCGTGATAAACGTACCGCCCCTCCGCTCTGCCCTTGTCGTAGTCCTCCAGAAAGCGTTTCATTGCCGACATTCGGAGGTTTTCAAGCTCTTCGGGGCTTTTTATTTTTGTCCAGATATAATTATCGCGGTTTTGACGAGTTTGCTCCATTACCGTAACGCGAACCTCGTTTATGCGGCGTTCGATATCCTTGCGAGAGAATTGATAGATCGGGTCGAACGATACCGCGCTGCCGCCGCGCTCGGTAAGCTCTCGGTTAAAGCAGGCGGGACCGTCGCCGAAGCCTGCGAACTTCTTTTTCAGATCGTCCTCGGTAAGGCGGAACATCAGGCGGTATTCCTCAAAATTTTTTCCCCACGGAACTACGCTGTTCAGCTTAAACGCCATTGTTGTCACCTCCTTTGTGCCAGTGTTTATCGTATCTCATGCGATACCGTGTGCCATGAACGGTTTCAACGACCTCAAATCCAAGACGTTTATACAAGCGTACCGCGCCGGCGTTCCCGATAAAGACGAACAGAAACACGGGCTTGTCGGAACTGTTAAGAACATCTTGAATAAGCGCTGTTCCGATACCTTTGTTTTGAAATTCGGGGAACAGAAAAAGATCGTCAATCTCGGCTCTGTCCGGGTGTTTTTCAATCAGGACAAATCCCGCGTTCTTTTCGGCGCGCATTATCCGCATATAGCTGTAAATGTTCCGCTCAATGCCGCTGCGAACCTGCCGCAAAACCGCTTGATAGTCTATTTTGCCAACGTTTTCGTATTTGTCAATAAGTTCCCTGTTGAGCCGAAAAACAGTTTCAATATCTCCTGTTTGGGCGGGGGAAAGCGTGTATCTCATTGCCGCACCTCTTAACTGCCCGTAGGACAAGTCAAAAAGAAATTCTCGATCTGTGAAAGCAGCTCCTCGTTTGGCGTGTTGATAAGCTCACGGTCGGAGCCGGAATAAATTTCCACAAGAACATCCTCGGGGATATCGCCGTTATACTGTTCATAGATGACCCGATAATCCTTGTTGAACTCGTTGATATATTCCAGAGCTTCGGCGGTGTAGAAAATATTGTTGTGTCCGCCGCCGTCTATGGTGAGGTACTGCGCGTTCGGATTTGTGATGTTCTCCCTTTCGGAGATTATGCTCGACTTGTCGTAGCCGATAGTGCCGTCCTCCGTGCCGTGAATTATCAGCACGGGAACGTCTGACTTGTTTATTCCGTCTGCCGCCGTCATTCCCGAATACTGCCCGAAAAGCACCGCGCTGTAGACCTGTACGAACGGATACATCAGGTAGCGTATGCCGCCCAATGAATCCTCCGTCCACTCCAATATCATATCTATCGGCTTATTGTAACCTGCAATGCTTGCTGCGCCCGCTATTTTGTGGTCGAAGTTCAGCACCGCTGTGACCGCGTAGCCGCCCCAGCTATGCCCCATAAGGAACACGGGCAGGGAATTCAGCCGCGGGTCGCTTTCCGCGAACGTCAGCGCCGCGTCAAGATCGAGAGCCGACTGCGGAAGTCCGCGCGTTCCCGCGCCCTCGCTGTGACCGCTGCCCGTCGCGTCGTAGGCGAACACGCGCCAGCCGTTATCGACGAACCACAACAGGCTTTTCAGATAACTTTCGTGACCCTCGCCGATACCGTGCGCGAACACGAGCAAGCCCTTGCCGTTATCCGCGCCGTAGATATAGCCTTTGAGGGTATTATCTCCCGACTTGAATTCGACCTCCGTGCGGGGGTATCCGGCTTGGTAATGCTCATAGTAATAGTCGGCGGTAAACCGCTGATCCGCGTAATCGCCGCGCGAGAAATTATCCGACATCATAACGGAAGTGACGGTCATTCCTGCCGCGAAAATAACGATGAGCAGCGCCGCCGCGATTATCAGCGCGATTTTTAAGCCGCGTTTCTTCTTTTTAGTCATTGTGCTTCCTTTCCCCGTAAAAATTTATTATCTGCGTTAATGTCAGCGGTGTGAAGCCTATGCAGTGCCCCGGATGCAGGTCGGCTGTGTAGTAGATCATTTGCGAACCTCTTTTACCGCCGCGAGAATTTTTTTGCGGTCTTTCAGCTTGTTTGTTTCAATTCCGCTCGACAGGTCGACCGCGTAAGGGCGTATCTGGCGGATAGCTTGCCCGAGATTTTCGGGGGTAAGTCCGCCCGCCAGAAAGAACGGAACGCGTATTTTTTCCCGGTCTATCAGCGAATGGTCGAACGCCCTGCCGCTGCCCGTTCCGCTGTCAAGCAGCAGATAGTCCGCGCCGAGAAGCTGCGCCGCTTCTATGTCGGCGGAGGTCGTGACCTTGACCGCTTTTATTATCGGAACGCTTGTCAGCCGCCTTAGCCCGGCGATATAGTCCGCGTTCTCGCTGCCGTGGCATTGGAGAATATCGGCAGCCCCGCTTTTTGCGAATTCCGCGAACCGCTCAACGGGAGCGTTTACGGAAACGGCGACGGATTTTATATCGGTAGAGAGCCGCGACTTCAGGCGCAGAGCCGTTTCAAGGTCGATGTTGCGGTGGCTTTTCGGGAACATCACGATAAAGCCGATGTAGTCGGGTTTGGCTTCGTTTACGTAGTCTATGTCGCGGTCGCGGAACATTCCGCAGAGCTTGATCTTCGTACTCATTTAAGCCCCCGCAATTCGTCGAACTTGGCTTTTTTGTCCTCGGCGCGCATTAGCGTTTCGCCGATAAGAGCCGCGTTCGCGCCTATTTTGCGCAGTCCGTCGACGTCGGCTGCGGTTTGGATCCCGCTTTCGGATACGAAGATCCTGTCGGGCGGTACTAAATTGCGTAGGTGCGCGGAGTTCCCCATGTCGACCGAGAAGGTTTTCAGATCGCGGTTGTTCACGCCGATTATTTTTGCGCCGACTTTGACGGCGGTCTCAATCTCGGCTTCGTCATGAGCTTCTACGAGCGCGGATAGTCCGAGATAGTGGGCGATATCAAGGTACTCGGAGAGCTGCTGTTCACTTAAGATTGAGCAGATGAGCAAAACCGCCGACGCGCCAAGAATTTTTGCTTCGTAGATCATATATTCGTCGACGGTGAAATCCTTGCGGAGCACGGGTATCTTTACCTTTGCGGCGATCTGCCGCAGATATTTGTTGCTCCCGAGGAACCAGTACGGCTCGGTCAGGCAGGAGATCGCCGCCGCGCCTGCCTTTTCATAGTCCTGCGCTATCTGCAAATATGGGAAGTCCTCGGCGATAACGCCCTTGGAGGGTGAGGCTTTTTTCACCTCGCAGATGAACGAGATTTCCTCGACCTCAAGTGCTTTGAGGAACGGGAAGCCCGTGTCCTTTTTGAGAATCTCCGCTTTTGCGCGAAGCTCCGGGAGCGGGATCTCGTCTTTCATATCGGATACGCGCTGCCGCGTCCTTGCCGCGATTTCGTCTAATATCATAATTTTACCTCTTATGCCGATTGTTGGGAAATGTTTATATAATTTTCCAGTGTTTTCATTGCCGCGCCGCTGTCGATCGTTTGTGCGGCTAGCTTTATGCCGTCAGATATGGATATACCTTTATAAATATGCAGCGCCGCGCCCGAGTTCAGCAATACGGAATCGCGCCCCGCGCCCTGTTCGCCGCAAAGAATCTTACGCGCCAGTTCCGCGTTGAGAGCGGGATCGCCGCCTTTAAGCTCGTTTATGCCGTGGCGCTGCAGACCGAACTGCTCGGGGGTCATTTCGTATTCGGTGAGCTTGCCGTTCTCGAATTCGACAACGGTCGTAGGCGCTCCGACGGAGATCTCGTCGAGCTTATCCTGTCCGTAGACCGCCATTCCGCGCCTAACGCCGAGTTTTATCAGAGCGTTCGTCATGGGCTTCAGCAGCTCGGGCTTGTATACGCCGAGAAGCTGCAGATCCGCGTGGGCGGGGTTGGTGAGCGGTCCGAGAATGTTGAACACGGTCGGAATTCCGATCTCCTTGCGGACGGATCCGACATATTTCATTGCGCTGTGGTACTTCTGCGCGAACATAAAGCACATTCCCACCTTGTCAAGCAGCTCTGCGCAGCCCTCGGGTGAAACGGAAATGTTTATTCCGAGAGCTTCGAGGCAGTCCGCCGCGCCGCATTTTGACGAAGCGGCGCGGTTGCCGTGCTTGGCGATCTTAGCGCCCGCTGCCGCGCAGACGATTCCCGAGATGGTGGATACGTTTATGGACTGCGCTCCGTCGCCGCCCGTGCCGACGATCTCCATTACATCGCCGCCGTATTCGACGTGGGTGGCGCAGTCGCGCATTACATAGGCGCTCGCGGATATTTCGTCGTCGGTCTCGCCCTTGATGTGCAGCGCCGTGAGGAACGACGCGGTCTGCGTGGGAGTGGTCGAGCCTGTCATGATCTCGCGGATGACCTCCTCGGCTTCGGAGTAGGTCAGATCCTCTCTGTTGGAAACCTTTTCAATTGCTTCTTTAATCATAATAAATTACCTCCAAAAAATGGTTCTCATAGATACCGAAAAAAGTTCGGAAAACCATCGTTATCCGGAGCGGTTTTCGGCTTGAATTCCGGGTCTGAAAAAACAGCGCGTTAAATGCTTCAAAAACGCTTAGCAATACGGGAAATCAAGAATTCTAACTTGTAAAAAACACCAGCTTTTTTGAAGCTATTTTGACATTTTATTTTCTGACTATTTCCAAGAAGTTTTTAACCAGCTTTTTTCCGTGCTGGGTGAGTATGCTTTCGGGGTGAAACTGTAATCCGAAAACAGGGTAGGTCTTATGCTCCACCGCCATGATCTCGCCGTCGTCGGTCCTGGCAGTTACCCTGAGCGCGGAGGGGAAGTTGTTGTCGGATGCGGCGAGCGAGTGATAGCGCGCTACGGCGATGTCGCCGCTTATCCCCTTAAAAATCGCGGAATCCCCGTCGAACGTGATGACGGATTTCTTGCCGTGCATGAGCCGCTTGGCGTAGGTGATCTCCGCGCCGAACGCTTCGCAGATAGCCTGATGACCGAGGCACACGCCCAATATCGGAATTTTGCCCGCCGCCGTTTTAATCGTCTCCTCGCAGATTCCCGCGTCGGAGGGTCTGCCGGGTCCGGGACTGACGATGATGTGCGAGGGCGAAAGCTTCATTATCTCGCCGACGGTCAGCTCGTCGTTGCGGACGACCCTGACGTCGGGATTGATTTCACCGACAAGCTGGTAAAGATTGTAAGAAAAGCTGTCGTAGTTGTCGATCAAAAGTATCATAGTTCAGCCTCCTGTGCGATGTTAAGCGCGTTTATGACCGCCTTTGCCTTGTTGATGCACTCGTTGAATTCGTTTTCGGGAACGCTGTCCGCGACTATCCCCGCGCCGGAGCGCACGAACACGCGTCCGTTTTTCTTGAAGCAGAGCCGTATCGCTATCGCCGTGTCGAGATTGCCGCGGAAGTCGATATAGCCTATCGCGCCGCCGTAGATGCCGCGCTTGTTGTTTTCAAGCTCGTTGATTATTTCACACGCGCGTATCTTCGGCGCGCCGGAGAGCGTTCCCGCGGGGAGTACCGCGTCTACCGCGTCAAGAGCATTGAGGTCGCCGCGCATTCTGCCGCGAACCGTTGAGCCTATGTGCATAACGTGCGAATAACGCTCGATCGACATATACTTTTCCACCTCGACGCTGCCGAATTCGGAAATTTTTCCCAGATCGTTCCGCCCGAGATCGACCAGCATATTGTGTTCGGAAAGCTCCTTTTCGTCCGCAAGCAGCTCGGCTTCGAGCTGTTTGTCCTGCGCTTCGGTCGCTCCGCGAGGGCGCGTTCCGGCAAGCGGGAAGGTGTGCAGCACGCCGTTCTCCAGCTTCACCAATGTTTCGGGCGATGAACCCGCTACCTCCATGTCGTCGCTCGAGAAGTAGAACATATAGGGCGACGGGTTAATGGTTCGGAGAATGCGGTAGGCGTCGAGCAGACTGCCCTCGAAATCCGCGTCTAAACGGTTTGAGAGAACCACCTGGAAAATGTCGCCTTCGTGAATGTGGCGTTTTGCTTTCTCGACCATTTCACAGTACTGTTCCTTGCTGAATAGCGAGCGTACTTCGCTTGTCAGCCGTGATTTTTGGCGGGGAACGGGCGTTCCGGTGCGGATGAGCTTCACCATTTCGTCAAGCTCGGATTCGGCTTTTTGGTATTCCTCGTCAATATCCTTGGTGGAAATATTTGTAATAAGTACTATTTTCTGGTGGATATTGTCGAATGCGATCACCTTGTCGAACAGCATGAGATCAACGTCCTTGAAATGCTCCTCGTCATTTGCGTCGAGCTTCAGGCACGGCTCGCTGTACTTGATGTAATCGTAGCCGAAATAGCCGACAAGACCGCCTGTGAAGCTGGGAAAGCCGTCGAGCTTCGGGGATGTAAAGCCGTTCATCAGCCCGCGGATATACTCGGCGGGGTGAGCGGTCTGTTTGGTTTCGACCTTGCCCGTGTAAACGTTTTTGACGGTCAGTTCGCCGTTCAGGCATGTGATCTCGAGCCTGGGGTTGTAGCCGAGGAACGTGTAGCGTCCCCATTTCTCCTGGTTCTCGACCGATTCGAGAATGTAGCAGTGCCGGCTTACGTTCTTCAGAATACGCAGCACCTCGATCGGCGTTTTGATGTCGGACAGTATTTCTCGCTTTATCGGAATAACGCTGTAATTCGTCAGCTTTTTTGCGTCTTCCAGTGTGGGAATAAGCATTGTTATCGCTCCTTTCGTTGATCGGACAATAAAAAAACCGCCCCTAAAGACAGTATAATACTGTCGTAAGGACGGAGAAAAATCACCGTGTTGCCACCTTAATTCGCGTAAAAACGCGCACTCGACGGATACTGACATATCCCAGCAATTAACGCTTGCATAACGTTGCGAAATACTCGGCGCTGTCCGCCTTTCCTCGCACCCTCGGTGGTCCATTTAATGCTCTGCGTTCTGCGGTACTCTCAGCGCCGACCGCTCTCTGTGAGGGCAAACAAGCATTTTTATCTCCACGTCGTTGGTTTATAAGGGCATATTTAATTGTTTACACAGATATTTTATCACATCGCGATTGATTTGTCAATAGGTTTCTTTGAAAAAATGGCAATTTTTTTTGTTCGTCGGAATATTGTTTCTTGTAAAGCCGCGGCGGTTTGCGTTTGTTTTATAAAAAATGCAAGAAAAACATCAAGAAAATTTGTATAGGTTGTACAAGAGAGCGCCCAAAGCGCATAACAGCGCTAATTTATAGCGAAAAGTACCTAAAACGAGCCCGTTTTCTGCGGCAATTTATACCAATATAATAAAAGAAAATCCAAAAAAAAGGTTGAAAAAAATTTTTAGATGTTGTATAATCAGAGTATGGAGATTTATGACCTGTGGGAGTAGTGCGCTCTGAAATGCTACTTCCTATTATAATACTAATGTCAGAGAGGTATAATGTTATGGCACTTTTCGATACTACGGCTTTCAGAATACTTGAGCAGGGCGCTGCTGTTATGTGGCAGAAGCAGCAGATCATTCAGCAGAATATCAGCAACCAGGACACCCCGAAGTACAACTGCAAGTATCTCGATTTCGGCGGTATCCTCAGGGATAAGCTGCGCGCGGACGGCACCGTCAAGAAAGAGCTTAACCTTGCTACGAGAGTGTATATTGATAAGTCGACGAGCGATCAGGGCGACCGCAACAACGTTGACAACGATGTGCAGCAGGCTGAGATGCTCAAGACGCAGTACCAGCTTGACGCGATCATAAACCAGATGAACAGCAGTTTTACGCGCGTAAGAAGCGCTATGGTCACCAAGTAACGGGTTTGGAGGTAAATTATGGCTTTTTTGAGTTCGCTTAACATCCCGCTGTCGGGTATCACCGCTCAGCGGTTCAGACTGGATATCATTTCGCAGAACACCACAAACGCAACGAACTTCGCCACTACTCCGGAGGAGGTCTACAAGCGCCAGATGGTGGTATTCGAGGAGGATAAGACCTTTAAGAGGATCCTCAGAAACCATATGGGCGAGGGCGAGGCTTATATGTATAAATACAAGCAGCTCCGCGGCGTTCAGGCGGCGAGGGTCGTTGAGGATCCGACGCCTCCCGAGCCGGTGTACAGCCCGGATAATCCCCTTGCGGACGAATACGGGTATGTTTACGAATCGAACGTCGACGTGCAGATCGAGGAGATGGACGCTGTCGAGGCACAGAATTCCCTTCAGGCGTGCATAAATATGTACGACGCGATGAAGGCGATGATACAGGCTTCGCTTTCTCTCGGCAAGGGCTGATAATTAAGCGTACAGGCGATAAATTTATTCGGTGAAAGGATACATAGCTATGGATTATTATATTCCTCTTCAGTCCGGTGAGACTCTTGACAGGCTTGACAGAATGGCGCGCATGATGCGTATGCCCGATATGAATACCGGCAAGGTAGAAGATTTTGACGTGCAGGAGGCTTCGTTCCTCGATATTTTCAGGGGAATGGTGGATAACGTTATTGAAACCAACGAACAGGTTGACCGCGACGCGCTCGATCTGCTGCTGGGCAATATCGACGATATAGCGACCATGCAGAACCATATTACGCAGGCGGAGGTCGCGGTGGATCTGCTCGTTTCCGTAAAAAACGAGGTTATCAGCGCATATAATTCTATTATAAATATGCAAATTTAAATAGCGTATACAACGTTATTTCGGAGGCATTTTGTTAAATGAATGAGAGAGTAAAAAAGGTCACTACCTTTGTTAAAGAAAAATGGACGGGCTTTTCGACAGCCGTCAAGATAATGATCTGCGCTATACCCGTGGCACTTATCGCGATAATCATTATTCTGGCGGTGCTGCTGAACCACAAGAACGAGGTCACGCTGTTCACGGGGCTTACCACCGCGGAGCAGGGCGAGATCGCTGCGGCTATCTCGGAGCTCGGCGTTGCGAACGTGAGCATAAAGTCCAACGGCGACGTTGTCGTGCCCGAGGATCAGGCGGATTATCTGCGTATGCAGCTTGCGGTGCAGGGTTTCCCGAAGGATCAGTCGAACTACGATATCTGGAACGACGGCGTTGATTTGTGGTCCACCGACAGCGACAAGAGCGAGATCGCGCGTCAGCAGCGCGAGGCGCTTATCGCGTCGGCTCTGACAAATCTTGACGCGGTGAGGACCGCTTCGGTGCGGCTGGCTCTGGCGCCTACCGACGATTACGCCATAACTCAGAAAGAAGAGATCCCGACCTGCTCGGTTCAACTCCAGCTTAAGGACGATTATGAACTGACCTACTCGGAGGTTCGCGCTATTTACAACCTCGTTACCGCGAGCGTTTACAATCTGACAAGGGACAACGTTACCGTTACCGATACGAAGATGCGCACCTATGAATGGGTGTCTCCCGAGGACGAGGCGATGGAAAATTCCGATCTGTCGGGCGTAAACGTAGGCAGAAAGCGGCTTCAGTTCCAGCGCGAGATGCAACAGGCGATCCAGCAGGATCTGGCTGCGTCGCTCGGTACGATCTACGGCAAGGGGCATTATACCGTCAACGTTTCGGCGTGGTTGAATTTCGACGCGAAAAAGATCGTTGATACATATTATTACCCGGTCGATGAGAATAATACCGGCGTTCTTCAGCATAACAACAAGATACTTGAGTACATAAATTCCGATGTGCAGGGCGGTATCGTGGGAGTTACCCCGAACGCCGACCAGTCTCCCGATTACCCTACTCTTGACGAGCTGGACGACGGCGAGAGCTTCTACTACTCAAAGGACGAGCAGCAGTACGACGTTTCAAATATCATCACCACTACCGAGAAAGACGGCTACGAGGTCAGCAGTCTTTCAGTGGGCGTTTTTATCGACAGGGACGTTATGACGCAGAATGAGCGCGATATGGTCGCAAGCGTGGTCGCGAACGCGGTCGGTGCGGATATTGCGAAGGTTTCCGTTTACAATACGGTGTTTGCACTCTCCAACAACGGAACTTCGATCGGCGACGGAAACGGCGGATTTGTTACTCCCGTTGACACATACCGCAACGTTATGTTGTTTGTTGTCATTGCTCTCGGTATTATCCTTATCGCGCTGATAATCTTGTCGCTGTGCATGAGCAGAAGCCGCAAGAAGAAGATCAGACGCAGACAGGAACAGGCTCTCGCGGCTGCGCAGGCGGCTGCGGCTGCCGACGTATACGGCGGAGGTGCTGAACGCGAAATGCCTCAGGAAGTTGACTTTAATATTGCGAGCCTCACGGAGGAGGCGGGCAAGGAATCGCGGGAGACCATTCTCAAGCGCGAGATCGCGGATTTCGCGAAATCAAGCCCCGAGATCGTGGCTTCTATCATCAGAAATATGCTGCGCGAGGAAGGCTGATGCGCCGCGTTTTATGCTAAAATTCTTCGGCTGCCGCGTTATGGAATGAGCGGCGACCGTTATGGCTTGACGCCATAGGAGGAGATCAAATGCCCGGAAATGATCATAAGTCGAGCGGCGAGCTTACGGCGGCGCAGAAAACCGCACTGGTGCTTGCCTCTGTTGGCGCGGAGAACGCTTCCGCGATATATAAGCACTTGTCGGACGACGAGGTTGAGGCGATATCGGTCGAGCTTGCGAGAATGGAGTATCACCCGATCGAGGTCGTTGAGGAGACGCTTAACGAGTTTTACGAGCTTTGCCTGACGCAGAAGGTTGTTGCGGAGGGCGGTCTGGACTACGCGAGAAGCGTACTGGAGAAGGCGTTCGGAGCGGACGCGGCAAACGCGCTGCTCAACCGCATTACAAAGCAGCTTGAAACAAAGTCTTTCGACTTCGTGAGAAAGGCGGACTACAAAAACCTGCTGGCTATCGTCCAGAACGAGCACCCGCAGACTATTGCGCTTATCCTCTCATACGCGAGAACGGATCAGGCTTCGGCTATTTTGTCGGAGCTTCCCAGAGAAAAGCGCGTTGAGGTAGTTGAGCGTATCGCGAATATGGACCGGGCTTCACCGGAGGTCGTAAAGGCTATTGAGGGTTCGCTCGAAAAGAAGTTCGCGACGCTTGCAAGCACAGATTCCATGGAGGTCGGCGGTATCAACTATGTTGCGGAGATCATGAACAACGTGGACCGCGCGACCGAGAAATACATTTTCGACGAGCTGTCCGCCCGCGATCAGAAGCTGGCAGACCTCATCAAGCAGAAGATGTTTGTATTCGAGGATATCGTCAAGCTGGATTCCAAGGATATTCAGGAGTTCGTCAAGCAGGTCGACTCCAAGGATCTGGCGGTCGCTATCAAGGGCTCGACGCAGGAGGTTGCGGAGTGCATTTTCGCGAATATCTCCTCCCGCGCGAGAGAGAATCTGCAGGCGGATATCGAGTACCTGCACAACGTGCGTATGCGTGACGTTGACGAGGCGCAGCAGCGTATCGTCGGCATTATAAGACGTCTCGAGCAGGAGGGCGCGATTACAATTTCCCGCGGCGGAAGCGACGAGATCATTGCTTAAGGGCAGGTCTGATCGCCGTGATACGGAGGGATCATTTTGGGGGTATTGAAATACAGCTCTGTCCGGTACGGCGGAGGGGGCGTGGATATCGCAAATACGCTGGATATTCCGCTGCCGGAACCGCCCGGGCTTCCCGAGGAGGAGCGAGTGCCCGAGTCTGCGGAGGCTGCCGAGGAAGAGGTTTACGTTGAACCGGAAGTCTCTGTCGCGGAAATTCTTGCTCAGCGCGAGTCGGAGCTTGCCCTCCGCGAACGTGAGATCGAGGAGCGGCAGAGGGAGCTTGCGGAGCTTAAGGCGCAGTACATAGAGCAGGGTAAAGCGGTCATAGTTGAAGCCAAGCGCAGAGCGGATGGTATCGTTCAAAACGCCGAGCGGGATGCTGCGGAGATCGTGAGCGACGCGGAAAGGAACCGCGATGATGTGTTCATCAAGGCGCGCGCCGAGGGCTACGAACAGGGCAAAAGGGACGGAGTGGCGGCTTGTCTGGCGGCGGGACAGGGTGTTCTCGACGAGGCAAAGGAGTTCTCCGACCGGATCAACGAGCAAAAGGTCGAGCTTTTCGAGCATTACGAAAAGGAAATTTACGAAACTGTCATGGAGATCGCCAACAAGGTCACTCTCGGCAGTATGAGCGTAAAGGACGGTACGGCGGCGAAGAAGCTCATTAAAAAGGCGGCGAAGGAATTCCGCAACACGCAGTTTATCCGCATTACGCTGGATGAGAACGGCGCTTCTACAGAGCTTTCGGGCGATTATGAGTACCTCAGGGAGCTTTGCGCGGGCGCGGAGCATATCGAGGTGGAGCTGCTGAAGGACGCGGAGGTCGGAACGGTCATTGTCGACAACGGCGAGGAGATCACCGACGCGGGTATTCAGACGCAGCTTAAAATGATAAGAGAGCTTGGCGACGGAAAATTCCGCACGGGTACTCCGAAAAAGCGGAAAAAGGCTGCCAAGACCGAGGAAGAGGACGAATCCGATTCCGAAGAATAAACCCGGGCGGAGGATCGATAATGCTGAATTTGGCTTCATTTCGGGAAGATATCGATAAAAGCGATCTCTTCCGCTATATGGGTAAGATCGAGAAGATCGTGGGTATGACTATCGAGGCGAGCGGTCCTGCGTGCAATATCGGCGACGTGTGCCGCATTTTCTCCAAGGATATGTCATCATACATAAAAGCCGAGGTCGTGGGCTTCAACAAAAGCAATATACTGCTGATGCCCTACACCGAGATAGAGGGCATAGGTCCCGGCAGTATCGTCGACAACACGGGCGGCAAGCTCAATGTCAAGGCGGGCTGGGATCTGGTCGGGCGAATAGTCGACGCGCTGGGCAATCCGCTGGACGGCGGCTCGGAGATTGACTATACCGACGAGGTTTCAATTACGGGAATTCCCGTGAATCCGTTTACGAGACCGCCTATTCATGAGACGATAGAGCTTGGAGTTAAGGCTATCGACGGAATGCTCACCATGGGCAAGGGTCAGAGAATGGGTATTTTCGCGGGCTCGGGCGTCGGCAAGTCGACGCTTATGGGCATGATAGCGCGGAAGGTCAAGGCGGATGTCAACGTTATCGCGCTTGTGGGCGAGCGTGGACGTGAGGTTCGTGAATTCATTGAGCGGGATCTGGGTCCCGAGGGTATGGCGAGATCGGTGCTGGTAGTCGCTACCTCCGATCAGCCGGCTATGATGAGATCGAAGTGTCCGCTTACCGCTACGGCGATCGCGGAGTACTTTATGAAGCAGGGCAAGGATGTGCTGCTGATGATGGACAGTCTGACGCGTTACGCGATGGCGCTGCGCGAGGTCGGGCTGGCGACGGGCGAGCCGCCTATCGCGAGAGGCTATACGCCGTCCATTTACAGCGCGCTGCCGAAGCTGCTGGAGCGTGCGGGGAACTTCCCTGAGGGTTCTATCACCGGTATTTACACGGTGCTTGTCGAGGGCGACGATACGAACGAGCCTATTGCCGATACTGTTCGCGGCATTATCGACGGACATATAATATTGTCGCGTAAGATCGCGGCGCAGAACCATTATCCCGCGATAGATATTTTGTCGAGCGTGTCGCGTCTTATGAGCGAGATTGCAACGCCTATGCACAAGAACGCGGCGGGGCGGCTGAGAAATCTGCTTTCGCTGCATACGAGCAACTTCGATCTGATCTCGATAGGCGCGTACAAGCACGGTACGAATCCGCAGCTTGACGAGGCGATAAACAAGATCGACGCGATAAACGGCTTTCTTATGCAGTCGGTCGATGAGAGCGTGAGCTTTGATGAAACGGTTCGGCGTCTGGTCGAGGCTGTGGGCGATAAGAAATAAAGGTTCAGCCGGAATAAGCGGCGGTTTGTGCTTAATTTACTTAGGAGCGGATTTCGTTCCAAAAGGGTGGTTTAGGTGAAGAAATTCCAGTTTTCGCTGCAAAAGCTGATGGATTTCCGCGAGCAGGAGCTTGACAGGCAGAAGAACACGCTGTCGATGCTTCAGGCGGATCTAAGGCGTATTCAGGAGGCGCGCGAGGTGCTTCTCGACAAGGTGGAGGAGCAGAGCGAACAGCTTGACAGGGTGTGCAGAATGGGCGCGGTCGCTTCGGAGATCGCGATGAGAAAGCGCTACATAGTTACGCTTCAGCAGGAAATTCATTTGAAAGAGCAGCAGGCTGTGCTTAAGCAGCAGGAGATCGAAAAGCAGCTCGGGGTCGTCGTGGAGGCGACCAAGGACGTCAAGACGCTTGAAAAGCTCGAGGAAAAGCAGCTTGAGGAGTACAATCATCAGGTTGGCAAGGAGAACGAGCAGTTTATCGAGGAGTTTGTGAGCGGACAGACGGTTCGCGCGGCTAATCAATAGTTATCAACGGCGATGAGCCTTGATATATAATTTTATTTAAGGAGGTGAAAGAATGGCAGTATCTATGAATGCGGGCGGCAATATGCGGGCGGATTTCATGATCTCGGACGCGGCGCTCCCTCAGAGGATCGAGGAGATCGCGGAGGATCAGGCGGGAATGTTCGCGCAGCTGCTGAGCGACATAGGAGACGCAGATGGCGACGTGGTTATGGAGGTCTCGGAAACAGTAGAGAAGTACTCGGATATGAAGAACGCGGTTGAGGCGACAATTCACCGTGACAAGGAAACGGGCATGCCGCTTCCCGAGGATCCCAAAAAGCTGGCGACGCTGATACTCAAGGGTGAGGTCAAGCTCGAGAATGTTCCGGCGGAGCTTCTTACTCCGGAGCTTATGAAGTGGCTTATGCTGCTGAAGAAGTCCGAGGAGTTCGGAAAGGACGACGAGGACGACGAGGATACGCTCTTTGATCCTACGGAGGCGATCGCCGCGGAGCAGAACTTCCAACGGGAGCTTTCAAACTCGATGCTCATGGAGCTTTATCAGATCCTTGAAAAGCACAACGAGCGCGAGGGCGAGGACAAGGTGACTATGCTCGACGGCATTTGCGAGTCTATCGACCCGACGGAAACTCTTCCGTCTGTGGCAACGGCGGAGCAGGAGCAGACTATTGGCGAGGATGTGTTCACACAGCTTATCGACAACCTTGTCGAGACCGTTTCCGAGGGGCTTGAAAACGTTGAGGAAACGGCTGCAGCTGAGGGCGTGGTTCCCGATGTTGACGTGTTTGTTCCGGGTGAAGCGGTTGAGGAGAGCGCGGTCGCTACCGATGTACCGGAGATCCCTGCTGTTTCGGAGGTTCACGATGTATCGGTTGTTCCCGATGTATCAATTGTTTCCGGTGCGGCGGAGGTTACCGGTGACGTGGAGATTACCGATGACGCGGAGGTTACTGATGATGCAGAGGTTCCGATCTTTTCGGAGGTTTCCGAAGTAAGGACGGATGTTGATATTCCGCAGAAGGTTGTCGCTGAGGTCGGCGCGGCGGAACAGGTTGAAAGCGAAGTACTCAAAACAGACGTGCCTATTGAACAGCCGGTTACGGTTCAGGCTGCGGTTTCGCAGAACGAGCAGACTTCGGAAACTGCGGCACAGCAGGTTATTCCGGTTGAGGAATTCACCGTGAAAACGGAAAAGGCCGAGGCAAAGCCCGAGATCGCGGAGAACGCGGTCAAGACGGACGACGCCGAGGAGCCTGTCGTCGTTAAGACGGTTACCCGCAACGAAAACGCGGAACAGCTTGACAAGACGGTTTCCGAGGAGCCTAAGACGGTCGTTGCCGGAAACGGACGCGTAAAGTCGGCGGCGGAGGAGCTTGAAATGCTTAGGAACGCTAAGGCTAAGCTGACGGGAAAGCCGGCTGAGGAGGAGCTTGAGGTCAAGTCCGAGGTAAAGCCCGGGCAGACGGCACAGCCGCTTAACGCGGATCAGCCCATTGTTTTCAAGAGGGCGGACGGCAGCGAGATCGAGGTAAGACCGAGCGAGATCGTTGATCAGACGGTGAAGCTGGTTGAAAAGGCAGTCACCGAAAACGACGATAAGACCGAGTACAGTCTGGTTCTCAACCCCGAGGAGCTTGGCAAGATCACCGTGAAGCTCACTAAGGCGGCGGACGGCGCGATCTCCATTACGATCGCGGCGGAGAACGCGAGAACACAGAGAATTCTCGAGCAGCACAGCGAAACTATGCAGGAAAATCTTCGCTCGAACGGGTTGAATCTCGAAAGCTGGCAGACGGTAAACGAGCGTCAGCAGGAGACCGCGGCGCAGGACTACAACGGCAGCAGCAAGAACCCCTACTTCCGTAACGACGACAACAAGACCGAGGAGGAATCCGACGGCAAGTCGTTTGCGGACATAATCGCATCTATGTGATTTGGATCTTTCGGAAAAGGAGGAATTACATTGGCAGACACGACTACGGGCATTCTTTCATCAACCGAACAGATGAGAGCCAACTACGAGAAGTACAGAAACAAGTTTAAGGACTCGAATGAAGAGCTTGTAAATTCGGAAACGTTTCTGAACCTTATGGTCAAGGAAATGACGAACCAGGACCCCTTGGAGCCTACGTCGAACACCGAGTTCGTTTCGCAGCTCGCGCAGTTTACTCAGTTGACTTACGCGCAGGATTCGAGCAAGTTCGCTATGGCGAATTATGCGGCTACACTGGTCGGAAAAGTCGCTACGGGTTCTAAAATGGAAGGCAAGGATCTCGTTACGAAAACCGGCGTTGTTGAGGCGGTAACTCAGTCGGGAAACACCTATATGGTCAAGATCGACGGCGTTGAGTTCGACATCAAGAAGATCACCTCCGTTAAGGACAAAGATTCCGCGGGTGCGGACGGCTACACCTCGAACGGTCTGGCTAGTATTATCGCCAGTGCGTCGAGTATGGTCGGAAAGTACGCTACGGTTGAGATCGGCAAGGATGAGGAGACCGGAAAGGTCGCAACCAAGGCAGGACTTATCGATTCTATCAAGGTCAAGGACGGCAAGGTCACGGCAGTCATTATAGATCCGGAGGGCGAATGGAAGATCGAGCAGCCGCTGGATAAGATCATTGAGGTGACCGTTGCGTATTGGGTGGATGTTCCTGATGAGGGCGACAAGGGCGACAACGTTGACGCAGGCAAGCTTCCCGATAACGGAGAAAACGGCGGCGATGACAATGGCAATGAGGAGACGGAGAACTCCGAGGGAGTCTGATCCCTTTTTTGAGCAAGGAGGCTTAAAATGCTGATAAGCGAGTATCTGGCGCTTCGCAATCAAATCAGCGTTACCACCGGAAACCCTATCGGCACGGGAAATGTCGTACAGCAGGGCGTTACCGGGCAGAACGTCGGAGGCAGCTTTGCCGAGGCGCTGCAGCAGAAGCTGGCGGAACAGCAGGGCGTGGAATTTTCAAAGCACGCAATGCAGCGGCTTTCGGAACGCAGCATAGACATTACCGAGGGAAATACCCTCGAGAGGCTGAATAAGGGCGTTGAGATGGCTGCCGACAAGGGCAGCAGCGAAACCTTGGTTCTTGTGGACAGAAACGCGTTTGTTGTGAGCGTGAAGAACAACAAGGTAATTACCACGATTCCGCAGGAGGAATTGCAGGGTAATATTTTCACAAACATAGATTCTACCGTGATCGTATGAGCGCATTGGCGTTCACACTTATGAACGGACCTTCGGGAATTCATTGCGGGGCTTGCGACTGAAGCTTCGCTCACGGAGATTCACAATTAAAATTTGGAGGTCAAACTAATGGTTAAATCACTTTACACCGGCGTATCGGGTCTTAAGACCCACCAGCAGAGAATGGACGTTATCGGTAACAATATCGCGAACGTAAACACGGTCGGCTACAAGACCGACGTTGTGACCTTTGCGGACGTTTACTATCAGACGAAGCGTTCTCCCTCCGCCGGTACTTCCACACTCGGCGGCGTTAACCCCAGACAGGTAGGCTACGGCGTTAAGGTTGCAAGCGTTGCGGCGAATATGACGCAGTCCGGATATACGCAGTCGGATAAAACGACCGACCTCGCGCTCGACGGAGAGGGCTTCTTCCAGCTTATGGACGGCGCGGGCAATATCGTTTACACAAGAGCCGGCAACTTCTTTATCGACGACGACGGTTATCTCGTAAACTCCGACGGTTATCACGTTCTCGGCGTTACGGGCGAGAGCCAGAACGTATCGGCAAGCTCCGATATCATCAGAATTACCGCTCCCGCTACCAACGCTAACCGCTCCTCCGCTACCAAATTGGTAAACGGCACTAACGTAACTCTTACCGTTGACGCTCCCTCCGAGTACACGAATATGTCGGTTTCCTTCCAGCACGCGGAGTTTCCGTACGCTACCTACGCGAACAACATTCTGACGCTCTTCATCAACACCGATCAGCAGTACAATTCGCAGGAGGAATTCGATCAGGCGATCCAGAAGGCGCTCCAGGCGGGCGGCGTTAATCTCCCGGACGATGTGTCTATCAGCCTTTCGTTTGACGAGATCCCCAACGACTATTTGGCAGTGGCGGGAAGCAACGATGTTCAGGATATCATTTTCACGACGACCGATTCCACCGCTCGTTATCACTACTCCGAGACAGCGGGAGGCAAGCAGCTGAACGCGTACATTGACTTCTCGGTAAATGTCAACTCCACAAATGATAAGATCAACTTGAACTATGACAATACTCTGACTGATTCTGCGGCTGCGGCTTATGATACGGCTACCGGTACGTGGACAATTACCGTTCGCAATGATACCACCGCAGCGGATATCAATGCGAAGATAAAGGAGTTTATGACCAATAATCCCACGGTCGACGTTAATGAGCTGAAGTGCTCGAGCTTCACCATACCGTCCGGACTTGATAAGGCGACAGTTCTTGCAGCAATGGCAGCAGGAACACTCCCGGCAAACGCGGCTGACGTGAACGCTTATGTTGAATGCAACAGCGTCAGAAAAGATTCTGCCGGCGGAACTTATGATGACGCCGCTACCGCTTCTTTGCTGGGTGTAAAGCAGGGTGCGGGCATTACCGGCGCGTTCGACCTCAGCGTACAGGAGGAGGGCGAGTTCTCCAAGAACTATAGGATCAACTTCGCCTATAAGGCGGGATACGGCGCAACAAGCGCGGTATGGGACGAAAATACGCTCACTATTAACGTCTGCCCGGATTCTACGGTTTACGACGTAAACCAGGCGATCAAGGACGCGGCTAACGGCAACGACAGAAAGATCATCAAGTTTAACAATATCAACGGTCTGGCATATGGATACGGCACTGCGGGCAAGGCAACCACTTCGGTATCTATTGGTGATGACGGTAATCCCGTAACGACCACAACAACCGAATATAACGCGGGTTACTATACGGTTCAGGTAGGCACCGGTGATGTTGTGTGGTATGATAAGAGCGGACGCAGGCTTGACCAAGCACCCGACGCAGCTTTGTATGCTGAGAAAACCGGCGACAACAACATCTGGAATTTTGGCGTAAGGAGAAAGTTCTTCGGCGATACTCCTTCGGTTACTCCTATGTACGGCAAGGATTCGTTCTTCACCGAGACCGCAAAGAGCTTGTCCACATTCAACCTTCAGGACGGTCGTCTCGGTTCGGAGCAGCCGCTGAAGTCCATTACCGATCTTACTATCCAGAACGACGGTACGATCATCGGTTATCACGCTGTTCACGGTTATATGACCCTCGGACGCGTTGATATCGCGCTGTTCGATAACCCCAACGGTCTTGCCAAGGTCGGCGGCACGAACTTTAAGGAGACGGTGGCTTCCGGTCAGCCGAGAGTCTGCGTTGCGGGTCAGAACGGCGCGGGTCTCGTGCTCAGCGGCGCTCTCGAAATGTCCAACGTTGACCTTGCGGACGAATTCACAAACATGATTTCCACTCAGAGAGGCTATCAGGCTAACTCCCGTGTCGTAACGGTTTCCGATACGATGCTCGAGGAGCTGCTCAACCTCAAGAGATAATTTCCGGCTATAATCAAGTAATTTAAGTTAACGGCTCGCCGCGGATCGGGTGCGGTCCGCGGCAGTGAGCCGATTTTTGAGGTCGCTATGATTTTTTTAACTAAACTCGACGGCAAGACTTTTATGCTGAACGAGGATCTGATCGAAACGGTAAACGAAACGCCCGATACGGTTATCGTTCTTGAAAACGGGCACAGCTTTATAGTGCGTGAGAGCATGAACGAGCTGCAAAATAAAATCCTGGAAAATACCAGGCTTCAGAGGAAAGCGCGCCTGCACCGGCGCGACAAGAACAATGGGCCTTTGACATAAAGATCCGCTCGGTGAACGGATTCGCCGGGAGCAAATACATTACATATAAAAACACAGAAGTGAGGGATATGTTTTGAATTTATCACTTATTATAGGTTGGGTCATTTCTTTCGGACTTGTCGTTTTCGGTATCATTTTCAATATGGATGAGATGAAGGTGGAAGCCGACAAGATGTTGAACTTCTTCGATGTGCAGTCGCTCCTTATCACGGTCGGCGGTACCATCGGATGTTTGATCGGTTCATTCCCGCTGTCTTATCTGAAGGGCGTGGGCAAGCGTCTCGGCATGGCGGTAAAGCCCAAGAAGTACGATCCCACAAAGTATATCGCGGAGATCGTCGAGTATGCTCAGGTGGCTCGTTCGAGAGGTTTGCTGGCGCTCGAAGAGAGCGCGAATCAGTGCCAGGATCCGTTTATGAAGTCCAGCCTTATGATGATCGTCGACGCGAACGATCCCGACAAGGTTCGCGGAATGCTGGACGATACGATAATGTTTATGTGCGAGCGTCACGATCAGGGTCGTGCGTTCTTTGAAAAGGGCGTTTCGATCTTCCCCGCGTTCGGTATGCTGGGTACGCTGGTCGGACTTATCAACATGCTTAAGGGTCTGGACTTGTCAACAGGCGATACCTCGGCGCTTACGGGCGGTATGGCGGTCGCGCTTATCACAACGTTCTACGGCTCTCTGTTCGCGAACGTTGTGTTCGCGCCTATTGCAAGCGCGCTCCAGAACGTTCATAACGATGAGCTTCTGTGTATGCAGATAATCGAGGAGGGCGTTCTCGCGATAGCGGGCGGCTCCAACCCGAGATATATCCAGGAAAAGCTTGAGTTTATGCTACCGAAGAGTCAGCATACGTCGGACAAAAAGTAACCACAAACCAACAAAACAAACGGCTATCGTATAGTTGTTTTGTATAATTTTCATAATAATATCGTTTTCATAAAAAAATCCGAAAAAAGTATTTGCATTTTGTGCGGATTTATGGTATAATTATTAAATGGATACTTAGGTTTGCGGAAAGGAGTGCTGAGATATGGCTAAATTACCGCCTAAAAAGGAAGAGGGCAATACGCAGGAATGGCTTAATACATATGCGGATATGGTTACGCTGCTGCTGACGTTTTTTGTTATGCTGTTCGCTTGCTCAAACCTTGATGAAACTAAGATACAGTATTTCGTTCAGGCGTTCCAGATGCGCGGAAAGGTTATAAATACGGTAGTTGACAAGCCCAACGATAATGACGCCGACAGTGACGGCGGAAATGCCGATCAGCCCAACCCGGGCGGCGGCGAGGGCGAAATGCCGCAGAGCTACGAGGAGCTTTATCAGTATTTCTCCGAATATATTGAAAGCAACAATTTATCGGACAATGTTTCTGTGAGTGAAAACGAGGCGTACTTTATTCTTACCTTTAACTCGCAGGTGTTCTTCGACGGCGACAGCTATGTGCTTAAGCCGGAGGGAAGAAAGATGATCAGCGATATCTGCCCCGCGATCAGGGCTATGAACGATCATATCAGAACGTTGACCGTATCGGGTCATACCGCTGTGGGAGCGTCCGCGCTGAGCGACTGGTCGCTGTCCACGCAGAGAGCGGCAAGCGTCGTCAACTATATGGATCCCAGTATAGGCGGAGAGGCTTACTCGGTGGGTTATGAGGTTCTGCCGCAGAGCAAGTACATCGCTGAGGGCTACGGCAACACCCGTCCCATCGCTACGAACGATACTCCTGAGGGCAGACAGAAGAACCGTCGCGTTGAGATGCGTATGCTGAAGGAGGATTTTGATGAGACGGATCCCAAGGTTTTGCAGGATCTGCTTAATCACGACTATCATTTGGGTGCAACTCCCTTTGATCCCAACGCAAAGCCGAATACCGATTATGAAAATCTGCCGGAGGGCTCTATTGATAAGATCATCGGCTTTATTAACGATAAGTACAGCGGCGGTTTGACGCAGTCCGGCATAATGGGACCGGGCGCGGTTGACGGAAGTCAGTTTATCGCCTCGGCCGAAAGCGGCGGAGGTACGGACAGCGGCGCCGAGGATAACGGCGGAGACGGACAGTCCGAATAAAATTCAGGCAGGGGGGATATAGGTGGCTGACGTATTAACACAGGCACAGATCGACGAGATGCTTAAAAGCGTCGCGATGGGTGCTGAGCCTGTGGTTACGAAAAATGAGGAGGCACAGATCAAGGAATACGATTTCCGCGCCCCCAAAAAGTTCACCAAGGAGCAGATCAAAATTCTCGAGGGTATTTTCGAGAACTACGCGCGATTGCTTTCTTCATATCTTACGGGCAAGCTGAGGCTTTACTGCCGCGTGAGCCTGGTAAATATCGAGGAGCAGCGCTACAACGAATTCAACAACGCCCTGCCCGACTATGTAATGATGGGTATGGTGGATCTCGGTATCAAGAATGAGGAGATCAGTGAAACAGACGTTATCGTTCAGGTTTCCAATCCGGTTACATATACCATGATCGACAGACTTCTGGGCGGCAAGGGCGAATATACGGATGTCACCCGCGATTTCACGGAGATCGAAATAACGATAATGACGGATATTATGCGGTCGTTTGCGGATCTTCTCAAGGAGCCGTGGCTGACGCACATTGATCTCGAGCCGAGGCTTATCGGGATTGAAACGAACTCCAGAGTCGTTCAGACGATCGGTCATGAGGATACGGTAATTATCGTTGCACTCGAGGTCGAGATAAACAATCAAAAATCTATAGTTTCCGTATGTATTCCCGCGATAAATCTTGACGAGATCATGGGCAAGTTTATTCCGAGATACTCCGGAACGCGCAGAAAGACCGACGCAGCGCGTGAGGCAGAGCGCCGTGACAGCATCATGACAGGTATCAGCACGACAGATCTTGTCGTAAAAGCTGTTTTGGGCGAGATAAATCTGGATATGTACGAGGTGCTTACGCTGCAGGTAAACGATGTTATCCCGCTTGATAAGAAGATCAGCGAAAACATCATGGTCAAGGTTGGTGAAAGAAACTGGTGTGACGGCAAGCTCGGAACATACAATAATAAAAAAGCTGTAATGATTGAAAATTTTATAGAGAATTGAGGTATAGTTACTGATGGCTAATGGAAATGACGAGAACATTGAGTTTAACTCGTATGAAATTGACGCGGTCGGCGAGATACTTAACATAAGCATGGGCTCGGCGGCAACGGCAGTTTCGGAGTTGCTGAATGCAAAGGTATGGATAACCACCCCTAAGGTCAATGTAGTCAATGTCGGCGATCTGAATTACGACAATCTTGAGCCTGCGATCTGTGTAAAGATCGTTTATGTGGAAGGCATTACCGGTCTTAACATGATGGTTCTCAAGCAGAACGACGTTCAGCTCATTTTAAATCAGCTGCTGGGCAATCCCCTGGTAATTGACCCCGATTTTGAGTTCGATGAGATGAGCATAAGCGCCGTCAGCGAGATCATGAACCAGATGATGGGCGCGTCGGCTACGGCGCTTTCCGACTTGCTCGGTATGACGGTCGATATCTCAGTTCCGACTCCGTACATTATCGAAAAAGCAAGCTTTGGCGACCTTTGCGAGATGGACGCGGGCGAAACGGTTGTCGCGGTAACGTTCAATCTGACGATCGACGGCGTTATGGAAAGTGAGTTTATGTCGGTGCTCTCACTGCCGCTGGCTAAGACGCTTTCCAGCAAGATGATTGATAAATTCTCGGTTGCGGATGAGGAGGAAGCGCAGAACGCTCAGCCGGCACCCGCTCCCGCAGCTGCTCCGACAGCGGCAGCGCCGGCACCCGCTCCGGCACAGCCTCAGCAGATGCCTCAGATGCAGCAAATGCCTATGGGCGAGATGCCGCAGCAGCCTATGTATCAGATGCCGCCCCAGGGAGGTTACGGTTATCCTAACCAGTATGCGGCATACGGGGCTTATCCTCCGCCTCCTCCTCCTGTTAATATCCAGAATGCGCAGCTTCACCAGTTTGACGCAATGGATTTCGGTATCCCCGCGGATCAGAAGGACAACCTTAAGCTCTTGATGGGCGTTCCCCTTGAGATAAGCGTGGAGATCGGAACAGCGAAGCGTAAGGTAAAGGATATACTTGAGTTTACTCAGGGCACGATAATCGAGCTTGAACGCCAGGCAGGCGCCCCCGTTGATATCGTGGTGAACGGAAACCTTATCGCCCGCGGCGATGTTGTTGTTATCGACGATAACTTCGCTGTAAGAATTACGGAAATTGTCAAGTCGAAGTTTATGGACAGCCTTGGCAAGGAATAAATTATAAACCCTTAAATAATTTATCAAGGAGAGAAGATAATGGACAAGAAGATTTTACTGGTGGACGATGCGGCTTTCATGAGAATGCTTATCAAGGATACCCTGACCAAGAATGGCTATACTAATATCCTTGAGGCTGCCGATGGCGCTATCGCGTGCGAGGTTTACGCTGCCGAGAAGCCCGACCTCGTTATCATGGATATCACCATGCCGAACAAGACGGGTATTGATGCGCTGAAGGACATTAAGGCGGGCGATCCCATGGCTAAGGTAGTAATGTGTTCCGCAATGGGTCAGGAAGCAATGGTCGTTGAGGCTATCAAGCTCGGCGCTCTGGACTTTATTGTAAAGCCGTTTAAGGCTGACAGAATTCTCCAGACTGTAAAAAAGGTACTCGGCTGATTTCTGCATATTACACAGGCGGGGAAATTTTACCCGCCTTTTGGCGTTTTTTTCGGACGGTTTGGAAAATTTCGGCTGAACGCCGTTCGGAAAACAGGCGTATGGGAGGCGTTAAGGAGGCGTAGCTTTGGAATATTTTCAAATGATAATGGCGCTTATCGGCGTTCTGGCGCTGGTATTTCTGCTGTTCTGGATAATGAAAAAGTTCAATGCCCGCGTTTCTGTATACGACAGTAAAAATATGAAAATTCTCGAGCGCGTAAATCTCGGTCCCGACAAAATGCTGCTTTTGGTGAGCGTTTGCGGGAAGTGTATGGTGTTGGGAGTTACCTCAAATCATACCGAGAAGATATGCGATCTCGAGCAGACCGAGGAGGAGCTGACCGCGGCGACGGGCGATATCCCGTCGTTCAAGGAGAGCTTTAAGACTGTGCTGGACAATATGAAACGGAAAAAATAACGGAGGTAGGGTTTTTTGATAAAGCGTTTGTTTGAAACGGATAAAAAGCTCGTGCTGAAGTTTGCCGTTTCGCTCTTTCTGACAATTCTTTTCGCGTTCGTTTTTGTGGGCGTGACATCATATGCGGCGGCAAATTCCGATACGTCGTCAAGCGCTTCCGAAAGCAGCAATTCGGGCAATTCGGATACGTCGGGTTCGGGCGAGTCGGAAAGCACGTCGCAGCCGGGTGATTATACTGATGATCCGGGTCAGAGCGTCGGGAGCGATCCCGGGTCGTCACTGCTGCAGCAGATAGTCGGCGTGGACGCGTCGCAGCCGCTGGAGATCATTATTCTGCTGACCTTGATAGCGCTTCTGCCGTCGATGCTCATTATGATGACCTGCTTTGCGCGTATCGTTATTGTGCTGGGCTTTCTGCGAAGCGCCATGCAGACGCAGAACACTCCGCCGAATATTGTGCTGACGGGGCTGGCGCTGTTTCTGACGATATTCATTATGGCGCCCGTGTTCAGCGAGATAAACGAGATCGCGTATCAGCCGTATGCAAACGAGGAGATCACGACCGAGGAGGCTTTGGAACGCGCTTCGGTGCCGCTCAAGAAGTTTATGCTCAAGCAGACGACAAACGATGATCTTCAGTTTTTCGTGGATCTTTCCAAGACGGAGGTTCCCGAGGGCGGAATGACCGATGAATACAAGGAAAACGAATTGTCGCTGACGGTCATTATTCCGTCGTTTATGATCGGGGAGCTGAAAAGAGCCTTCCAGATGGGCTTTATGATTTTTCTGCCGTTTCTGATAATAGACATCGTGGTCGGTTCGACGCTTATGTCGATGGGTATGATGATGCTGCCGCCCGCGATGATCTCAATGCCGTTCAAGATATTGGTATTCGTGTTGGCGGACGGTTGGAATCTGATGATCGGCTCGATAGTTTCGAGCTACAATTTGTAGCGGGGCTGAGAGGATTTTGCTATGACACAGGATGTTGTAATGGAGATAATACGCGAGGCAATGATGCTGGCGTTCAAGCTGGCTTTGCCCGTGCTGCTTGTGGCAATGATAGTGGGTCTTGTTATCGCCATTTTACAGGCGGCAACGCAGATCCACGAGCAGACTATCTCTTTCGCGCCGAAAGCGGTCGCGGTGGGGCTTACGCTCTTTTTTCTCGCGCCGTGGATGACTAACGAATGTATCGATTTCGTCAACTTCATCTTTGAGAAGATGGCAGAGACGGCGATAATATAGAGGTCGTGCCGTGTCTGAAATATGGACGATAATTCAAACAAACTTTATCGTTTTGATAATGGTTTTTATGAGGGTGACGGGGATCTTTACCTTTAACCCCATTTTCTCGCGAAGAGGTGTGCCGAATACGATAAAGGTCGGCGCGTCGCTGCTGCTGGCTGTTGTGATGACGGCGGCGGGCGGTTTTGAGTACACCATTCCCGCGGGGCTGCTCCCGTTTGTGTTCGACATGATGAAAGAGCTGCTTGTCGGGGCTGTTCTGGGTTTTTATGTAAATCTTATGCTCCAGGTGTTCTCAATGGCGGGCGAGGTCACGGATATGCAGCTGGGTCTGTCAATGGCCAAGAGCTATGATCCGACCTTCGGAAACGCCGGTCTGACTACTCAGTATTACAGCTACTGGTTTATGCTGTACTTCTTTGCGGTGGGCGGACATAAGAGCTATATTCAGCTGTTCGCCATTTCCTACGAGAGTATTCCGTTGGGGTATACGAGCTTCAATATCAATATTCTGCACGTTCTGGTGCGTTACTTTCAGGAGGTTCTGACGCTGGGACTGAAGCTCGCAATGCCAATTGTCGCCGCTTCGCTTATTACGGAATTCTGTATAGGCGTGCTTATGAAAGCGGTTCCGACCATTCACGTCTTCGTGCTGAATATCCAGATAAAAATGCTTGTGGGCTTTGTCGTTCTGGCGGCAAGCTGCGGCGTTGTAAGCGAATTTATGGAGAAGATAATGGGTATTATTTTCAGAAATCTGAATGGTATCGTTGACGAATGGGTAGTTTAGACAAATAATTAACTTTGATATATTGGGTACCTCTAAAAACCTTGTTTAAGGAGAAATCAGCAGAGCACGCCGTCTACTGCGTCAAGTCTCTTCGCAAGGCATACAGCCCTGTTTCGTCGACTTTCCTTGTAGTCGACGCACTCTGCTGATTTCTCCTTTTCAAACCGATTTTTAGAGATGCCCTATAGCCGTGAAAAGGAGTGGTGGAAGTGGCAGGCGAAGAAAAAACCGAAAAAGCCACCCCGAAAAAGCGGCGCGATCAACGAAAAGAGGGCAACGTCCTCCAATCAAAAGAGATAGTTACCGCTGCCTCGGTGCTCGGAATATTCGCTTCCGTGCGGCTGCTGGCGGAGTTTATGATAAAAAATCTGCTTTCGTTCAGTACGCTGATCTACGAGGAAAGCGCGACTTACGATGTAAACGCGGAGAATTTTATGCCCCTCGTTGTACGAATGATAACGCTGGTCGTTATGGTCGTGGGACCGGTGTGCGCCGTCGCGATGCTGCTGGGAATTATTCCGACCGTTGCGCAGACGCGCGGACTGTTCACGATGAAGGCGCTTAAGCCCAAATTTTCGCGGCTGAACCCGCTGGAGGGCATTAAGAAGTTGTTCTCGATGCAGGCGATAGTCGGTATTCTGAAAGGACTTATCGAGGTAATCGTTATCGCGTACCTTATTTACAGCGAGATCTCCGACCGTATGCCGATAATTTTATCGCTTATGGACACGGGGCTTATGCAGGGTCTGGCTTATATAGGGCTGTCCGTGTTCGATATGGTAATGCTGATATGCATTCTGCTGGTGTTTGTCGCGGCGGGCGACTTCTTGTTCCAGTGGTGGCAGTTTGAGAAAAAGCTCAAAATGTCAAAGCAGGAGGTCAAGGAGGAGTTCAAGCAGATGGAGGGCGACCCGCAGGTCAAGTCCAAGATCAAGCAGAGGCAGCAGCAGATGGCGCAAAGCCGTATGATGCAGGAGGTTCCCTCCGCAGACGTTATCATCCGTAACCCTACGCACTATGCGGTAGCGCTGAGGTACGATCAGGATAACAACCGCGCTCCCGAGGTCATTGCAAAGGGCAAGGACTATCTGGCAATGAAGATCGTGGAGATCGCCGAAAAGAACAACGTAATGTGCGTCGAGGATCCGCCGCTCGCGAGAACGCTGTACGCGGAGGTCGATATCGGGCGGGAGATCCCATACGAATTATACAACGCGGTCGCGGAGATACTTACCACCGTTTACCGCGAAAAAAATAAAAGCTTGCATGCTTAAAATCAACAAAAGAAAGGGCGTGAGAATATGGGCATGATAAGGAAGATCCTCAGCAACTCCATGGTTCTGTTTGTCATTTTCATAGTTCTCGCCATCATTATTCCGCTTCCTCCGGCGCTGCTGGATTTTATGATTATGGTGAATATCGCGCTGTCGCTGATAATTCTGATAATGACGATGTTTATCAAGGAGGCGCTGGAGTTCTCGGTTTTCCCGACAATTCTGCTGCTTTCGACGGTTCTGCGACTGTCGCTGAATATTTCTACGACCAGAGGAATTCTTCAAAGCGGTTACGCAGGCGAGGTTATCAAGGCGTTCGGCAATTTCGTAATGGGCGGCGACGCTATCGTCGGCTTCCTGATATTCATAATTATAGTTTTGGTGAACTTTATTGTTATTACCAAGGGCTCGGAGCGTGTATCCGAGGTCGCGGCGAGATTTACCCTCGACGCAATGCCGGGTAAGCAGATGGCGATCGACGCGGATCTCAACTCGGGTCTGATAAACGAGGAGGACGCCAAGAAGCGCCGTTCCAACATTCAGCGCGAGGCGGACTTTTACGGCTCCATGGACGGTGCTACGAAGTTTGTAAAGGGCGATGCGATAATGTCTATCATCACAACGCTCGTAAACCTTATCGGCGGCGTTATCATCGGTATGGTGCGCGGAGGCGGCGACTTCAACCAGATACTCAACACATACTCGCTGGCGACGGTCGGCGATGGTCTTTGCTCGCAGATCCCCGCGCTGCTCATCTCCGTGGCTACGGGTATGATCGTAACGCGCGCGGCAAGCGACGACAGCCTTATGAACGACATCAAGTCGCAGTTTACCGCGCAGCCGTTCGTTATGCTGATCGCGGGTATGGTCGTGCTGGTCATGATGTTTATTCCCGGTTTCCCGTGGTATGTAATGCTGATACTCGGCGTTGCACTGATCGCGGGCGCTATCCTGCTTGACAGAAATAAGAAGAAAATGGCGGAGCTGGAGCTTGCTCAGCGGGCTAAGGCGGAACAGGCGGAGCTTGACAAGCCGAAGACCGACAACGACTATTACCGCGACATTGACAATGTATTCAAGCTGCTTAACGTCGAACCGATAGAAATGGAGTTTGGTTATTCATTATTACGGCTTGTAGATGAAAAGAGCGGCGGCAACTTTATCGACCGCGTGGTCATCTTCCGAAAGCAGTTCGCTATGGATATGGGTATGGTCATTCCGTCCGTGCGAATGACGGATAATCCCGAAATAAACCCCAATTTGTATATTATCAAGATAAAGGGCGAGGAGGTCGCGCGCGGCGAGATACTTGTAGACCACTATCTGGCGCTGGACAGCGGCGACGTTACCACGCAGATAGAGGGTATCGATACCGTTGAGCCTGCGTTCGGTCTGCCCGCGAAGTGGATAAGCGAGGACAAGAAGATCATGGCGGATGTTGCGGGTTATACGCTTATCGACCCGGTTTCCGTTATGATAACGCACTGGTCGGAGATCATGAAGCGCTACGCTCATGAAATGCTCTCGCGTCAGGACGTCAACACGATGATCGAGAACGTTAAGAAGACCAACCCGATCGTGGTGGACGATCTTATACCGAAAGTTATATCCGTCGGATATTTACAGAAAGTATTGGCTAATCTGCTTAAAGAAGGTATTCCGATACGCGATCTGGAGACTATTCTTGAAACGCTCGGCGATCATACCAACGTGCTCAAGGATATCGATATCGCGACAGAGTATGTTCGTCAGTCGCTTAAGCGAACAATTACGCACCGTTTCGCCGAGGCGAATTCGCTGCGCGTGATCACGCTTGACACGCAGATCGAGGATATGATCGTAAGCTCCGTCAAGAAGAACGAGCAGGGCAGCTACCTTGCAATGGCTCCCGACCTTATTCAGAGCATAGTCGCGGCGACAAACGAGGAGATCGACAAGATCAAGGATGTTATACCGACCGTAATTATTCTGACTTCGCCGGTTGTACGAATTTACTTTAAGAAGCTGACGGAGCAGTTCATTTCAAATATAACCGTGCTTTCGTACAGTGAGATCGACGCTTCGGCGCAGATACAGGCGATTGGCAACATTTCGCTTTCGACGAGAGTTATGGCAGGATAAAGTGTACTGTCTGTGATATTTCCCGATATTATTACCGAGAGTAGAGAGGCGGGTGGCGCAATATATGGAAAATAACAATTCCGAGCAGATCGCTCTATACAAGCAGAACGGTGATATTGCGCTCCGTAACGAGATCGTGCTCAATAATATGGGGCTGGTGCGCGCGTGTGCGATGTCTATGCGGAATATGTACATTAAGTTCGGGGAAACCGACGACGTTGTCAACGAGGGCGTGCTGGCGCTTATGGACGCTATTGAGAGCTTTGATCCCGCTAAGGGCGCGAAGTTCGAGACATATGCCTCACTGAAGATACGCGGCGCTGTTATCGACTATATCCGCAGGCAGGACTGGATACCGCGGAACGTGAGAAAATTCGCGAGAACTCTTGACAAAGCTAACAGTATGTTGTATAATTTAAATGGGAGAGTGCCCACTACCGTAGAGCTTGCGGAGTATCTTGGGATGGACGAGGATAAGCTTCTGAAGCAGATGGCGGAGTGTTCGTGTACGATAACGCTCTCGTTTGAGGAGCTTCTCTATGAGGACAATATCGACGAACCCGCCGTTGACGCGCCGTCCGACAGCGGACTGCTCCGCGAGGAGATGAGCAGAGAGCTTGCGGCGGCGGTTGAGGAATTGCGCGACAAGGAACGGCAGGTCATTACGCTCTACTACTATAAAAATATGAAATATTCCGACATCGCGAAAGCGCTCGGTGTTTCCGAGAGCCGCGTGTGTCAGATACATACAAAGGCTGTCTTGCTGCTTAAGGCAAAGCTGGAGCCGTACTTCAAAGGAGGAACCGTATGAACAGAGGGTATTATTACGCCTGTAACGGAATGATAATCAATCAGCGCAGACTTAACACGATCGGCAATAACCTCGCGAACGCGAGCACGCCGGGTTATAAGCGCGACACGCTTCTGGTTGACAGATTCGACGAGCATATGATACTTGTAAAGCACCGTCAGGAGCTTTCGGGGACGTTCGCTCATACATATGTTGATCAGACCTATACCGATCTGGAGCAGGGCTTTTTTGAGCAGACGGAATCTCCGTTCGATGTGGCTATCTGGGGCGACGTTTACTTCAATATCGCGGGCTACAACGGCGAAACAATGCTGACGAGAAACGGCGACTGGGAGCTTGACGAGGATGGTTATCTGGCGCTGTCCAATTCGGGACGCGTTCTTGGGGAGAACGGCGAGATATATATCGGCAACAAGGACTTTGTTATCGACGTTGACGGCAATATTTACCGGACAAACGAGCTGGGGGAGCGGGAGCTTATCGATAGGCTGGCGCTCAGTTACATAGACCCCAACGCGGACGTCGCCAAGTTCGGTGTGAATATGTTTTCGTCGGTGAACGCTCAGCCCGTTCCCGCGGATCTGAGATTCGACATAGTTCAGGGCGCTCTGGAGCGTTCCAATATCGACTATAACTATGAGCTGACGATGATGATGAACGCGAGCAGACTGTTTGAAACGAACAGCAAAATACTGCAGATCAATGACAGCGTAAATCAGTCTACAGCTTCACTGTGTAAAAAAGCCTAAGGGAGGATAACCGATGAATATATCGTTCCATACCGGCAAATCCGCGATGATAGCGCAGTCTAAGGCGCTTAACATCTACGGAAACAATATCGCGAACGTAAATACCGTAGGATATCAGACTATCCGTCCGTCCTTTGCGGACTGCATTTACGATGTGCAGAGAGAGCCGCAGCCGGATTGGCAGACGGGTCACGGTACATATATCCAGAAAACCGATCTGATGTTCAGTGAGTCGCACTTCGAGTATACGGAGCGTCCGCAGGATTTCGCGATCGCGGGCGAGGGCTTTTTCGCGGTCGAGGATCGCTGGGGCGATGTGAATTATACACGCGACGGCGCGTTTTCCATCACGCAGGTTGACGGCGAGTGGTATCTGGTGTCAAGCTCGGGAGAGTATGTTCTCGACTATGACAAGAACCGTATCGTAGTGCCGTTTGAAGAGTACACTAAGGGCGATGTGCGCAACAGCATTGACTGGAACGCGATAAGCGGACAGATCGGAACATTCACAATGAATAACGTCGGTGAGCAGAGAATACGTTATTCTTACAACGGAATCGGCTCGGTAACCGGCGAGGACGGCACGGTGACTCCCGACCCGGCTCCCGTTGAGGATCCCGGCAAGGATTTCACCGCTCCCGATGAAACTGTTCCGAGCTCCGCGGTGATAAGCTCGGCGGACGGGTATTTTGCGGTTCGCGACGATTACGGTCATGTGAATTACACTCGCGACGGGGTGCTTTCCATAATGGAGTATGAGGGCAAGTGGTATCTCGGCTCGTCCGAGGGCGAGTTCGTGCTCGATAATAATATGCAGCCTATTGAGCTGACGTTTGCCGCTCCGACTGTTGCCGATGTTGATGAAAGCGTGTTTAGAAACCGTGTTCAGCAAAACGAGGAGGGGCAGTATTCCGTGCGTACATCGGACGGCGCGGAATCGTTTATGGAGCTTCAGGGTCTTACCGTTGCCGAGGACGGCGGAAAGTACTACCTTGTCGGTACAAGCGCTGAGGGCGAGCCTGTTCCGTATCTCATCGACAAGGACGGCAGACGGATTGAGGTTTCACCTAATGTCGGCGACTATTACAGCATTGATTGGGAGAGCGTTCAGCAGCGCGTGGGTGTGTTTGAGTTTGCGAACCCCGCCGATCTTACTGCCGATGACCGTACACGCTATGAGGGCGCGGGCGTTGCCGATCAGAACATTGTAAAGAATGTGGACGGTTCCAATATAACGCTTGGCAACGCGGACGGTTTTTTCGCGGTGCAGGGCGCGGACGGAATTACAAGATATACGCGCAACACCGGGTTCGACGTGCTTCAGGGAGACGACGGAAACTGGTATCTGGCGACAAATCAGGGCGAGTATGTTCTTGGCTTTGACAATCAGAGAATTCTTGTTGCGAACGGCGAACAGTACACGCCCAATGTTGACTGGGACGAGCTGAGAGAAATGGTGGGCGTGTTTGAGTTCCCGAATCCTTACGGGATCGAGGCTTGGGGCACTAACCGCTATCTCGAGACCGGCAGAAGCGGAGAGGCTGTGGCTTGCCGCGTGGCGGGCGCTGACGGCGAGTGGATATACACTATGGATAAGCTTCAGGGGACGCTCATCGTTTCCAACGTCGATCTCGCTACGCAGATGGCAAAGCTGATCGAAACGCAGAGAGCGTATCAGATAAGCTCAAGAGTGGTCACGACCTCCGATGAGCTTGCAAGAATAGCTAATAATATAAGATAAAATTAAAAAAGAGTTTTTTGGCAGAGGGGAAGTGATTTTATGCTGAAAAATTTTGAGGAGCTTTCTCCCGTGGCAATTGACTGCCTGAAGGAAATAGGAAATATCGGCTCCGGCAACGCGGCGTCGGCACTGTCGGCAATGCTTTCAAAGCCTGTGACGATGCATGTTCCGGATGTCCGTGTTCTTGATTATCAGGCGGCTATTGACGAGGTGGGCGGTCCGGAAAAGGTAATTACAGGTATCCTTGTTACGTTCAAAGGCGATATCAAGGGCATGATAATGTTTCTGCTTGAGGACGCGTTTGCGAAGATCGTTGTCAATACGTTTATGGGCAAGGATAACGTTGACGTTCTTAAGATGGATGAAACGGATTTTTCCGCAGTCAAGGAAATGGGCAATATCATGGGCGGCTCATACCTGAACGCGCTGGCGGCTTTGGCGGGCTTTACTGTATCTATGGACGTTCCGTCAATGACCGTTGATATGATGGGCGCGATAATGAACGCGCCGATGATCGAATTTTCGGAGGTGGGCGATAAGGTTCTGTTCATCGACGACGGTTTTATTATTGATGG
>CAYWIP010000015.1:36091-38080 GCA_964458395.1 uncultured Ruminococcus sp.
TGAGCATTAATTCAAACATCATTCTGATTCCCGAGATGGAATCTCTTGACATTCTAATGAAAAAGCTTGGTGTTAATTGATGAGTAATATTACGATTGGTATTGGTGATTTAAAGGTTTGCAGAGCGCCTGATGTACTTGTGACCTATGCGCTCGGGTCGTGTGTGGGTATTTGTCTGTTGGACGCTGCCGTCGGCGTTGGCGGTCTGTCGCATATTATGCTGCCCGACAGTACCTCGGGTGTAAACGGAGCGTCTACGCCTATGCGTTTCGCGGATACGGCTATCCCTATGCTTATCCGGCAGATGGAGGGTATGGGTGCGAGCAAGGCGCGCATGAAGGCGAAGATCGCGGGAGGGGCTACTATGTTCGCGACCGCGAGCGACAAGTTCAACATTGGAGAGCGGAATGTCGCCGCCGTGAAGAGAATTTTAATGGTTAACCGTATCCCCATTCTTGCGGAGGACACGGGTCTTGACTATGGGCGGACTCAGTTTTTCTATCCCCAAACGGGTGTTATGGAAATTCGCGCCGCGGCTAAAGGAATCAAGCAGTTTTAATGGTTTAAAGCGCCGATAATCCGGCGCGGGTATTACTTTGGCGATATAAGGCTATCCGCTTGGGTAACGTGAAATACTTGATGTGTTGCACGTTTCCAAGCGGATTTTTTGGGGGTTTTATGAAATTCACTTTCAGGCATACGATTTTTTCGTGCTTTCTGGGATATATCGTTCAGGCTATAATAAATAATTTTGCGCCGCTGCTGTTTCTGACGTTTCAGTCGAGTTACGGGATACCGCTTTCGCAGATCACCGTGCTGATAGGGTTTAACTTTATCGTGCAGCTTTGCGTTGACTTTGCTTCGGCGGGTTTTGCGGAGCGTCTGGGTTACCGAAAATCAATGCTGTTGGCGCATGGGCTGAGCATTGTGGGACTTGTCGCGCTGGGCGTACTGCCCGAAATTCTGCCGGATCCGTTTGTCGGGCTGATGATCGCGGTGTTCTTTTACGCGATAGGCGGCGGGCTGCTGGAGGTTCTGGTAAGCCCGATAGTCGAGGCGTGTCCGACCGACAACAAGGAGCAGATGATGAGTGTGCTGCACTCGTTCTACTGCTGGGGCGTGGTGGCGGTCATTGTGCTGTCAACACTGTTTTTCACCGTCTTCGGTATTGAGAACTGGAGGATACTCGCGTTTATCTGGGCGCTTGTGCCTCTTGCGGACGGTGTGATGTTTATGCTTGTGCCGATAAATACGCCCGTTGCGGAGGGCGAGGGAATGTCGTTTCGGGAACTTGTGAAAAGCGGTTCGTTCCGTATACTGTTTGTGATGATGCTGTGTGCAGGCGCGAGCGAAATGGCGGTGTCACAATGGGCGTCAACGCTTTGCGAGAACGCTCTCGGGGTTTCAAAAACGATCGGCGACCTTGCCGGGATGGCGGGATTTGCGGTGCTTATGGGCTTGGCGAGAGCGCTTCACGGGAAATTCGCGGGGCGGATATCTCTTGTCAGGATAATGATCGCGAGCGCGGTACTTTGCGTAGTGGCATATCTGATGATTGCGCTTGTTCCGAGCGCGTTTGCCGGTCTGGCGGGGTGCGCGGTCTGTGGATTCTCGGTCGGGATAATGTGGCCGGGAACATTCAGCAAAGGCGCGGCTGCGCTTCCGAGGGGGGGGACGATGATGTTCGCGCTGTTTGCGTTGGCGGGAGATGTGGGCTGCGCGGCGGGTCCGGCGCTTGCGGGATTCGCCGCCGACTTGTCGGGCGGCGATCTGCGTATTGGAGTGCTCTGCGCGGTGATTTTTCCGATAGCAATGGCTGTGCTGTCGGCGGTTTCGGCACAAGGAGATGTGAAGTAAATTATTGTTTAACGCAGTGGCGGTGGTGCTTTTTTGTAATTTGTTGCTTGTTGTGGTTTCGTTTATTTTAAGTAAATTGTTGTCGCACAGTTGCGAGAGGACACCCTTCGGGGAGGGGGAAAAAGAAAATCC
>CAYWIP010000016.1:0-36842 GCA_964458395.1 uncultured Ruminococcus sp.
GGATTTTCTTTTCCCCCTTCCCCGAAGGGTGTCCTCTCGCAACTGTGCGTCAACAATTTTCTTAAAATAAACGAAACCACAACAAGCAACAGATTACAAAAAATCTTTTACTCCCAGCGCTGCTGCGCTAAATTCCGATTTACGGCAGTTTTGTAATATTGCCCAAAAATCAAGCCTAAAATTTGTACAAAACACCGCCCTTGTAAGTTCGCGAAAATGTGTTATAATTAACTCATAACAAAAAAATAAATCAGCCGCTCCCCGGCTGTAAATTTAATACGGAGGTCAACAAATATGAATTACGGTCATTTTGACGAGCAAAACAAGGAATACGTTATCACGCGCCCCGATACGCCCTCGGCTTGGGCGAATTACCTTGGCGATCCCAACTACGGCGCTATCATCTCGAATAACGCCGGCGGCTACAGCTTTGAGAAGAGCGGCGCTAACGGTCGTATTATCCGTTACCGCTTCAACGGCGTTGCCAACGATCAGCCCGGACGCTACGTCTACATCAGGGACAACGAGAGCGGCGAGTATTGGAGCGGTTCGTGGGCGCCCGTGTGCAAGCCCCTCGGCGAGTACAAGAGCGAGTGCCGCCACGGTACCGCGTACACCGTCATCTCCTCGGAGTACAAGAAGATAAAGTCCGAGGTGTCCTACTACGTTCCGCAGGGTCAGACCTACGAGGTGTGGGCGGCTAAGATCACCAACAACGACAGCAAGCCCCGCAAGCTCTCCGTTACGGGCTACTGCGAATTCGTCAACGACAACAACTACGAGCAGGATCAGGTAAATCTCCAGTACACTCTGTTCATTACGCATACCTATTTTAAGGGCAACTTCGTGCTCCAGCGCCAGAACGAGCTTCAGGGCGGAAAGTCGCGTTTCCTCGGCGTGGCTAAGGCAAAAGTCGACGCTTACTGCGGCGACCGCGACGCGTTTGTCGGCACGTACAGGGGCTACGCTAACCCCAAGGGTATCGAGGAGGGTTTAAAGGGCGATCTCAACTACTGCGGCAACTCCTGCGGCGCGCTCCAGAGCGATCTCGTTCTCCAACCGGGCGAAACCAAGGAGCTGACCTACATTCTCGGACAGAAGGACGAGAACACCGCAAAGGAACTTATCGCGAAATACGAAAAGGACGGCGTTGTCGAGAAAGAGCTTGACGAGCTGAAAAGCTACTGGCACGGCAAGCTTAATAACCTCCAGGTCAACACTCCCGACCCCAACTTCAACAATATGGTCAACACCTGGAACGCGTACAACTGCTTTATCACGTTCATCTGGTCGCGTGCGGCTTCGTTCCAGTACTGCGGTCTGCGCAACGGCTTCGGTTACCGCGACACCGTTCAGGATATTCAGGGAATTATCCACCTCGCTCCCGAAATGGCAAAGGAGCAGATCGTGTTTATGCTGTCCGCTCAGGTAACAAACGGCGCGGGTCTGCCGCTCGTCAAGTACACTCACAACGCGGGTCACGAAAACACCCCCGACGATCCCGAGTACGTCAAGGAAACGGGTCACCCGTCCTACCGCGCCGACGACGCGCTCTGGCTTTTCCCGACCGTAGCCAAGTATATCGGCGAGAGCGGAAACACCGCGTTCCTCGACGAGGAAATTTTCTACGCGAACGACGGCGAAAAGGGCACGGTTTACGACCACCTCAAGAGAGCGATCTCGTTCTCAATGAACAATCTCGGCAACCACGGAATGCCCGCGGGTCTGCACGCGGACTGGAACGACTGCCTGCGTCTGGGCAAGAAGGGCGAGTCCACGTTCGTTGCGTTCCAGCTCGTTTACGCTGTCAAGATACTGCGCGGCTACGCTGTTGAGAAGAACGACAGCGAGTATGTGAAGTACCTCGACGATATCAGCGCGAAGCTCACCGATATCCTCAACGCCTGCTGGAACGAGGACAGATTTATCCGCGGCTACAAGGAGGACGGCGAGATCATTGGCAAGCGCACCGATCCCGAGGCTTCGATGTGGCTCAATCCGCAGTCGTGGGCGGTCATTTCGGGCTTCGCCTCAAAGGAGCAGGCGGAAACGGCGCTCAACAGCGTAGAGCGCGAGCTGAACACTCCCTACGGCGCAATGGTAATGTATCCGCCGTATGTGGATCACGCGTTTGACGGCGCGCTTATGCACTGCTTCAACGCCTGCATTAAGGAGAACGCGGGTATCTTCTCGCAGCCGCAGGGTTGGCTTATCCTCGCCGAGGCTAAGCTCGGGCGCGGCGATATGGCTTACAAGTACTGGACGGAAGCCGCTCCCGCGACCTACAACGACGAAGCCGAAAAGCGCGAGCTGGAGCCGTATGTTTACGGTCAGTTCGTCGAGGGCAAGGACAGTCCTTTCGCGGGAAGAGCGCACGTTCATTGGCTGACGGGCACCGCGTCCACGGTTATGGTGGGAACGACCGAGGGTATTCTCGGACTTAACCCGAACGCCAAGGGTCTGGTCATTGATCCGTCTATTCCGTCGGCATGGAAGGAGTTCACGATGAAGAAGAACTTCCGCGGTCACCGGCTGAACATTACCGTCAAGAACCCCGACGGCTCTCAGCACGGCGTAAAGTCCGTAACCGTAAACGGTGAGAAGCTCCCCGAGAACCTTATCACCGAGAGCGTTCTTAAAGACGTGAACGAAGTAATTATTGAGATGTAATATATCGGGACAACACAGCGGCGCCGAAAAATGCCGCTGTGTTTTTTTAGCTCATCGCTCAACCTGATGATCAGCGATCGTTAAGGTGCAGAGAAGCTTCTACATATCCTCAAAAAAGCACTCTATCGGCTTGCGCAATATCTGCGACAGTCCCCAAAGCTCAATGTCGGATACCGTTCTCGTCTGCTCCTCAATACGGCAGACAGAGCCGCGGCAGATGTATACGGCTATCGTTTCGAGCTTATCCGAAAGCTGCTGCTGACTCAGCTTCTGCTCCGTGCGGAATTTCCGCACCTGCTTTCCGACAATGTTCATCTTTTGTCCGTCAATTATCCTCGCCATATAATTGCCCTCCTTTTCAAAAAAGTCTTGACATAGGACAATTATTATGATATACTAAAAAAGAAAAATTTATGTCCCGTTATAGGACAAAGTATAATTTTGAAAAGAGAGGTTTTTCATATGCCGCCGATAATCACGATCCAAAACGTTACAAAGGAATTTAAAGTGCTGAATCGCCGCGAGGGATTAAAGGGCAGTCTTAAAGATCTTTTTTCAAGAGATTACAAGATCGTCCGCGCCGTGGACAATATCTCTATGAACATCGAACAGGGTGAGATCGTCGGCTACCTCGGACCGAACGGCGCGGGAAAATCCACCACGATCAAAATGATGACCGGCGTGCTGGAACCGACCTCGGGCGAGATATTGGTCGGCGGAAACGTTCCCTATAAAAACAGGGCGAAAAACGCTCAGGAGATAGGCGTGGTGTTCGGGCAGCGTTCGCAGCTCTGGTGGGCGCTGCCGCTTATCGAATCGTTTAAGCTGCTCAAGGATATTTACCAAATCGCCGACCGCGAATATGAGAATATGCTGGAAATGTACCGTTCTCTTGCGGATATCGAGCCGCTGCTCCATAAGCCCGTCCGCCAGATGTCGCTCGGACAGCGCACATTAAGCGATATTCTTGCCGCCTTTCTGCATAACCCGAAGATTGTTTTTCTCGACGAACCGACAATAGGTCTGGACGTTTCAATGAAGTCGAAGATCCGCGAGCTTATTCACGCACTCAACAAAGAGAAAAACACGACCGTAATTCTCACCACTCACGATATGGGAGACGTGGACGCGCTCTGCCGCAGAATAGTCATCATTGACAAGGGGAAGATGCTGTATGACAACGATATAGAGCATCTGAAGGGATTTTTCGGCTCTTACCGCACCTTGAAGATACGCGTTGACGGAATTTTGTCGGAGCGCGCCGAGGAAGTGACGGCGCAGCTCCCCGATTTCTCCGTATCCGCCGACGAGGAATGGATATCGGTTCTGGTAGATGAGGAGCAGGCTACGGTGATGGAGGTACTGAACCAATTGCGAAGCTCTTTTGATATCCGCGATATGCAGCTTGAGGAGATCTCCACCGAGGACGTGATCAAGAAAATTTACGAGGAGGGCGTGGAATGAAACTGAAAAAATACCTTTCCCTCACCCGGGCCGGTATTATTGAATCGCTCCAGTTCAGGCTCGCGACGGTCATTATGGTGATAGGAAATCTTCTGTATCTGATAGTGGTTTACTTTTTGTGGAAGTCGATCTACGCCTCGGCGGAAACGGACGTCGTAAACGGTATGACGTTCACCGATACGCTGATCTATCTGGTGCTTGCGACTGCGTTATTCAACTTTATGGAAATGTACACGGTCTGGGAAATGGGACGGAATATCCAATCGGGGAAGATCGTCCTTGATCTGCTTAAACCGATGAAATACCGCCGTTACCTGTTCTGGTCGTATTCGGGCAGCTTTGTTACGCAGTTCTTTTTCACATTTCTGCCGACGTTTATCGTTGTGAGCGTTGTAACGCGCGGAGCGGTGCCGCTCGGGATAAACCTGTTGTATTTTGCGATATCGGTGGTTATGGCGGTGCTTATAAATTACGGTATCGACTTCATTACGGGAACGATATGTCTGTACACCGAATCTATATGGGGCATAAATATAATGAAGCAGGTGATAGTGCTGCTGTTGTCCGGTTCGACAGTGCCGATCGCGTTCTTTCCCGAGCCGCTGAAAACCGTCGTGTATTATCTGCCGTTTCAGTCGATCTACAACGCGCCGCTGACGCTGCTGCTAAACGGCAGTCCGACGCCCGAAACAGTTTTTACAATACTCGGCGCACAGCTTTTTTGGTGCGTCGTGGTAACTCTGCTCGGAAATCTTTTCTGGAAAATATCGCTGCGGCAGATCACCGTGAACGGAGGTTAAGCTATGAAAAGAAAAGGACTTGGCTTTTATCTGAAAATATACGGAAAAATTCTTGCGCAGGATTTGAAAAGCAAAATGAGCTACCGCGCCGATTTTATAATTTCGACTATCGGTATGATATTCACGAACATCGCGGGTTTTGTGAGCTTCTGGATACTGTTCCGCAATTTTCCCTCTATAAACGGGTGGAGCTACTATGAGATACTGTTTTTGTACGGATTTTCACTGGTATCGCTTACCCCCGTACAGTGCCTTTTGGATAATAACTGGAGTTTGAGAATGTATGTTTATTCGGGGGATTTTATCAAATATTGTTTCCGTCCGATAAACCTGTTCTTCTACTATCAATCGGAGGTCTTTGACATAAAGGGACTGGGGCAGCTTGCGTTCGGGATCGGCACGCTGATATATTCGTGGATAAAGCTCGGGCTGGGTTTTACCCCGCTTATGCTGCTGAAAATCATCGTGTTTCTCATCACCGCGTCGCTTATTATGATGGCGCTGCAAAACGCGGCGGCAGCGACCTGCTTCTGGATACAGAATTCGTTTTATTTGCTTGATCTGACACTGAAATTCAAGGATTATGCGAAATATCCGGTAACGATATTCAGTCCCGTTTTCAGATTTATTTTTACGTTCATTATACCAATAGCATTTATCGCGTATTATCCGAGCCTTGTTATACTGCGTCCCGACGAAGTGCCGCTGCTGTCGTGGCTTTCACCGCTGTTCGGCTGCGCATTCTTTTGGCTGAGCTACAAGCTCTGGATGTTCGGGGCTATGAAGTACAGCGGAACGGGATCCTGAGGTGTATATTTGTTCGGCTATTGGTATAGGTTCTTATTTATCCTTTTTCCTCCAATATTCGGGCAGAAAGACAAATCCCCATGCCGCCGCCAGCGCCATAATAAGCGCTGCCAGCCGCGCCGGCTCTTTAAAGTAAAGGAATATCAGCCCGAAAATATCCGTGTTCCAGAACAGCGCAAAGCCGACCGCCGCCGCGCCTATTGCCGCGATAAGCACCCCGCCCGCCGCGCAGTCCTTGGCAAGCTTTATTCGGTGACTGTTCTCCTCAGTGACTTTATCGGCAAGCTTCTCGATACCCGTGTTGACGGCTTCAAGCGCCATGACCGCCGAACACGCGAGAATAAGTATCGCCCAGCGCTCCGCCGTGAACGAGTAGAACCTCGCCGCGAAAAAGATCACGAACGCCGCCGCGCATAAGTGGAAACGGAAGTTCCGCTGACCGAGCGCCGTAACGATACCGCGCCCCGCGTAGTAAAAGCTCTTGAAAAATTTCATCGTGTTATTCCCAACCGCTGTAAAACCTTTTCCTGTTTCGCGAACATTTCCTTTTCCTCGTCCTCGGTCATATGGTCGTAGCCGAGCAGGTGAAACAGCGAGTGCGTTATCAGAAACGCGACCTCGCGCCCGAAGCTGTGTCCGTATTCCTCGGCTTGTGACTGCGCCTTTTCGAGCGAGATCACTATATCGCCGAGCAAAATCGCGTCGGTGTCGGGGTCTACCTCGAAGCCCTCCTCGTCTCCGAGCGGAAACGAAAGCACGTCCGTTTCGTGGTCGATCCCGCGGAACTCGGCGTTCATTTCGCGGATACGTTCGTTGTCCACCAGCGTCACGGAGACCTCCGCGTCGTCCTCGATATCCTCCTCGGCAAGCGCGGCGGCGGTGCATTTTTCGATAAGCTGCTCCATGTCCTCGGGAGGGGTGAGCTTGTCCTGTTCATTATTGTAGTCTATAAAAATTTTCATTTGTTCTCCTTATAATAGTCAAACGCCTTATGATATATTTCGCGCGTTCGCTTTTCATCATAAAATTCGTCATACGGAATGTCCGCAAAGAAAAGAGAGTGAAACGGCTCGTTATCGGAAATTTTACGTGGAAGATTATACAGCATATGTAAGCGGCGTTCACCGAATTCCAAAGGCGCAAGACGGTTTTCGTTGTATATTTTTTCCAGAGCCGCAAGCAGTTCTTTACCGAATTTATCGGCGTTCAACGTGCTTTCAACAAGAGGTGATATATTTTCCCAAGCCGCCGCGCCGTCATTTCCGAAATTTTCCAGCTCCAGCAAAAGATCGTTTTTGGGTTCTTCAAGGAACAGCCTGTCAAGCTCCGCAGAGTATTCCGCCTTTGTTCCAAAGCCGAAAACCCACAGACAGCACAACGCCGCTAATTTTTCCACGAAATCACTCCTTATAATAATCAAACGCGGCTTCGTATAAATCGCGCGACTGCCCTTCATCGCCGTAAGAAAGCGGATCGTCCGCGTACGTGAGCGTGCTGAACGGCTCCATATGCTCATATTGATAGGGGTGATAGGGCAAAGCACACCACAGCTTATAGCAGCGTCTGCCGAATTCCGCAAGCGGAAATCTGTTTTCGCTGTAAACCTTTTCGAGCGCCGTGAACAGCTCCTTGCCGAATGAGTCGATATTCAGTCTGTCGGCTAACCAACCGAGCCTAGCCCAAGCCGCTGCGCGGTCATCGCCGAGACACTCAAGCTCCAGCAGAATATCGTCTTCGGGATTCTCGAGATATAGCCTATTAAGCTCCGCAGCGTAATCGTCCTTGCCGGAAAGCCCGAACGCCCAGACATAGCACAGCGCGACTAATTTTTCCATGTGCCCTTGCCCGTCTTTGCGCTGCCCTGATACTCGTCGTAAGCCTTTACGATATCCTGCACCAGCTTATGCCGCACAACGTCCTTTTCGGTGAAGCGGTTCTGCGCGATATCCTCGACGTTGCGGAGGACTTTGAGCGCCTCGATAAGCCCCGACTTCTTCGCTTCGGGGAGGTCTATCTGCGTGATGTCGCCCGTAATTACCATTTTGGAATTGAAGCCCAGTCTCGTAAGGAACATCTTCATCTGTTCGCGCGTAGTGTTCTGCGCTTCGTCGAGGATTATAAAGCTGTCGTCGAGAGTGCGCCCTCTCATATAGGCGAGCGGCGCGACCTCGATAGCTCCGTGCTCCGACAGCCGCGCGAAAGCCTCCTGCCCGAACATCTCAAAAAGCGCGTCGTAGAGCGGACGGAGATACGGGTCGACCTTGTTCTGCAAGTCGCCCGGGAGAAATCCCAGCTTTTCGCCCGCTTCGACCGCGGGTCTTGTGAGGATAATGCGCTGCACCTGCTTCTGCTTGAACGCGGTGACGGCAAGCGCGACCGCGAGATATGTCTTTCCCGTGCCGGCGGGACCTACGCCGAACGTTATCGTGTTCCCCCGTATCATATCGCAGTACTTTTTCTGCCCAACAGTCTTGGGCTTTATCGGCTTTCCCGAATAGCTCACGCAGACGCAGTCGCCGCTTATAGAGGCGATCTCGTTTTCCGCGCCGTCGTTCACCATGGCTATTGCGTAACGGACGTTCTGCTCCTCGATAGCTTCTCCGCGCGAAAAGCTGTCACAGAGCGTTTTCACCGCCTTTTCCGCCTTGGCAACGGAGCTTTCGTCGTCGCCCGTGATCTTCACCTCGCCGCCGCGCGCGAATATCGTAACGGAAAACGCTTTCTGTATAAGGTTTATGTTTCTGTCGAATTCACCGAATACGGCGCGGAGCTGATCGGTGTTGCTCATTGCTATCGTAATATCTGCCATATTATTCCTTTCTTTAATTAACTTTCGTAGAGTGAATAGCTTTCACTGTCCGCCGACGCGGGAACGTATTCGCTTTTTCCGAGCGCCGCTCCGTGCTTCATATACGCCTTTATCAGCTCGCGGCTTAGATTGGTAAGATCGGTACGCGCGAGCGCTTCCTCCGCCGAAAGAAGCAGCACCTCGCTGTTTTCGTGACCGTCGCTTCTCGGTTTGCCGCCGATAAAGTCCATTTCAAAGACCACGCACCATTGCTCTGGTTTGAACTGCACCGCAAGCACCGAACGCGCTCTTGCGGTAACTCCCGTTTCCTCGAAAATCTCGCGCTCCGCAGCCCTGTCGGGGAGTTCACCCTCGCACACGAATCCGCCGGGCAGCAATATCCTGTCCTTTGCCGCGCCGTAGGTGTGCCGTACCAGAAGTATCTTTCCGCCGATCTCGGTTATTCCGCAGACTGTGTAATATTTGTTGTTCATATCAGTAGCCCCTTTCGCGCAGCTCGGACACCATCTGCACATAAAACTCGCGCACATCGAAGCCGCGGATATTTTCGCGGTTAAGGTCTATCATATCCGCGTGAGTTATTCCGCGCTTGGCGGGAGGATAAATCGGCGTGAATTTCTCGCCCCAAGGCGCGGAGGTGAGTGCTACGAGCCCGTCGTTGTCGCCGTCGAATTTCTTGACGACGGGGTAGGAGATGTTGAGCGGAAAGCGCGTCCCGCGAAGCTTGACCGCCTTTGAGCCGTAGGATTGGTACATAACGTCGGGGCTGTCCGGCACGTCCTTGTTGAATTGTTCGCAGTAGCTGTTGGTAAGGCACTTTACCGCCGCCATAAAGTCTGGGGAGTTGTCGCCGAGCGCATAAAACATCTTGTTGTAGGTCTTTTCGACGAAATTCTTGATGCGCTCGGGAGCCGCTCCGAGCAGATATTCCGCGAAAATGCAGCCGCGGTGCGGGGTGTTTATCGTCGTCAACGTCGCGACGTATTTGTCGCAGCCGAGCTTCGAGATCGCGTAGCGCGAGTCCAGTCCGCCCTTTGAATGAGCGATAATGTTCACTTTTCCGCAACCCGTCCGCGTGACTATCTCCTCGATCTTTTTGGTCAGTTCCCCGGAGCTTTGTTCTATCGAAAGCGCGCTCTGCTGCTCGCCGTAGTAGACCTCCGCGCCGTTTTTCTCAAGCTCCGCGGGAATTCTCCCCCAGTAATTCAGCAGACGGCTGTCGCGGAAAAACACTCCGTGAACCAGCAGCACGGGATATTTTGTGGCGCATATTCTGTCGTCCTTGCGGCTTTCGTTGAGCTTGAATTTTTCCGTCTCGAAAATCGTTTCCTGTTTAACGCGAACGTAAATTATCATCAGCATAACGAGATTTGCTATCGGGATAAGCCCGAAAACTATCCCCAGGACTCGGTAGCGTATCCCGAGCTGAACCGACGTCACATAAACGCGGATTATGCCGTTCCAGAAGATCGCCGCCTCACAGAGTATCAGCACGATCGCGTAAATTACATAGCGGAAATAATCGGTGCTGCCGCCGATCAGCTCATATATGCATATCCCGACAAACGGCGCAGACGCGGCGCAGGTCACCCAGAACGCGAGGATAAGCTCCGCGCCGTCGCCGAGAATTTTCAGCCGCAGCGTGGGATATTTCCTGAGCGTCGGGAAAACGTTAAAGAATATAAAGTATATCAGCAGCACAGCCCCGAGCGATATTTGTAGCGCAAGCGGAGCGCCCGTCAGTATTATCGGCAGATTTATCCCGAATACCAGAAGTATCCAGTGCATTATCCTTATAAAAACTTTCATGGTAAATTATCCTCAAACAAATGCTTTCTTTAATACTATTATACAACGGCTTCCTGTTTTTGTCAACGGTTGTTTGAATAAAACCGCCGCCCGCGCTAAAACTAATTTCCACGGAGGTGCGCAATGAATATGATAATCTGCGGCGAGGACTGCCGCCATCAAAAGGACGGATATTGTATGCTTGACGACCTTACCCACGCGAACGCTCTTGCTTCATCGGATTGCCGCTATTTCGAGAAGCGGGAATAAACGTTATCCCAAGGCAAAAACCTTGGGATAGTTCTTACAGAACGATAAGAGTAGAGTACGCCTGCTTCGCCTCTATCCGGGCAACGCCCGTCGTTGCCTGAATACGCACGGTTATGCGGTTAATTCCTTTGGGCAAATTTTCCGCCATAAAGCGGTAATGCTCAAAACAGAGCCTGCCGCCGACGGGCTTGTAGTTGACCTCATAGTCGGAGACCTCGCCGTTTACATAAGCCGTTATTTTGATCTCCGTGCCCTCGTTGGCGAGCATAGCGTAATTCAGGTCGAGTATCGCGGCTGCGTTTCTCTTTTCGGTGGTGAACTCAAACTCCGAAGCGGTTCTCGCGGTCGAAGCTATCGACAACGCGAAATTATTGAACCGCTGCATATGTCCGATGTTCGGCTGAAAATCCAGCTTTTCAATGGCGGTCTGAAGCTCGCTTTTATCCGGCTCGGTAGTGCGCGAGCGGATCCTCGCGGTAAGCCCGCCGCTGTAATGACAGCTTATCTCGCTGAGCGTTATCGGATAATCAACGCCGTTCTCTTCAAGCAGGATATTGTCGCCCGCTTCGAGATACGGCAGCCCCTGCATTTCCAGCTCCGCGCCGTAGAATTTGTACGCGGAGAGCGTTTCGGCAAGCTCGTCCGCAAGCTCCTGAGTCATAAGCGGATTGTACATCTCCACCGCCGATTCCACGGAGCTTGAGCCGCTTTCGACTGCCGCGCCGTCGCCGTCCGCGATAAGACCCGCGATAAACGAGATCGACAAATTCCGCCGTATGCTGAAGCAGTTTTTCTCGCTTATGCGGATATTCTTTGTCTGCGCGGCGTGTTTGAAAACAAGTACGCCGCTGCGGTCTATCTTTGCGTTTGAACAGCTCAGCGAGGCGATAAGCCCTATCATTTCACTCATTGTGCAGCCGTCGGGGATACGCTTTACGGCAAGCTCCGGGACCGTTTCGCTGCATGTAAGACCCGCCTGCGTACATACGTCGTTCAGCAGCGCGGAGGCGGTCGTCGGAACGCGCACGGTCGGGTCGTATTCCGCGTCGAGATCGTTCATTTTGTCATAGCAGATTATCGAGGCGTATCCGCCGCGTACATAGCGTTTTGCGACATAAAAAATTCCGAGCGGGCACCACTCCTTATTGTCGAAGCTGACGAACGGGCGCACCTCGTCATGAACCTCCAGTTCCCCGCCGTAAACAACGGAAAAGCTGAAGCGGTTCGAGCACGTCGTTCCTATTGTAAAGCGGTCGGGGTGAACGACGTCGTCAAAGTCGAACTCGATTATTCTGTCATCAAGAAAGGTCGTGCCGCCCGCCGTGATCTTGCAGTAAACGTATCTGCCGTTCGCTGTGGCAAGCGACTTGAAATTGTCCGAAACCGTCATTCGCTCACCTCACTTCTGCTTCATCTGTAATTTAACGCCGCCGTACATCTTCACGCCGTTCACCACTGTAAGCTCGGGCGCGGGTTCGTCGGAAATGTGGAAATCCGCGGTAACGTCGCCCTCGGGCGCGGGAAACTTCACGGAAACGAATATCCTCTGCGACAGATTGCGCAGCGCTTTAAGCTCGCTTTCCGTCAGCAGCCCGAACGTCACCTCCAGCGCGTATTTCCGGCACACCATATCGATAAGCATATCGCCCCGGGTGTTGTAGCGGATATCCGTGCGGCGAAGCTCGCGCTTGGCGTTAAGCTCGGTGACGTTGTTGAAAACGGTCTTGTCAATTGTTATCGTCATTTTTTCCGCTCCTTTTATTTGTATTCTCCGCCGAGCTTACGCGCCTTGAATTTGCAGTGGTGCGGCGCATCGGCGAAGTAGATCTTGCTCTCGGTTATCTCGTAGCTCTCGCCGCGGTAGCTCACTCTCGCTCCTGCGGAAAAATCCGCTTTCGGAGAAGACCTCGCATAATCGAACCACACGGTAAGCTCGGTGTTGTCGCGCGCCTTCTGCGAGGAATGATCGCTGACCGCCTCGGTGCGCTCGACGCGGACGTTGTTGATTTTCGTTTCGTTCCACTTCCCCGAAGCGGGCGTAAGCAGCGTAACGCTGTCGCCGAGAAGTATATCCGGGATAGGCTTTACGTTCATTCGAGCACCTCCGTCCCGCAGTACAGGCAGCCCGCCGCGCGCAGCAGCCTTACGACTGTTCTGTCGTGATCGAGCGGAACATATTTTCCCGCGTTGTCGACGATCGTTGAGGAATTTTTGGTCGAACGGCTTTCGGAAGTTCCCGTGGAATATGAGAAATCCCCGATGGAAACGCGCTCCTCGGTTTTGTCCGAGCTGCTTTCCGACTGCTCGGGAATAACCGTTTTCTCCTTTGCGAGCGCAAGCTCCTCCCTGAGTATCGCGTTGGTCTGGAACGCCGCCGCCTGCTTTACCAGATCGGCAGCCGCTCCGTCACCGAGTGCGGCGACCGAAGCGCGGTTTCCCGTAAGCCCGTTCAGCACGAACTCCGCGCGCTTTATGCAGCGTTCGAGAAGCGCGGTATCGTCGGCGGTGAAGCCCATTTCAAAAAATTCTTCCTTGGTAATTATCATTTTTGTTCTCCTTTGCGCAAATTGAATAAAACAAATATGGCGGGCAGCGGTCACACGGTAGATTTGAGCGCTGTCCGCCGTTTTTGTCAATATATGTAAATTCTTGGGGGAAATTTACCTTTGGTTATTTAAGCGGCGGTGCAGACCGCGATAGCCGCCTTTTTGTTTTCGGGAATGAACAGGTCGTGGTATTTGCGGTAGTCGATATCCCACGCGTCCGCGAACTGGTTCTGCTCGGGAGTGATTATCTTGACGTTATCCGTCTTGGATACCGCAATAGGCGCGCTTCTCGGGCAGATGATCCAGTTGATCTGCTTTGCTCCCGAAGCCGCGGAATAGCCGTTTTCGCTGTTGAACGTGTAGGCGGTCTTCATTCTCGCCGAGGGCACGGGAATAATTACCGCGCCGTTGATGGTCTTGACGGAGAACTCCATCTCGCCCTGAGTGAACGAACCGTTGTCAACGGAATGTGACACCTCCGAGGAGAGCAGCATCATATCGTAAACGGAGCGGGCGATGGCTATTACAAGCTCGCCCTCGCCGCCCGTCACCTCGCGCACCGCGCTTATCTGTCCCACAAGAGTGGACAGCACGGTAGACTTGTCGGGAGTGTAGGTCTTGGTGATCTTCGCCGCCTTTGCCAGCGTCGAGTAACGGTAAGAGTCGATCTCGGGGATCACCTGCGTGCGCTGGAACTCGGAAGCGACATTCGCCGCCGCCAGACCGAAGCCCGTTTCGTCAACGTCCAGCGCGTCAATGCGGAATCGTCTTCCTCTGTCCTGAGAAAGCGTCATTGTTTCATAGGAATAGTTGACCGTGCCGCCCTTGTAGCCGCTGTCGCGGTCATAGTCGCCAAGACCCATAAGGGTTATTTTGGGGAGCTTTATCTCGCTGCCGCCGCTGTAAATCACCTGCGCGGCGTTCTCCTCCATCCACCCGGAGGTGGAGCGTTCGACGATCTGTCTGTCAAGCTCCTTCTGGAATACCTTTGCGTATTCGATCGTTTTTGCCATTTTATTTTCTTCCTTTCGTTGATTTATTTGTTGAAATTATCCCGTTCGCCGCCGTTCCGTCACGCCTTTCCTTAGTGCTCAGCAGCTATAGTCCGCGCCGACGGCGGCTTGGGAATGTAAATATATGTAAACCCTCCGTCCCGCCCTTAACTTATTCGGGATTATCTTCCCGAGAAAATTTTGCGGATAGCCGAAAAGCCGTCGTCGCTTCCCGAGCTTGCCGCCGAGAACTGCGGTATCTTACGCTGAACCGCCTTAAGATGAGGGTACGCCGAAATTATCTCCGCCGCAGCCTCCTCGGGGGTCTTGCCCGTGCTGCAAAGTCCGACCGCCAGCGACGTGCCGTCCTCGAGCTTCTCCTTGGTGATACCGAGAAGCAAAAGCGCGGTCTGCACCTTTGCGGTGGTAAGCTCGGACTTCATCATTTCGAGCTGCGCGTACAGCTCGGAGATCTCGCCCGAACGCGTTCCGTCGCTCTCCCGGTAGCCCTCCGAGGCGATAACGGGGTCGCTTCCGGACTGCGTTTCAATTGCCGGCGAATTCTGAGTTTCCTGCTCGGTGAGCATTTCATTATTGTTCTCCATAATTATCCTCCTTTTCCATATTTTTCGCTTCGCCGAGAGGTATCCCGTATATCTCGGAGATCGCTCTCGCGCGTGAGATCAAGCCGCTTTCGTACAATCCGCGAACGCGCTCGGTTCTGGTGTTCTCGTCCTCGCAGACGCCGTCCGCGAATCGGATAGAAGCCGTTTCGCACGCTCCCGCCGAAAGCTCGCCCGCCATTTTACCGAGCAGGCAGATATTCTCGGCAACGCGCCCTAAGCACTTCGCGATCATTCTTCGGTAGAAGCAGGCGGTGCGGTAGGTGCGGCTGTTCTTGCTGACGACCTCGGTCGCGGTGCGCACCGTGCCGCTCTTGAACGACAGCGCCCCCTCCGAAAGTCCGACCTGCATACACAGCAGATCGAGAAGCTCCTCCAGAGCCGCGGTATGCTCCCCGACGCGAAGCTCGGCGGTGTTGTCGGAGATTTTAAGCTCCTCGCTGTCCGAGGTGGAAAAAGCCTCGAAAACCTCGTCGTTCACGTCGAAGTAGCGTTTAAGCTCGCCCTTTTTGTCGTACTCGCCTCGCACCGCGTAATACGGCACGATGATACGCTTTTTGCCGAGAATGAACTCGCGCGTCAGGCTGTCGAATACGATATCGAGCGCTTTGAGCGTATCCTCCGCGCCCGCGAAAACCGACGCCCCGAGCGGCGCACACTGCGGAAAATTCCCCGCGCCCGCCCTGAAATAGACGAACAGCGGCTTTGTAAGCCCCTTTATGGTGCTTTTCGCGGACATCTTCGGATACAGCTCCGACAGCGGAAGCTCGCCGCCGCTCTCGCGGAACAGCTTGTTCTCAATAGTCAGTCCGTCGCCCGAAAGCTCCTGCGTTTCGGCGAGGACGTAGCTCTTTCCGTTCTCGCGGATATTCGAGCCGAACGCGCCGCCGTAAATTCCGCGGTTGTCCCATTTTATGGGAACGAAGCAGTCCGCCGTGATAAAGTCCAGCTTTACGCCGCTGCCGTCGCGGTAGACCTTGACGACTCCGCCGCCAAGCGCGAACGCCTTTTCAAGGAAGTCCGAAAACCGCTCCGCAAAGCCGTTTTCGTCCAGAACCTTTTTAAGGTAGCTCTCCGTTTCCGCGTCCGAGCAGCAAAGCTCCGTGCCCTCGGTGAAGCACAACCGCGCCAGTTCCGCGCAGACCGCCCTTGCCGCCCCGAGCGAGGCGACGCGGCGCGTTCCGCCGTTCATGCCGCCCTTGCGCGTGTAGCGCCAGTCGCCGCCGCCGCTATAGATGTCGTTCCAGCGAGCCATATCGCCCGAGTAGAACGCCGCCAAAGCCGAGTCCTCATACAGCTTGCGGCTGCCGAAGAGCAGGCTTTTAAGTCCCAATACGATCACTCCTTTCTTAATTTTGATCTGCGGTGAATTTTGCAACAAAGGCATGTATTCCCTTTTTTTGCAAATTGCGGCGTTCCGTTCCCTTAAAGCTTGAAACGCCTTGCCAAAACGCTGCTGAACGCTTTGTTTCCTCCGCTGACTAAATATTACCACTCCCGGAACTGCAAAAAACTGCACAAATTTTGCAGGATTAAAAAAATTTTTCTGCAAAAAGACTTGCAAATTCGGAAATAAAGGTGTATTATATAATAGGTGTTTAAAACCGTCGTTTAAGGAGATAGTTTAAAATGAACGAAGATCTGCTGAAACAAATAGAAGATAAGCTGCCGGGCTTCTCGAAAAGCCAGAAGCTCATAGCTAAATTTATACTGGAGCACTACGAAAAGGCGGCGTATATGACCGCGCTCAAGCTCGGAAACGCTGTCGGCGTGAGCGAATCGACCGTTGTCAGATTCGCCATTGAGCTGGGATTCGAGGGCTATCCGCAGCTCCAGCGCTCGCTCCAGAGCCATATCAAGAACCGCCTGACCTCGCTGCAAAGAATGGACGTTACGCGCAGCCGCATAGGCGACGAGGATCCCGTTGTCGGCGTGCTCAATCAGGATATCGACAAGATCCGCCGCACTCTCGAAACTATCGACAGAGAGAGCTTTGACAACGCCGTTTCGACCATCTGCGCTTCAAAGCGGATATACATTCAGGGAGCTATGTCGTCGGGAGTTCTCGCGAGATTTATGCACTACTATCTGCGGCTGATTTTCGATAACGTTACGCTTGTCGGCGCGGTAAGCACGGCGGAGCTTTATCAGCAGATGATCCACATCGGCGAGGGCGACCTGCTTATCGCCATGAGCTTTCCGCGTTACGCGGCGGGAACTATCGAGGCGTGCCGCTTTGCCAAGGAGTCGGGCGCGCACATAATCGCCATAACCGACTCGGACAGCTCGCCGCTGGTGCAGTACGCTCACACCTCGTTGTACGCGTATTCGGATATGGTGTCGTTCGTGGACAGCCTTGTCGCGCCCATGAGCCTTATCAACGCGCTTATCGCCATGGTTTCGGCGGCTAACCGCTGCCGCGTGGAAAGGACGTTCGGAAATCTCGAACAGCTCTGGGACAGCAGCGAGGTTTACCAGAAGGATGTTTGATATGCAGGTACACAGGATAGAAACGGAGCGGCTTATTCTCAGACCGCTGACTGCAGCGGACGCGGAGGACGTTTTTGAGTGGGTAAGCGACCCCGCAGTCAACAGGTTTATGCCCTATAACCTTTATGATAACGTTGAACAGGTAAAGGAATGGATAGCCGGTATCAGGGAAGAGCACAATCACTTCGGGTTCGAGCTTGCCGCGACAGGAAAGGTCATCGGCTCGGGCGACGTCGGCTTTGACCCGGAAAGGGTCGCTTACGGTCTTGGGTACAATCTTAACCGTGCATTCTGGGGTCGGGGATTCGCCACCGAAGCCGCCAAAGCCATGATACAGTGGGCTTATGAGAGTGTGGGCGCGCGTGACTTCGCAGCGTGTCATGCCGTTGAAAATCCCGCATCGGGAAGAGTGATACAAAAGTGCGGCTTTCGGTTTGAGAAATACGGACAGTATTCGAGGTTCGACGGCAGCGAAACCTTTGACGCGGCTTTTTATTCGCTTAATTTGAACTGAGATTCGGAAAGGGAAAAATTTGTCGGATGTAATAGTAGTCGGCGGCGGCGCAGCGGGAATGATGGCGGCAATAACGGCGGCGGAGAACGGCGCGAAAGTGCTGCTGGTCGAGAAGAACGACCGCATGGGCAGAAAGCTCGCCATTACGGGCAAGGGGCGGTGCAACGTCACCAACAACTGCGGTTTGGACGGGCTTATGGAGAATATTCCAAATAACGGGAGATTTCTGTACAGCGCGTTCTCACACTTTCTTCCTGGTGATACCATCGCTTTTTTTGAGGAACTCGGAGTTCCGCTGAAGACGGAACGCGGTCAGCGCGTTTTCCCCGTTTCGGACAAGGCGGCGGATATCGTGAACGCGCTTACAGAACGGCTTCGGCGGCTTAACGCCGAGATCGTACGCGGGAACGTCCGCTCGCTTATTATTGGGGATGGTGCTTGCCGCGGCGTGAATACTTACGACAGGCAGCTCCGCGCACGCTCGGTTATTCTGGCAACGGGCGGAATGTCCTACCCGAAAACAGGCTCGGACGGCTTCGGCTACCGTCTGGCGGAGCAGGCGGGTCATTCGATAATTCCGCCGCGCCCGTCGCTGTCGGCACTGGTTACGGAGGAGAAATGGGTAAGCGGAGCGGTCGGGCTGACGCTGAAAAACGCGGCGGTGAAGCTGCTTGACGGCGGAAAGACGATCTACGAGGATTTCGGGGAGCTGGCGTTTACGGCGGACGGCGTGGGCGGCGCGACGGTTCTCAGCGCCTCGGCGCATATCCCGGAGATGTCGGCGGGGCGGTATAACATTATGATAGACCTGAAGCCCGCGCTCTCGGAGAAGCAGCTTGACGCGCGTATTCTGCGCGATTTCGCGGAGCTTCACGGCGGTGCGTTCGGGCAAAGTCTGCGTAAGCTGCTGCCGAAAGAATTAGTTGAACCTATCTCGGGGATAGTCAACATTCCTCTTGACAAGAAAATCAGCGAAATAAACAAACTTGAGCGAAAATCTTTGGCAAAAACGCTGAAATTCTTAAAATTGACGATCAAGGATTTCCGCCCGATTGACGAGGCGATAATAACGCGCGGCGGCGTGAACGTCCGCGAAATTTCTCCGAAAACACTCGAAAGTAAGCTTTGCAAAGGGCTTTTCTTCGCGGGGGAGGTTATCGACGCGGACGGATATACGGGCGGCTTCAATCTTCAGATAGCCTTTGCAACGGGTCGGCTCGCGGGCGCTTCCGCTATAATTTCGTGAAAATAAGATGAAAAATATCAAAAACCCCCTTGCATTTTTTTTTGAAGTGTGTTATAATAAAGTGATTGAAAAGGGTGAAGTATACCTTTTCCATAATTTTACAATTTCTGGCTGTTCGGAGTGAATGTGTTGAAGCTTATTTCTGTTGCGATCGACGGTCCCGTGGGAGCGGGTAAGAGTACTATTGCAAGAGCCGCCGCCGAGCGATTGAACTTTATCTATTGCGACACCGGCGCGTTGTACCGCGCGGTCGGTTTGTTCTGCCACAGAAACGGCGTTGATATGCACGATCCGTCTGAAATTGCGATGTCGCTCAGCGACATAAAGCTTGAAATTCGTCTTGTGGACGGCGTTCAGCGTATCTTCCTGAACGGCGGAGATGTTTCCGAGGAGATAAGGCTGCCGGAGATGTCCATGGCGGCAAGCGCGGTTTCCGCAGTTCCCGAAGTGCGGGCGGCGCTGCTTGGTCTGCAGAGAGATATCGCCGAAACGAATAACGTTATTATGGACGGAAGAGATATCGGAACGGTCGTTCTGCCGAATGCGGACGTCAAGATATTCCTTACCGCGGATCCCGAAGTCCGCGCGAAAAGACGTTACGACGAGCTTATGGCAAAGGGCAGCGGGGTGACGTTTGAGGAAGTCCTCAGCGATCTGAACAAGCGTGACTACAATGACTCGCACAGAGCCGCCGCACCGCTTAAGCAGGCAGCCGACGCGGTTCTCGCGGATACCTCGGAGCTTGATTTCGGGCAGTCCGTTGATCTGGTCTGCGGCATTATAAAGGAGCGGCTGTAATGTTCTACGAGATCGCGCGCGGTCTTGTAAACTTTATTTTTCACATTTGGTTTCACATTACCGTTATCGGACGGGAAAATATCCCCGAAAAAAAAGGCGGCTACATTATAGCCTCCAATCATGTTTCCAACAACGATCCGCCAATGGTAGGGATTGTTTTCAAAGGAAAATACACATTTATGGCAAAAGATGAGCTTTTTCATCTTAATCCGATATTCACCTGGCTTATAAAGAAGCTCGGCGCGTTTCCCGTAAAGCGCGGCTCCAAGGACGCCAAGGCAATTGACAGCGCGCTGGAGAGCCTTGATCACGGACGCATTTTCGTGATCTTCCCGGAGGGCACGCGCTCCAAAACTGGCGAGTTGGGCAAGCCCAAGAGCGGCGTTTCGCTTATCGCAGCGAGAGCGCACGTTCCAGTAATTCCCGTGTTCGTGAAGTACGGAAAGAAAAAGATTCGTCAGAATGTACTTGTTTCTATCGGCGAAGCTATCCCGGCGGAGAATTTCGACGTGGATATCACCGACAAACACGCGATCCGCAGGGTCAGCGAGGAGATAATGGGAAAGATCTCCGAGTTAAAGGAGAGCGCTCCCGATGTATATTGAGGTCGCTGACAAAGCGGGCTTCTGCTTTGGTGTTAAACGCGCGATAGAGCTTGCGGAGAGCGCCGCCGCGAAATACGGCGAGGCGCTTACACTGGGTGAGCTTATTCATAACGAGCATGCCGTCGCGGAGCTTGAGCGAAAAGGTGTACACGCGGTTGTAAACGTTTCCGAAGCCGAGGGAAAGCCGCTGATAATTCGCTCTCACGGAGTTGCGGCAGCGGTCGGGACGGAGGCGCGGAAGCTTGCTTCGGTTGTCATTGACGCGACTTGCCCGTTCGTTAAAAAAATCCACAATATAGCCGCCGCACTGCCCGAGGGCGCGAAGCTTATCGTGCTTGGCGACAGAAAACATCCCGAGGTCGTCGGGATAATGGGCAGCACGGACTGTGCGTCATTCGCGTGCAAAGATTTTAATGAGATAGAGAGCCTGTTTGAGCGCGGCGAGATTTCCGAAAATGACAAGGTAACTTTAGTCGCTCAGACAACCTTTGACCGCAGCAAATTTTTGGAGTACTCCCGAATAGTCGGGAAAAAGTACGGCTGCGTGAGTATATACGACACGGTATGCGACGCTACCGTTAAGCGCCAGGAGTGCGCGCGGGAGCTTGCTATACGGGCTGAGCTGATGATCGTGGTCGGAGGCATCAACAGCTCGAACACGAGGAAGCTGGCGGAGATCTGCGGCGAATACTGCAAAACGGTGTTCGTGACGTCCGCCGATGAGATTCCTTTGCAGATCCTGAAGGGTCTGCGCTCCGACAGCATTGTCGGAATAACGGCAGGAGCTTCTACTCCTGCTTATACCATTAAGGAGGTTCATGAGAGAATGAACGAGGAAATCACCAAAACCACAAATGAAAATGAGGAGGACTTTGCTTCGCTGCTCGAGCAGGATCAGTCTTTTAACAGATTATATACCGGCAAAAGAGTTAAGGCTACGGTTGTCAGCGTATCCAAAAAGGAAGCTGTCGTTGAGGTCGGCGCAAAGCAGACAGGCTACATAGTCCGCGAGGAGCTTACGAACGATCCGAACGCGGAGGTCGAGGATATCGTCAAGCCCGGCGACGTTATCGACGCGGTCGTTGTCAAGGTCGACGATTCCGTCGGAACCGCGGCGCTCTCCAAGAAGCGCGTTGACGCTCAGCTCGGTCTTGAGAAGCTTCAGGCTGTCAAGGAGTCCGGCGAGACGATCGAGGGCACTGTCGCTCAGGTCGTAAAGGGCGGCGTTATCGTGATCTACGAGAACACACGCGTATTTATTCCCGCTTCTCACACCGGCGTTCCGCGCGGCGGAAAGCTGGACGATCTGCTCAAGAAGTCCGTGAAGTTCAAGATCATTGAGGTCACAAATGAGCGCGGCGGCAGAGTGGTAGGCTCTATCCGTCAGGCTAACAAGGAAGTCCGCGACGCGGAGAGAGCGAAGTTCTGGGAGACTATTGAGGTAGGTCAGAAGTTCGAGGGCGAGGTTCGCTCCATTGAGAATTACGGCGTATTTGTCGATATCGGTCCGGTTGACGGCTTGGTTCACACCGCAGATCTGACATGGAACAGAGTCGGACACCCGAAAGATATTGTAAAGATCGGCGACAAGATAAGCGTTGTTGTCAAAAGCTATGATCCGGAGAAGAAGAGAGTTTCCCTTTCCGCTAAGGATCCCGACGACAACCCCTGGACGAAGTTCGTTTCCGAGTATCAGAAGGGCGACGTTATCAAGGCGACTGTCGTTTCGATAACCGAGTTCGGCGCGTTTGCGCAGATCATTCCTGGCGTTGACGGTCTTATCCACATCTCGCAGATCTCCACCGAGAGAGTTACAAGCATTGCTTCCGTGCTTTCGGTAGGTCAGGAGGTTGACGTTAAGATCATCGACATCGACGAGGAGAAGAACAGAGTGAGCCTTTCGATCAAGGCGCTTATGGAGGACGCTCCCGCCGAGGACGAAGAGTAATTCCAAAACTAAGAGGACGTTTGCGCGTCCTCTTTTTATGCAAGGATAATGCCGGGGTTTTGCGCCCCGGCATTGTTTAATTTATTGAAAACGAATTGTTTTTAAAATCGAGCGTGATTTTGTCCTGCTCACCATGGTAATCATACACGATAGCGTTTTCTTCAGGAACGACTGTGTAATTCGGGGGCAAAGCCTGCGGAGAACCCGTTGCCGGTGCGGGAGCAAAGTCCATATCATATTTCAACTGGGTGATCTTATCGTTTTCCAGCTTGTAGATCATTGCATAAGGATTAGCCCCGTTGACCTCCAGATTGCAGTACATCACGAAGCCAATGCCGTCCTTCATCTCGAACGGGCGGAGATGCTGACCTATCATATCGGTATCGTACTGTTTTACATTTGTTGTGAACGCGTCTATACAATCGATACGTTCGCCGTTCTTTTCAATGTAGACGTACAGATTCGTGAAGCTGAATTTTGAGGTCGTAGTTCCCCGCATTTCGTCAAAGAAATCAAATATTTTCACGTTGTTCCCCAAAAGATAAAATTTGTATCCCGCCATTTCCTTTTCCTCAAGGATAACCTTGGACTGATAATCGGCGCTGTCTTTATCGTAGGGCTTGTAGCCTAAAAGACTGTTTGGAAAATCCAATTCGTCGTTGTAGGAAGATGTAACGGTCGTGGTGTTGAAGTCAAAGGTGTATCTTATAACGCCGTTCAGTATCAGAGCGTTTTCCTCGGGGAGCGGGATAGGCTCGGCATGGAGATTGTAGCCGTCGTGGTCGTACTCCTGACCCTCGGTCGCGGAGAGATAGACGGTAAACTTGACCATTTGGTCGCCCTGAATTCTGCAGAAGCCATTATCGGTTTCAAAAACAACACCGTAGTTCAGCTCATAAGCAGCCATAAGCTCATCATCAAGATAATTTATATCACACTCTATAGCACGCGGCTCATTTATATAAACTATCTTGCCGTTGTGTGAGACGACAGTCCGCACGTTACTCGCCATTATTGTCTCGGGGTTGACCTGCTTGGGGCTTCTGATGTACTCGCCGATGAGGGTGAGCGTGTAGTAGCCGACCTGTTTTTCCGCGAGCTTCGCCTTGGGCAGACACTCGTTAAGCTCTTTAATATTTGCAACGTCGGGAACCTGCGACATATCGAGCAAAGGGTACTCGGAGAGGTCGAGGTTCATCTTTGTGGTATAGTGTATCGCCTCGTAAGGATTAAGCTCGAAATTCTCACAGTTAAATTGATAAACCGCATAGTCGTCGGTAAGAGTATTCGCTTCGGGATCTACGGTGTAGCCGTCGTTAAGATACGCGACAATTCCCATACTTGCGCCGCCTATGCCGCTCCTGTCGCCCATAAGGAAATTGAGCTTGCCGTCGTCGGCAAGGGAAAAGAACGTACACTCGTAGTCCTCAATGTATTCCTCGCGCCCGCCCGGCTCGTGATACTTGAAGATAACCAGATTTGAGCCGTTCAACTCGTAGTATTCAAGGTAATTGGACAGATCAAAAGCTACAAGCTTATATCCGCCCTGACCCATTGAAACGCTGAATGTATGCGGACCGTCGAAAGATATTACTTTTCCGTCCTTTACGACTGCAAGCGTCATATCATAAGAATACAGCGGATAAGGTTCGACGCTCGTGTCGATATGGATATCTCTTCCGAGCATATACAGCTCGTATTCTCCGCATTTCAGAGTTGCGAGCGTTGCTTTATGCAGCAGCTTGTCATAGCTGTCGCCAAACTGGGTCTCCAGTCCGCTGCCCTTGATATCGGGAACGGTCTCGAGGTCTATCGGCGGATAATCCTCTATGCGTATCTCGTTGGTGTTTACGGGAGGAACGCTGCTTTCGCTTTCGGAAGACGAAACGCTGCTCTCGGGCTCCGAAACGGTGCTGCTGTCCGACGAAAGGGGAACGTCGGAGACGCTGTCCGAATCGTTGGGTCCCACGATACCCGCGTTTCTGCCTACGAAATTAGCTCCTATAACTACCGCGGCGACTATCGCCGCGCACGCCGCTATCGGCGCGAAAATGCTCATAAAGCTCCTGAAAGGGCTTGACTCGGCGACGATCAGCTCACCGTGCTGAACATCGGGCTGCTTTGCCTCCTCGAAGTACTTGTCGTCGATCTCGCCCAGAATATCAAATAATTCCGAATTCTTCACAGCTCATAACCCTCCTTTCTCATATACTCGCGCAGTTGTGCGCGGGTGCGGTTAAGGCTGACCGAAACGTTGTTTTCCTTTACGCCGAAGCGCGCCGCGATATCGTGCACGCTCTCGCAGTAACAGTATCGGGAAACGAACATTATGCGGTTCTTGGCGGAAAGCTTTCCGAGAAAGCGGTTGACCGCCGCGAGGATCTCACGGCGCTCCGCGGTCGCCTCGACGCTCGAGCCGTCGGAAACGCACTCCTCCAGTTCCTCGAAAATAAGCTCCATATCATCGCCGCCGCGTTTTTTTGAATGATCGCGCCTGTATCTGTCGATCGCCAGATTACGGGTGATCTTCGCGAGAAAAGCGGAGAGTATCCTCGGCTTCTCGGGCGGAATGGATTCCCAGGTTTTCATATATGTATCGTTCACACATTCCTCGGAATCCTCGCGGTTGCGGAGGATATTGTTCGCAATGGAAACGCAGTAGCTGCCGTATTTTCTGCTTAACTCCGTGAGAGCGCTTTCGTCTCTGTCAAAGAGCATACCGATAATTTCGCTGTCGTCCAACCGAACCACCTCCGAGCCTGTATTCGCGCTGTCAATAAGTATTTCGCCGCCTGCCGACGGGGAAACTGCAATATTGCCGTTCATTATGTTCACCTCACTGTAGTTGAATGTATTGCCGCGCGGGGGCTTTCTTTCGCCCTTCAACCATAGTGACGTAAGCCGAAACAAAATCTTTCATAAAATTTTGCGTTTTCAGAGAATTTTTTCAAAAAAGGCTGCGTTGTCGATCGGCGCAGCCTTCTTTAATTTATTATACGAAGCGTTTAAACATATTCGTCCTCGAGAGTGTCAAACAGAAAATCAAAGCTGCCCTTTGAAGTTTTAAGGCACGTTTCAAGTACGTTGGCGAATATTTTCAGCTTTTTCTTTACCGAAACCTTTTCCTGCGGGGTCACGGTGTTGTCGAGGAATACCGTGAGCACCGTGACGATTATCTCCGCGCTTTCCTTCGGGTATTCCATTTTGAGCGAGCCCTCCTCGATCCCCTGCTCGAGCAGCACCGTAAGTATCGGCGACAGCTCCTGCACCGCTATCGCCTTGAGCTTGTTGTGAAGTATAAGGTCGTCGTGAAGGTGGAGCGTCACGATCAGATTCTGACGGCTGCCGCCGAAATCCTTTTTGATCACGCTCCTGAAAAGCTGTTTGATACGTCCCAGCGCCGTGCTTTCGGACTGTACGTTGTCAAAGTATTCCCTTATTGCGCGGCGGAAGCTGCGTTCTATCACATTGTCAAGGATCTCGTCCTTGCTGTCGAAGTAATAGTAAACGCTGCCCTTGCCCACGCCCGCTTTTCGCGCTATCGACTCCACCGAGATCTCCCCGAACGGCACGGTGAGCATAAGCTCCTCGAGCGCGTCATATATCATCTCGCGCTTATCCGGTTTGTCTTGTTTCAATTTTATCAGTCCTTTTCTTGAAAAAACAGACAGTTTATATGTGTTTTTTTTGATTTTTTTATTATTATATCACAAATTTTTTAAGATTTCAATATTTTTTCAAAAAATACTTGACCGCCGGTCGAAAATGTGATAGAATATAATTCAGAAGTTCGACCGTCGGTCGAACAAGGTTTCCGGCAATTTCCCGCGGAAAGAGAATTTATACTCTTCGGCTTGGAAAATTGTTGTTTTTTATTAAGAAATACTGACCGGAGGTCGAAAAATGAAATTAAATATCGGAACCGCAGCTTTGGCTGCGGGAGGAATTCTGGCGGCGGGAACGGCTGCCTGCTTTATCGGGGCGCGAACGCTGTTTGACCGCGTCATACCGCGGCAGGATCAGCTTCGCGTGGATATAAGCGAAATGGCTGACGGCGAAAAGTGGGAGGAGTACATAAAGCTTATCCACAAGGTCAAGGAAAAATTTCTGAAAAGACCGTCCGAACACGTTACAATTAAATCGCGCGACGGTCTGACGCTGCACGGAGATCTGTTCGCGGCGGAGAAGCCGTCAAAGCGCACGGCTATACTGTTTCACGGCTACACGAGCTGCGGAATGAACGATTGTCCTACAATGGCGGAGTACTTTATGGAGCGCGGCTATAACGCACTGATAGTCGACCAGCGGTCACACGGAAAAAGCGAGGGCAGGTACATAGGCTTTGGAATTCTCGACAGGTTCGACTGCCTGAAATGGATGGAATACATTATCGGGCGGTTCGGCGCGGAAAGTGAAATTGTGCTTTACGGCGTTTCAATGGGCGCGTCTACGGTGCTTATGGCGAGCGGTCTTGACGATTTTCCCGCGAACGTGAAAGCGGTTATCGCCGACTGCGCGTTCACTTCGCCGTACGACGTTTTCACGCACATTCTGAAAAGAGATTATCACCTGCCGCCGCACCCGATAATGGACATAAACGAGCGTATGTGCAGACGTAAGGCGGGCTACGGCTTTAAGGACTATTCGACGCTCGACGCGGTAAAAAAAGCGCCCTGCCCTATCCTGTTCATTCACGGCAGGGAGGATCTTTTCGTTCCGACCGAAATGTCGGTCAGAAATTACGAAAGCTGCACAGGCGAAAAAAGGCTGCTGCTCGTTGACAATGCGGGTCACGCCGCGTCGCTGTACGAGAACAAGGAGCTGTACGAGAACACGGTAACGGAATTTCTAAACACATATCTTGGGGGTAATTAAATGAAAGAATTCAATATAAACGGCACGGTGATGCAGTGCTATCCGCTCACCGCCGCGCAAAGACTGCACTTCTACACGATAAAATTCGCCAAGCCGCAGGTGCTGAATATCGGCACGGGATTGTATATCAAGCAGGACGTGGATTTTGACATACTCAGGCAGTGCATAAAAGAGGCGATTGCGGGATTTGATTCAATGCGGCTTCGGTTTATCGAGGACGAGGACGGAACGGTCTATCAGTATGTCGTGCCGTTCGACGATCGGGAAATCGGCTTTTTCGACTTCTCACGCTGGCGCGAGGAGGACGCTCACAACGAAATGACGCAATGGACGCACAAGCCGCTGGAGCGCTATAATTCCCCGATGAACAACGTGGTGATGATAAAATATCCGGGCGGCTACAACGGAGTTTATTTAAAGGTCGATCATATGACCATGGATTCAAGCTCGATAATCGGGTTCAACAAACTGGTGCTGGAGCTTTACTGCGCGAAGGTCTACGGCTATCCCGAGCCGAAGCCCATGCAGCCCTATATCCAGGCGCTGCTGCATGACCTTGAATACGAAAAAAGAGGAAACGCCGCCCGCAAGGCGGACGAGGAATTCTGGAGGGAGCGCATCGAGGGCGATGAGCCTATATATACCGATTTCACGGGACCGGGCAGACTGCTCACGCAGCGCCGCGAGAGCGGAAATCCGAAGCTGCGGAGCGCGGTAATCACGTCGAACACGCTTGACGCGGCGATCTCGGTCTATCATCTGGAGGGAGAACCCTCAGCGCGGCTGATGAAGTTCTGCGAGGAAAACCGCGTTACAATGGCGGGGCTGCTGCTTATGGGCTTGCGGACGGTGCTCTCGAAGTTCAACAACGACGAAAAGGACGTTTCGGTAAAAACCTGCGTGGCGCGCCGCGGAACGCTTCTCGAAAAGAACAGCGGCGGCACGCGTATCCACTTCTTCCCGCTGCGCACGATCCTAGAGCCGGAGCTGACGTTCATCGAGGGAATACGGGCGATCCAGCTTGAGCAGAGCAAAATATTCCGTCACGCGAATTACGACCCGATAGAGCTTACGATGAAGCGCGCGAAATACCGCAAATACGCTCCCGGAGCAAGCTACGAGAGCATTTCGCTGACATATCAGCCGCTTACGCTCAGGGAGAAGAACACCGAAATGCCCGATATCGACTACAAGACGTTCTGGTATTCAAACGGGGTCGCGGCGCAGCCCTTATACCTAACGGTAATGCACCGCCCCGAGGACAACGGGCTGAACTTCAATTTCGAGTACAAAAAGGACGTTGTGAGCGATAAGGAAATGGAGTTTCTGTATTACTATTATTGCAGGATACTGTTCAGGGGTATCGAGGACAAAAACAGGACTATCGGTCAGATCCTGGAAATGATCTGATGTTATATGGAGGGATAATCATGCTTGAAGAAATTAAGGAACTGATCTGCAACTATGTCGAGGCGGATCCCGAGGCGATAAACGCGGAAACAAAATTTGTCGACGATCTGGGCTTCAACTCGTTCGACTTTATGAGTTTTCTGGGCGAGGTCGAAGAGAAGTACGGCATACAGGTCAGGGAAGAGGAGATTCTTGATCTGTCTACCGTCGGCGACGCGATAAATTACATTGAAAAGCTGAAAGGATAATTATATGAAAACATTATTTGATCTGGTAAGCGGCGCTCAAAGCAATTACGGCGATAAGGTCTTTATCAGGGAAAAACACGGCGCAGATATCCGCGAAAAAACCTTCGGGGAGTTTTACGGCGACGCGCTGAAGATCTCCGCTTTTTTGAAGAACAAATTCGGCGGGGCGGTTCACGCGGGAATTATCGGTCCTACGAGCTATAACTATCTGGTAAGCTATCTCGGTACGATGATCGGCGACAGCGCCGCCGTTCCCATAGACGCGCTGCTTGCGCCCGCCGATATCTGCGAGCTGCTGGCGAGAGCGGACGTTGACGTTCTGTTTTACGACGAAAGATTTTCGGCAGCCATTCCCGTTTTCAAGGCGAACTGCCCGAATATCAAAGAGTATGTTATGCTGTCGGATAACGCGGAGAGCGAAGTGTTGACATTAGGCGGCGTTCTTGAAAATTATCCTCCGCAGACTCCCGAGCAGCCCGACGAAAGCACCCTCGCGGCTATTCTGTTTACTTCCGGAACGACGGGCAAGGCAAAGGGCGTAATGCTCTCGCACGGCAATTTTATGGACAACGTGTTCTGCTGCGACAACGAGAGCACGACGGAGGACGTGCTGCTGACCGTGCTGCCCATTCATCATGTGTACTGCTTTACCTGCGATATACTGCTGTCGCTGCGTTACGGAACGTGCGTCTGCGTCAACGATTCGCTGATGAAGGTCGCTCAGAATTTAAAGCTCTTCTCGCCGACGATAATTCTGCTTGTGCCGATGATCGCGGCGACGATCTGCAAGCAGATCAGAACCGCCGCAAAAGCGAACCCCGATATCCCGATACAGGCTGTCGCGAAGAACGCTTTCGGCGGCAGACTGAAGGTAATATACAGCGGCGGCGCGTATCTCAGTCCCGAGCTTATTTCGGCGTATGAGGAGCTTGGCATAACTATCGCGCAGGGCTACGGAATGACGGAATGTTCGCCGAGAATAACCTCGGGCGATCTGACACGCAAATCGGTCGGCGACGTGGGTACGGTAGTCAAGGGCTGTGAAGTCAGAATAGTCGATGGCGAGATCACGGTGAAAAGCCCGTCCGTTATGCGGGGTTATTACAAGGACGAAGCGTCGACCGCGGAAACGCTCAAGGACGGCTGGCTGTACACTGGCGATCTGGGATATGTCGACGACGAGAACAGGCTGTTCATAACCGGCAGAAAGAAGAACCTTATTATCCTCTCGAACGGCGAGAACGTTTCTCCCGAGGAGCTTGAAAACAAAGCGGAGGCGGCGCAGATCGCGCAGGAGCTTATGGTTTATTCCGAGGACGAAACGCTGACGCTGGAGCTGTTTTTGGGCAAGGAGCTTTACGCGGGCAAGACGGAGGAGGAAACGGCAAACGAGATCAGGGAAAAGGTCAAGGAGCTTAACAGGGCGCTCCCGTCGTCAAAGGCTATCCGCCGCGTAAGGATAAGAAAAGAGGAGTTTGAAAAAACCACCTCAAGAAAAATCAGGAGGACGCAGACGGTCAAGGGCGACATTCTGTAATTTTTCATATTGCTCACAAGCGGTCATATCTCCAGAAACGCCGCCGCTTTAAACTTGTCGTCCGTGAACTCAAATTGAAATCTTCCGTTGTTACGGCGGCAGATCTCGCTTACTATTTCCGTGCCGTAGCCGTGCATACCGTCGTTGTTCTTGGTGGTGACGAGCCGTCCGCCGATCGTCTGCGGCGGTGCGGAGACAGGGTTCTCGCAGACTATCGCGAGGTACATTTTGTACTTGAAGATACGCAGCGTTATTACTGGCTCGGGGCATTTTTCCGCCGCTTCTATCGCGTTGTCAAGAATATTGGATATCGCCGAGGAGAGATCTATCGGCGGTATTTTCGTTTCGGGGAGCGGCTCGGCGTGCAAATCGAGCGTAATATCCCGTTCTCCGCAGAGCGCCGCCTTGGCGGAAAGCGTGGTGTCGATCGCGGCGATCCCCGTAGCCTTTTCGCCGCCGAGCGCGGCGGTGATACGCTCGCCCAATTCGCTCAGCAGGCGCTTGGCTTCGGCGCTATCGCCGTTGTCGATAAGCGCGGAGATAGTCACGATGTTGTTCTTCACATCGTGACGGAGCTTCTGAAGCTGCCGCACCGACGGAGCGTTCCCGTCCCGTGATCCCGACGGTTCGCCCGTAAATTGCGGGATAAGCTCGTCATCGCTCCGGAACCGTCTGTACAGCCTTGGGAAAAACCGCAGCATTACCGGCACTCCCGCAAGCATGACCACCGAAGCTATGAAAAAGCTCAGATGTCTGATATACGGGTGCGAATAGTAATAATACTGCAGACCGAACAGCCCGAAGATCTGGCTGCCGACAAACAATATCAGCGCGATATAATCCAGCGCCGCCCAATCCTTGTCCGTCCCCGCGATCATAAGGCGCTTAAGCATACGGTACATAATAAGCAGCACGACAAGGTCGATCACTTTCAGACCCGCGCAGTAGATAAAACGAAATTCCCCGTGGCTGTCGGGCGGCGGATATGTGGTAAGATTATAATCCATACCGAGCGCCATATAAAGGTAGGTGTTGAAAATGTCGGCTATCGTGAGAAGAAAATGACTTAACAGCGCGTACGCGGCTTTTCTGATAAACCTGTCGGAATACAGAAAATGCATAGTGACAAGCGTAAACAAAAGGCTTCCTACGTTAAAGGCGATCCCTTGTAAATCAAAATAACCGTCAATATTCTGCAATATCAGAGAAAAGATCAGCGCTCCCGCGACCGCGCAGATATTCGCAAAAAGAAAAGTAAACCGCCGTTTGTGAAACAGCTTGTACGAAAAGAAATACAGCAGCGCGAAGTCCGCGAGATAAAGCGCGAGCCGTATCGCGTAAAGCGTGTTCTGCTCGTGATAAAAGCTTGTAAACAAAAAATAATGTTGAGTCATAACAGTCCGCTCTCCATAGTGATGTTGTTGAGAAGCAGCCCCTGCAGCTCCCCGTAGCGTCCGCGGCTGAGCGGCAGCACCTCGCCGTTGTCAAGCGTGACGCCGTTTTTTTCGACGAGCGAGATCTTGCTCATATTGACGATATACCCGCGGCAGACCTCATAAAAGCCCTTGCCGAGAAAACGTTCCTCGATATCGGCAAAGCGGCTTTCCGTCAGAAGATACTCCCGCTTTCCCGTATGCAGATATATTTTCCGTTTTAAGCAGCAGAAGTAAAACAGATCGTTCTGCGGTATGCGGACAAGCTTTTTCTCGCCGTTGACCGCGACCTCGGCAGCGTACACGTCGGGAGAAAATTCTCCGCACTCGCGTATAACTCGCGCAAGCTCGGCGGTAATTTTTTCGGGAGCGCTGTCTTTGGTAATAAACGCGTTTATCCGATACGGAATGGTGTTGTATACCTCGTCGCGGTAGGACGTCGCGAACACCAGAAAGAACGACGAGTCGATAAGCCGAAGCTCCGCGGCGAGCTCTTTTCCGTTAAGGCGCGGCATATCCACGTCGAGAATCACCAGATCGAAGCCGTTTCCGTCCGAGAATTTTTCGAGCAGCACTCCGCCGTCCGTGAAAAAGCTCACCTGCGCGTCGACAGCCGCCCGTTTTACGGCGTTCTCGATCAGCGGACGGAACACGTTTTTCAGAAAATCCAAGTCGTCGTCGCACACGGCGATCTTCATTCCGCAGCCCTCCTCTCCGGCATTTTGTATACTTTAATTATACAACGATTTCCCGAGCCTGTCAATACCGCTCCCGTGCAACTCGGTATCGAAAAAAAGCAACTCGGTCGTTTTTCCTTGAAATTTCCGTCCGTCGGGTTTATCATTAACTTGAAAGCGATCCGCTTCAAAAATTTCCCGGAAAGGACGATATCAATGAATGACAGAAAAAATCTCGGAGCGTTTGACATTTTTCGCATAATAGCCGCAATATTGGTAATAGCGATACATACCTCTCCGCTCTGGAGCGTGAACGCGGCGGCAAACCATTTCGTGACGGGCGTTGCGGCGCGTATCGCCGTACCTTTTTTCTTCGCCATGACGGGGTATTTCTCCGATCTGCGCACCGCGGCGGGTCTTGAAAAGACCGCGGCAAAAACCACCGCGCTGTACGTTATTGCGATAACGCTCTATCTCCCGTTCAACACCTACGCGGCAAACCTGAAAATGCTGCTGTTCGACGGCGCGTTCTTTCACCTATGGTACTTCCCCGCGTGCGTTTTCGGAGCGGCTATCGTTTACGCGCTGACAAAGCTTCCGAAAAAAGCCGCGTTTTCTGCCGCAGCGGCGCTGTATGTTATCGGGCTTTTCGGTGACAGCTATTATCGGTTCGTATCGGGTATCCTTCCGATAAACGCAGTGTATTCGGCGCTTTTCAAGGTGTTCTCATCAACGCGAAACGGACTGTTTTTCGCGCCGGTATTTATGCTTATCGGAACCGCTCTCCGTGAACACAGGCTAGGCGAAAACCGCTTCGCGGCGGCGGTCGGGCTGACCGTATCAATGCTCTTGCTGACGTTGGAGAGCTTTCTGTTGTACCGTTTCGGGATCGCGGGGAATATGTATGTTTTCCTTATCCCGTCAACGATATATCTTTTTGAGCTGCTCGCTTCCTTTAAGGTTAAGCCGCACCCGCTTCTGCGCAGGTCGTCAATGTGGATATACGTGATCCACCCGATAATTATCCACATGCTTGGAGCGGCGGCGGAATTATTCGGCGCTGAAAATTTCGCAGGGCAGTATAGCCTGCTCCGCTTTACTTTGGCAACCGTTATCTCGATCGCCGCGGCGCTTGCGATAACGCGCGTAACGGAGCATTTGAAATGCCGCAAAAGGCTCTCCGCGATAAAGCCCGAAGCCAACGCGGCAAATGTTCCGCGATAACAACAAAACCGCGTTCGGAGGTGTTCCGAACGCGGAGCTTTTATACTAATTTATGATCGGAGTGTAGACAGGATTTGCGGAAAGACCGCACCTATCGCAAGAAAACGCGACGCAAGCGTACTGTATGTACGCAAAGGAGCGTTGACGCAGCGAGAGGTGCGGGATTTTCGCAAAGATGTCTACACGTAGATTATAAATTAGTATTATATCACCTTTGAAAGGAAGTCTTTAAGGCGCGGATTCTGCGGATTTGCGAAAAACTCATCGGGCGGGTTCTGCTCGAGAATTTTTCCGTCCGCCATAAACAGTACGCGCGACGCGACCTCGCGGGCAAATCCCATTTCGTGCGTAACGACGATCATCGTCATGCCTTCGTCGGCAAGCTGCTTCATAAGGTCGAGCACCTCTCCCACCATTTCGGGATCGAGCGCGCTGGTCGGCTCGTCGAACAGCATTACCTCGGGGTTCATTGCCAGCGACCGCGCGATCGCGATCCGCTGCTTCTGTCCGCCCGAGAGCATACTCGGATAGCTCTCCGCCTTATCGGGCAAGCCCACGCGCTTCAAAAGGCGGTCGGCAGCCGCGTTTGCCTCCTCCCTGCTCATCAGACCCAGCTTAACGGGCGCTAACGTGATGTTTTTGCGTATCGTCAGATGCGGGAACAGGTTGAAATGCTGAAACACCATGCCCATTCTGCGGCGCAGACGGTCAAGCTCCCTGCTGTGACAGCTTGTTATGTCCTCGCCGTCGAATGTGATCGTGCCCGAGGTCGGTATTTCCATAAGGTTAAGGCAGCGCAGAAACGTGCTTTTTCCCGAGCCGGACGGTCCGATAATAACGACCTTTTCGCCCTTTTGTATAGTTTCGGAAATATCCTCCAGCACGGCGAGATCGCCGAACGATTTGTACAGATGACTAACGTCTATCATTCTTGGCGAGCCTCCTTTCAAGCAGTCTGACGAGCTTTGTAAGCCCCATTACCATAACCAGATAGATCGCCGCGACAGCCAGCAGCGGCATAAACGCTTCATAGGTCTGGCTTCTGATGATATCGCCGCCCTTGGTGAGGTCTTGAATCGCTATGTAACCCGCGACGGAGGTTTCCTTAAGCAGCACGATAAATTCGTTCGCCAGCGCGGGCAGCACCGTCTTGAATGCCTGCGGCAGAATTATCGACAGCATAGTCTGACGGTAATTCAGTCCCAGACTGCGCCCGGCCTCCATTTGTCCGTTGTCTATCGACATAATTCCCGAACGTATAATTTCCGCAACATACGCCCCCGAGTTGATACCGAACGCCAGCACCGCGCAGAATATTTTGTTGATATTCACCGAGCCGAAGATGACGTAATAAATTATCAGCAGCTGCACCATCATAGGCGTTCCGCGGATGACCGTGAGGTATATCTGCGCTATTGCGTTCCAGAATTTCATCTTGCCCGTTTTGTCGTGAGTTGAACGTATCACCGCTACGACAAAGCCGAGCAGAAAACCCAGTATCACCGCGCCTATCGTAATTATCAGCGTGTTCAGCAGACCGTCCGTCAGGTAATGCCAACGGTTCTGCTCGATGAAGTTCTGCGAGAATTTTCTGCCGAACTCACTAAAAAACTGCTTTATTCCTTCCATATTTATTCTCCCGTATTCGGCTAAAAACAATAGTGCGGTTGTTTTCCGCACTATCGTACTGCTTTGCTAAATTACTTCTTGCGTGTGATGATGACCTGAACGCCCTTTGCGTAGCTGTCGGTGAAGTCGACGTTTTCAAGTCTGTCGGGATCGACGGTCATACCCGCCATACCGAGATCCGCCTTGCCGGCTTGGATAGCAGGGATAATGGAATCGAACGCCATATCCTCAATGACCGGCTCGTAGCCGAGCTTATCGCAGAGCGCCTGGAATATATCCGGGTCGATACCGACTATCTTGTCTCCCTCGTCGTGCATTTCATAGGGCGGGAACTCCGCGTTGGTCGCCATGACAAGCTTGCCGTTGCTGCGGTCAACACCCTCAGGAGAGGTGTACTGATAGCTGCCCTTGTTGTCGCCTATGTAGTTGCCGAGAATATTGGCAATAGTGCCGTCGTCCTTAAGCTCCTGCATAGCCTTGTTGAGCTTTTCGGTAAGCTCGCTGTTGCCCTTTTTTACCGCGATAGCGTAGTCCTCGTCGGCAAACGGATCGGCGAGTATCTGAAGATCGTCGTTTTCCGAAACAAACACCTTTGCAGGCTCGTTGTCGATAATTACGCAGTCGATCTTGCCCTGCTTGAGCGCGGTGATAGCGTCTGCACCCTTATTGAAGCGCTCGACCTTAGCCGGCTCCTTGCCCTCTTCGGGCTTCTCCTCGAGATCCTTCGCGTAGTTATCGCCGGTCGTACCCTGCTGAACGCCGATAGACTTTCCGGGCAGATCGTCCGCCGAGAACACTGTGTTCGCGGGAACGCCGCTGCATCCCGACAGCATTGCCGCACCCAAACATACCGCAACAAATGCGGCGCTTAATTTTCTCATAGTCATAATATTTTTCCTTTCTTTTATCCTTATCGGATTTTTACTCTGTTTTTTTATTATAGCATATTCGCGGCTCAATGTCAATATTTTTTTGAACGGTGAATATTGTGTCGTTGTTTACATAAAATTTAGGGTAAATTGTCACAAAAACTTCTTTAAAAAATCTTACAGATTGTTTAAAATTTATAATAAAGCCTTTACTTTGACGGTAGAACGTGGTATAATTAAGGTAAATCAGAATTTAGCGCAGCAGCGCTGGGAGTAAAAGATTTTTTGTAATCTGTTGCTTGTTGTGGTTTCGTTAATTTTAATTAAAATGTTGTCTCACGATTGCGAGAGGACACCCTTCGGGGAAGGGGGAAAAGAAAATCCGACAAAAATGCGGATTCCCCCTTCCCCTACGGGTTTCCTCTCGCGCTCTCCTTCCCATCTCCCTATCCCCCTTCCGCATTTTTCGGTTGCCGAGAATGGGTTCGTGATTTTCATATTGCGGGGCGCGTCACACGCGCTCCTCGTTCGCCAACTATTTTTAGTGGAAACCTCTAGGAATCGTCTGTC